>NZ_CP108101.1:5209754-5516210 GCF_036195325.1 Streptomyces sp. NBC_00234 | reverse complement strand
GTCCCCAGTACGAAGTAGGACCGACCGGCCCGGTACCCACCGCGAGAACCGTCCGACCACGAGGAGCCGTGACCAGCATGTCCGCCGAACTCACCAGCCACGGCCGCAAGGTGTACTTCATCGGCCTCAACGCGTTTCCCTTCCTGCCCCTGGTGGCCGGGCTGCTGCGCACCTACGCGGAGCAGGACGAGAAGATCGCCGCCGCCTACGACTTCCAGGAGCCCGTCTTCCTGGTCGCGCCGGTCCAGGAGATGGCGGACGGCATCGTCGAGCCCGATGTCCTGGCCCTGTCCTGCTACGTGTGGAACTTCCGCCGCCAGATGAAGGTGGCGAAGCTGGTCAAGGAGCGCTACCCGAACGTGCTGGTGGTGGCCGGCGGACCGCATGTCCCCGACCGGCCGGGGGACTTCTTCGAGCGGCACCCGTACGTGGACGTGCTGGCCCACGGCGAGGGCGAGGTGGCGTTCCGCGGGCTGCTGGCGGAGCGCCTGACCGCGGGTCCGGACTACGCGACGGTGCCGGGCGTCTCGGTGCGCCGGGGCGTGTCGGCGGTGGCCGGGCCGAAGGCCGTACGTCTGCCGCGGCTGATCGACACCCCGAGCCCGTATCTCCTGGGGGTGATGGACGGCGCCGTGGCCACCTGCCGGGAGCGGGGACTGCGCTTCTACGCCCTGTGGGAGACCAACCGGGGCTGCCCGTACTCCTGCTCGTTCTGCGACTGGGGCTCGGCGACGATGAGCACGCTGCGGAAGTTCGAGGACGAACGTCTGCAGGACGAGATCGAGTGGTTCGCCCGCCACGACGTGGAGGACCTGTTCATCTGTGATGCCAACTTCGGCATCATGCCGCGCGACCTGGAGATCGCGCACGCCCTGGCGGAGACCCGGGGCGAGCTGGGGGCCCCGAGGCAGGTCCGGGTCAACTTCGCCAAGAACTCCAACGACCGGGTCTTCGACATCAGCAAAACCTGGCACGACGCCGATCTGCTGATGGGCACCACGCTGTCGATGCAGAGCACCGACATGGACGTCCTGGAAGCCATCGACCGCAAGAACATCGGCCTGGACAACTACCGCAAGCTCCAGCAGCGGTACGCGGCGGAGAACATCCACACCTACACGGAGCTGATCCTGGGCCTGCCGCTGGAGACCGCGCGCTCGTTCCGCGACGGCATCGGCTCACTGCTGGAGGCCGGCAACCACGAGGATCTGCGGGTCTACGAGCTGGCCATCCTGCCCAACGCTCCGCTCAACACCCCGGAGAAGATAGCCCAGTACGGGCTGCGCACGGTCCCGAAGCGGATGTACGTGGAGCGCGAGGGCACGCCCGACGACGAGGCGGAGACCGTGCAGATGGTCATGGAGACCAACGCCATGCCACGCGCCGACTGGGTCGAGTGCTTCAGCTTCATCCAGTCGGTGCAGTTCCTGCACAACGGCTGCTACACCCGCTATCTGTCGATCTTCCTGCGGCAGGAGCACGGGATCGGCTACACCCGCTTCTACGAGGGGCTGCAGAACTACTTCGCCGGCCGCCCGGACAGTGTCCTGGGCGCGCTGTACCTGCGGATGCGCAGCCTGTACCACGACTACATCGACATCCCCACGCTGCCGCTGGCCAACCTGGTCGCCAGTCAGCCCGACATGGCCGCCGATCTGGCCCCGTACGGCAAGCGCCGGGGCTGGACCATCGACAACTGGGGCTGGCTCCGCGTCGCCCGCGACTTCGACCGGTTCCAGGCCGAACTGCGGGAGTACCTCGGCACCCTCGGTCTGCATCCGGACCAGGACGCCCGGCTGGACGACGTGCTCCGGTTCCAGCAGGACATCATGCTCCGGCCGGAGTACGCGCCCGAGCAGGGCAAGTCCGCCGAGTACGCCCACGACTGGCCGGCGTACTTCACCGGCGGAGCACTGGAGCCCCGCCGGGTCCGGGTCGGATACGGCGACCAGAGCTTCGGGGCGAACGGGCGCTACCGGCCGGTGGCCGGGGACCTCAAGGCGTTCACCATGGCGGCGATCGGCACGAGTTACCCGGTCTCCCGCATGGGCCACTACTGCCACCGCTTCGAATCCGCCGAGGTGACGTCGCTGGCGGAGCCGGTCACCAGCGAGCAGCGTTGAACAAGGCACACGACCGCACGCCGTCCACCGGGCGGCGTGCGGCCCTCGCCGTGCTCGCGGGGGCCTGCGGGCTCTTCTCGCTGCTCCAGCTGGGCGTCGCCACGCTGCTGCCGCAGATCCAGCACGCCTTCGGGGTCTCCGGCACGGACGCGGCGTGGATCGTCTCCGGGCATCTACTGGTCGGCTGTGTCGCCACCCCCGTGGTGGGACGCCTCGGGGACCTCTACGGCCGCCGGGTGGTGCTGGTCGCGGTGCTCGCCGTCGTGGCGGTGGCCGCCGTCGTGGCCGCCGCCGCGCAGTCGTTCACCGTCCTGCTCGTCGCACGGCTCGTGCAGGGCGTCGCGGCCGGGCTCTTCCCGCTCGCCATCGGCCTGCTGCGGGAGGGCTTCCCCGGGCAGTCGCTGGCCGGGCCCTCCGGGGTGCTGTCGGCGGCCTTCGGGACCGGGGGCGGCATCGGCATCCTGCTGGTCGGCGTCTTCGGGGACGGGGCCGCCGCGTTCCGGGGGCTGTTCGTCACCGCGGGCGTGCTGGCGGTCGTCCTCCTGGTGGCGGGCCTCGCGGTACTGCCCGAGACTCCGCGCAGAGCCGGCACCCGGGTCGACATCCCCGGTCTGCTCCTGCTGAGCGCGGTGAGCGCCTGTCTGCTGCTGGCCCTGAGCCAGTACGGCCGGGAGGGGCTCGGCTCCTCCACCGGGGCGGTGCTGCTGCTGGCCGGGGCGGCGGGCTGCGTGGCCCTCGTGCGGGTGGAGCAGCGGTCGGCGCAGCCGGCGATCGACACCCGGTTGCTGGGCCGCCGCCCGATCTGGACCCTCAACGTGGTGAGCCTGCTGACGGGTCTGGTGATGTTCCAGACGGGCATCCTCGCCCCGGTGCTCGCCGACGCCCCTCGCTCCACGGGGTACGGGCTTTCCGCCGACGGCGCCCTCACCGTGCTGGTGATGCTGCCGATGCAGGTCGCCGCCGTCACCGGCGGGCTGTTGTCCGGCTGGCTGCGGCAGTCCGGCCGGATGACCGCGCGGGCCGTGATGATCACGAGTACGGTGCTCTTCGCCGCCTCTCCCGCCGTGTTCGCCCTCATGACGGGAACGGCCACCGGTCTGGCCCTGGGCACGGCCCTGACCGGACTGGGCACCGGCCTGCTGGGCGGTGCCATGGCGGAGCTGCTCACGCTCGCCTCGCCGAGCGGTTCGACGGCGGTGACGGTCGGGATCAACAGCGTGCTCCGCAACCTCGGGGGTTCGTTCGGCGTGCAGGTCAGCTTCATGGTCCTGGCCGTCACGACGAGTACCCAGGGGTATCCGGCCGCCTCCTCGTACACGACGGTCTTCGTGGGGGCGACGGTGCTGGCCGCCGCCGGGATCGCCGCGGCACTGGCGTTCCCGCGCTCCGCCGGGCAGCCGGATACGGAGGCTCCGATCAGCTCCGGACGGGTCACCCCCACGATCCGGCCAACTACCTGACGGCGGCTCCTCGAAGCCCTCGGACGGCCTTACGGTGGCGAGACGTACGTCACGCGAGGCCCGCTCCGCCCCTCCCGCCGCGACGGGTGGGACGGTCCGACGGCAAGAGGGGTGCTGGATGTTCGATCTTCGGCGTTCGGATGTGGCCCTGCTGCAAGCGGTTTCCGACCACGGGAGCCTGCACGCGGTGGAACGGGGCGGCCGGATGACCCAGTCGTCCGCGAGCCGCCGTCTGATCAAGCTGGAGCGGCGGCTGCGCACCCCGCTGGTGTCACGCAGTTCCACGGGCACCGAGCTCACCGAGGCCGGGCACGCCCTGCTGCACGCGGGGCGGCGGCTGGTGGGCGCGATCGATTTCGCGATGGCCACGTCCCACCACCGCACGGACACGGAGGAGCGGCTGCCGGTCGTGCAGTTCGCGGTGGGCACGGAACGGGCCTACGGCATGGGCCGTGACCTGGCGGATCGTTTCCCCGAAGCGGTGTTCGACGTCGTGCCGGGTGACAGCCGTGATGTCTGGCAGCGGTTCGAGCGCTACGCGGTCGACGCCGCCTGCGGCTGGGAGACCACCCGGAGGCCGGGACTGCGGCGCAGCGAGGCGCTGGTGCGCACCGTCGTGGACGAGCCGCAGTGGGTCGCGCTGCCCAGGGACCATCCGCTCGCCCGGCGGGAGGCACTCGACCTGCACGACCTGGCGGACGCGGAGTGGGTGGCCACCGTGGGCGGTGACGCCTGCGACGACCAGGGCTGGGCCTTCTCCCTGCTCTCGCCCGCTCCCCGGGTCAGCTTCACGGTCCGCTCGCAGAGCGCGGCTCTCGAGCTGGTCGGCCGGGGCTACGGCGTCGCGCTCGTCTCCCCGCTCTCGCCGGAACCGGAGCACGAACTGAGCCTGGTGCTGCGGCCGTTGCGCCAGCGGCTGGTCCGCCGGCTCTCGCTGGCCGTGGACCCGCTCGTCGTCCCGCTGACGCTCGCCCACGAGCTCTGCACCTGGCTGCGGTACGGCTACGCGCAGCGCGCGGCGAAGCGGAATCCCGTGTACGCCGCCTCCGCCTCGTTCCCTCCGCTCACCGAAGGGCCGGGGCGCCCGATACGGACCAGGACCGAGGCCGACATCTCGCCGTCCGACGCCGACGCCCCGCTTCCCGTCCTGCTGTCCGAACTCCACTGGGCGGGGCCGGAATCGGACAACCACTTCGAGGCGGAGCACCTGCATCTGCTGCGGGTGATCCACCGGATCGGCAGCCTGAACCGCGCCGCCGCCACCCTGCTGGTCACCCAGCCCGCGCTGACCCGGCGCATCCACCGGCTGGAGAAGGGCTGCGGGCTGCCGCTGGTCTACAGCACCGCACGCGGAACCTCGCTGTCCGCCGCCGCCCGCCGGCTGCTGGACTGTACGGGGCCGGCCGAGAGCCGGCTCGACGAACTGGTGGGCCGGATGCGCCAGCACGCGGCGGCGCAGTCCATCGGCACCCCGGCGGCTCCCCGGGCCGCCGCCTGAGCCCACCAAAGGCCGCCCCCGGTCACCGGACTCCCGGGCCGTCAGGCCCGCCCGGAGATCGCGGACAGACCGGCGAGCTGCCGGACCAGGGCGCCCTCGGTCTCCGCCGCGGCCCGGTGGTGGACGGTGGCCATCCCCAGGGCGGACGCGGCCCGCACGTTGCGGCCCAGGTCGTCCACGAACACGCACTCCTGCGGCCGGCGGCCCAGCAGGCCGGCGGTGTGCCGGAAGATCTCCGGTTCCGGCTTGCGCATCCCCACCTCGCAGGAGATCACCACCGCGTCGAACAGGTCCTCCCAGCCCTCGCGGTCGTACCGGTGGCCCCAGGAGTTGGAGAGCAGTGCCACGGGGACCCCCGCACTCCGCACCCGGCGCAGCAGCCCGGTCATCGCGGGATCCATGGCGAAGGGCGCGAACATGCGCTGCACCAGGCCCTCGGCCGGCACCGGCGCCCCGTCGGTGCGTCGCAGGAGCGCGGCGAGCGCGGACTCGAATTCCGCGACCGGCAGTTCGCCCCGCTCGACCCGGTGGAAGGGATTGGGCCCGCCGTCCGGTACCGCGTCCGGCCCCAGCAGCCGCCCGAGCACCGCGCCGAACTCCCCTGCCGCCACTCCCTCGGCGGCGGCCCACACCGCGATCGCCTCGTCGAAGGACTGCGTCAGCACGCCGCCCCAGTCGACGATCACCGCCGAAACGGACGCCGACCCCGTTCCCGTCATGCGACTCCTCCAACCCCCGACGTCATCGGTGCACCCACCCTAGAGCCCACCAAGCCCCCTGCCCCCTATGCCATTTGGGGCCTGCCCCGAACCGTCCGCGGCCGTTCCGTTGCCGGTGCACCGGCCGCTTGCACATAGTCGAGTCACACACAGAGTTCTTGACGTCGCACGCCCGTGCGCGTACAGAAAGGTGGAGCCGATGCCCCTCAGCCCGTCGATCGCAGACCTCGCCGGCGAACTGGAGGAGCGCGGCGTCATCCAGCTCGACGACCTGGTGCCCGAACCAGCCCTCGATCTGATGCGCCGCGGCTGCTCGGATCTGATCCGGCGGACCGAGGACATGCGTTACAGCACCTTCGGATGGCAGCTGGAGTCGGACGGCGAGGGCGGCGGATGGGCCGCGCGCGCCGCCGGCAAGGAGTGCATCCCCGGCAAGGTGCGGGTGGTGGGCATGGCCCATGAGCACTCGCCCGAACTGGCCTCGATCCCGGAGCTGATCAACCTCAACGAGGGTGTCGTCCGGCCGCTGCACGGCGTCGCGGGCGACTTCTACAACACCTACCTGTGGGCGAAGCCCTCGGAGGTCGGCTCGGAGAAGCCGTGGCACCAGGACGCGCTCTTCCTCAAGGAGGAGTTCTACGAGAAGTACGAGGACGTCTACACCATCTGGATAGCGGTGGACGACGCCCGCGAGGACAACGGCTGCCTGCAGTTCCTGCCCGGTTCGCACCGCGAGAGGGTCGCGTACAAGCCGGACGGCATCAACCAGGACGACCTCTTCGCCTCGCCGCGTGAACCCACGCTCGACATCGGTCGGATCTGGCCGGAGCTGACCCCGGTGACGCTCCCCCGGCGTGCCGGATCCGCGGTGCTGTTCGGCGGATACACCGCACACACCTCGGCCCCCAACACCACCGACGACGACCGCCGGGCGGTCAGCTACGTCTACTCGCTCCCCCGGCGGGACAAGGGCGCCGCGGGCGCGGCCCGATGACGGGCCCCGTCCACCGGGCCGGGGATACCCCCTCCCTGGTCCCGCTCGATCCCCGTACCCATACGGACGCCGTCTGGCGGCTCGCGCGGGAGCGGGACCGAGCCGCGCTGGGCAAGGAGGAGACGACCCACGCCTGGATCACGGGCCGGCTGACCGCTCCGGGCCTGAACGCCCCGAGCGACGGCCGGCTGCTGTACGGCCCCGACGGCCGGCCGGTGGGCGCGGTGTGGCTGAGCAGCGCTTCGGGGATCTCGGGATGGACGGCCGAGCTGGTGCTCGGGCCGGACGCCACCGCCGAGGACGCGGGCCTGCTGCTGGACTTCGCCGGACGGCGCTGCGGAGAGCTACTGGCCGGGGGCGAGGGCGAGCTGTCCTGCTTCGTCTCCGAGGGCGAGAAGACCGCCCGTGCGGCCCTGCACACCCGGGGATTCGGCTCCCCGCACCCGTACTACCGCATGGCGGTCACCCTGGACGAGGCGCTCCCGCGGCTGCCCGTCGTGCCGGGCGCGGTGGTGCGTCCGCTCGACGGCGAACAGGACCTGCGGACGTTCCACGCGGTGAAGAACAGGGCTTACGCGGCCGAGGAGGCGGGCAAGAGCGAGGACGGGTTCGACACCTGGCTGGAGTGGTGGACGACGGACCCGGGCGTCGATCCGGCGCAGTGCGCCCTGCTGGAGGTGGACGGTACGGCGGTCGGCTTCGCCAACATCACCGACCGCATGCGGGACAGCCGCGACGCGGCGTACGTCCGGCAGATCGGTGTCGCACCGCAGGCCCGGCAACGGGGCCTGGGATCCCTGCTGCTGCTCTCGGTGATGCACGCGTCGCGGCGGCGCGGGCGTACGGCGATGGTCCTGACCGTCGACACGGCCAACACCCCCGCGCTCGCCCTCTACCACCGGCTCGGCTGGCAGGTGGAGGCCCGCTTCGACGACTTCCGCCGCACGGTGACGCGGTAGCCCGGTCCGTGGGCAGGGGTCCGTGGGGGTGAGCCGTCAGGCCCTCCCCCACGGACCGCCGGTCAGCTCCGCCCGATGATCCGGCGCATCCGGACCTGCGCCTCGCCCGCCGCGAACGCCTTGCGGTGCGAGTCCTTGGCCTCGGCGCGGACCCGCTCCAGCCCTTCCACGAACGGGGCGTTGACCCGTCCCCGGGTGCCCTGCACCGCCTCCGGGGTGTAGCGGGCCAGGGTGCGGGAGAGCTCCATCGCGCGGCCGAGGGTGTTCTCCTCGGGCTGCACCTCATGGAGGAGCCCATCGGCCAGCGCCCGGTCGGCGGGCCACTCCTCGCAGGTGTAGAGCATGCGCTGCATGACGGTGGTGCCGACGGTGTACCGCAGCATGAATCCGCCGAAGTTGCAGGCGATGCCCACCTTCAGCTCGGGCATCACCAGGCGCGCGTTCTCACTGCCCACCCGGTAGTCGCAGCACAGGGCGATCTGGAGGCCGACCCCGATGGCATAGCCGTCGATCGCCGCGACGACCGGCTTGGAGATGCCCGCGATCGTCCCGTACAGATCGGTGATGTCGTCGATCCAGTCGTTCACCTCGTCGCCGCCGGTGAACATGGAGACCTCGTTGAAGTCGCCGCCGACTCCGAAGGAGCGCCCGGGACCGCCGTACAGCAGGACGCACCGCACCTGCTCGTCCGCGTCGATGTCGCGCATCAGCGCGGTGAGTTCACGCATCCGGGCCCGGCTGAAGGGGTTCTGCTCGTGCGCGCCGGTGAATTCGACGAGGAGGACACCGTCGTCGGCCTTGGAGCACGCTATCGACTCACCGAAGCGGTCGGAATCGCTGGATTCACTGGTTTCGCCGGTCTGCGACGTCTGATTCACCATCGGACTCTTTCCCTCGGGTCGGCCCCTGTGGCCTGCGGTCACCGTCGAATGGCTGGATCACACCACCGAAAAGTTCGTTGCACCTCACCGGCCAATTTCCCATTGGCCGAATTCACGCCCATGGCAAATCGCAAGGAATCCTAAGGACGGCACCGGAGCCAGTCAACGCCCAATCCGGTCAACCCCCGTTGTTTCAAAGGAAATTACTTGAGAGAGCCCTCGGAGAGAAACGGAAGAGGCAGCGGAAAGACGATCTCCTTGCGCGCGTGAGGTCTCCGCTGACGGAAGGAGCGAGAAGGTGGCGCCACTCACCATCGTCCTGGGCACCGGCCGTTGTGGATCGACGATGCTGTCGGATCTCGTCAACGAACACCCCGAGGTGCTCAGCCTCAGCGAGTTCTTCGCCTGCCTGGACCCGTGGGGATTCACGGCCCGCGAGCTGGACGGCCCGGCGTTCTGGGAACTGCTCAGCACACCGCGGCTGAAGCCCAACACGCTGATGCGCAGGGGCGTGACCGTCCCGGAGTACCGCTACCCGCTCGGTTCCGGCCGCTACGCCCCCGGAGACGTGCCCGCGCTCTCGGTCATGACGCTGCCCCCGCTGACCGACGACCCGGACGCGCTGCTCGACAGCATCCGGGACGAGGTGACCGGCTGGCCGGTGGCCCCGCTCCCCCGCCAGTACCTGCGGCTCTTCGCCTGGTGGGCCTCGTTCCTGGGCCGCGAGGTCGTCATCGAGCGCTCGGGCGCCGCGCAGCGCTTCCTGCCCGATCTCCTGACGTACTTCCCCGAGGCGCGCTTCGTCCACATGTACCGGCACGGCCCCGACTGTGCGGTGTCCATGAGCCGGCATCCGATCTTCCGGCTGGCGGTGAAGATCAGGGAGATGCGCAAGATCCTCGGGGTGGACCCGTACGCGGTCCACGACCCGGAACACCCGCAGCGCCTCCCGGAGGAGCTGCGCAGGTTCGCACCGGACACCCTGGACGCCTCGGCGCTCGCCGACGCCGACCTTCCGCTGGAGCGGTTCGGGACGATGTGGTCGTACAGCACCGGCGCGGTCAAGCACCTCGCCGGGCTCCCCGAGGACCGGCTGCTGCACATCTCCTACGACCGGATCGTGGCCGACCCGGTCCCGGAACTCACCCGCTTCGGCCGGTTCACGGGCATCCCCGAACCGGCGGCCTGGGCGGACCGGGTGGCCGGACGCGTGGACGCGGGCCGGACAGGAGCCTCCACGGCGCTCTCCCCCGAGCAGACCGAGGAACTGCACCGCGCGTGCGCCCCCGGCATGCAGCGCCTCGCCGCGTTCGTGGGCGAGCCGCTGCCGGCAACCGGCTGAGCCGGGCGTCAGCCCTTCGTGGCCGCGGCGAGGATCTTGCCGACGGTGTGGAAGAAGCGGGTCGTGGCGTCCCGCCCGAGGACCCGTTCCTGGAAGCCCTTGGCGTTCGGTGCCTTGCCGTTGATCAGGTGCCAGACCACGAACGCCTCGTACGGCGAGGTGTGGATGATCTCGATGTCCTTCTTGGGCGACATCAGCGGCAGTTCCAGCGCGGGATCGATCCGCTCGGTCGTGAACACGACGCAGCAGCGCATGTCGTCGGTAACGGTGAGATCGGCGAACGGATCGAGCGCGACGAGCTCCTCCAGCTCGGGCACCGTACGCAGACAGACGGCGACCTCGTATCCGAGGGCGTCCCCCAGACCCCTGCCGATGGTCTCGCTCAGGACCGCCCGGTCCTCCTCGTCGGATTCGAAGAAGACGTTCCCGGACTGGATGTAGCTGCGGACCGAGGCGAATCCCATCTCCGTGAAGAGGGAGCGCAGATACTCCATCTTCACCGAGCGGCCGGGAACGTTCAGGCCACGCAGCAACGCGATGTACAGCAACCCAACCACCTTGACCGACGCGGAAGACCTTCCGGGCCGACCGTACCGCCGTACGCGGAGCGCCGTGCCGGAGAATCGCTGGCGAAGGGCCGACGCCTGCGGACGGGGACGACACGCCATGCGCGGGTTGTCGCGCAGGGCGACAGGTCAGACCTGCATGACCTGTACGTCGTACTGCGGAATCCATGCGCTCCGGGTGACCAGCACCATTCCCTCGGCCTGCGCCTGTGCGATCAGCAGCCGGTCGAAGGGGTCCGTGTGCAGCATCGGCAGCCGGCCGGCCCGCACCCCGTGCGCGGCCGTGACCGGCACACCCGCGAACGGCAGGTCGCGCACCTGCTCGGCCAGATCTCCAGGGCCTTCGACGGTGCCGAGGAACTGCCCGACCGTGATCTCCCACGGCGACACGGCGCTGACATGGACGCCGGGATCGGCATCCAGCAGCTCTTTGACCTGCGGGGACAGCTCCGGTGAGTCACCGAGCCACCACATGACCACCCGGGTATCGAGCAGAAGTCGCATCAGCGCACCCCGAAGGCTTCGGCGATGGTGGCGGGCGGGTCGTCGAACGTGGCGGCGATACGGATACGGCCCCGGAGCGACCCCCGCCCGGTGCGCAGCACCTTCGGCGGTGGCGGCGGCGGCAGTGGCGGTGGCGGTGGCGGTGGCGGCAGCACCATCGGCACCGGCTCCCCGGCCCGGCTGACAACGGCGGGACGGCCGTCGATCAGGTGCTTCACGGTGCCGATGAAGCGTGGCGCGGCGCTGCGTACGGCGCGCCGGCGGAACCTCTTCCACAGCGCCCTCATGACGCGACCACCGGCCCGTGGGTCCTGACGGTCACCAGTTCCGCCGCGTGCAGGCGAAGGGCGGGACCGCCGTCGTCCAGGGTGATGACGACGGCGAGCCCACCGGAGGCGTACCGCTCGCTCCGGACGGCCCGCACCGAGTGCCAGGCGCCCCAGGCGCGTACGCACTGGCCGGGCCGGACGGTGACGGCCGCGATCTCCAGTTCCGGGGGTACGGGGTCGGCGCCCGGGGCCAGCAGTTCCGCCCAGACGGTCTTGCCGATCCCGGCCGGGCGCTCGTCGACGCCCCAGCGGTGTGCGAGGGCGGCGACCAGCATGAGCCCACGCCCGCCCGTATCGGTCCCACGGGGCTGCCGCACCTCCGGCCGGCCGGGCCCCGCGTCGCTCACCTCCACACGCAGGAGTGCGCCCTTCTCCCGGCACGCGATGTGTACGCCGACCATCCGGTCACCGGGCACGGGGACCCGCAGTGCGTTGGTGACGAGCTCGGAGAGGACCAACTCACCGTCGGCGGAGACCGCTTGGGAGGCGCGCCACTCGCCGAGCCTGGCGCGCAGTAACGCTCGCACTTTGGGAACGCTGCTCCGGCATCGAGCCAGCCTGAAGCTGGCTTCGCGAAAGTCGGAGTGCTCTGTCATGACGCTCCCTGATGGTCGGCGAATTCGCAGCAAGTACCCGTCCATCGACCCCGGTTGGGGCCGATCGACTCTCACAGACTGCCCGCGCACTTCGTACTCGCGCAACGTTGAATGGTTCTCTGATGCTCAATTCACCCGTTCGTGCATCCTGGGCACAGAAGCAGGTCCAGGCTGATAGGGAGTGACGTATGTCATCCGTAAAGCCATCCACCGTCCTGGGGCGCCAACTCGGCGATGAGCTGCGCCGATTCCGCGAGAGCGCAGGTCTGTCCACAGCCGAAGCGGCCGAAGTCCTCGACTGCACCAAGGGCAAGATCAGCCGCATCGAGAACGGCCACGTCCCAGTCCGTACTCCGGATCTGGTCGCACTCATACACGCGTACGACGTGACAGATCAGGAGGCCCGCGACCGACTCGCATCGCTTGCGCGCACGGCAAACCGCCGGCGGCGCGAGGGCTGGTGGCACCAGTACGGCTCGGTACTCGGTGACGCGTATCGCGACTACATCGAGATGGAGACGATCTGCGACAGCATCAAAACGTTCCAGGTGCAGCTGGTCCCGGGGCTCCTGCAGACACCGGAGTACGTAAGGGCCGTAACCGTCGCTTCCCGTGCGTGGCAGACGGCGGAGGAGATCGACCAGTTCGTACAGGTGCGACTCGCGCGACAGGAGCGCTTGTCCGGCGATGATCCCCCGGAGCTCTGGGCCGTACTTGCGGAAGGAGTTCTCCACCAGCAGGTCGGTGAGCAGAGCGTCATGCACGGCCAGTTGGAACACCTGGCCAACATGGCTGAGCTGCCCAACATCACCGTCCAGGTACTGCCGTTCTCCCGTGGCGCACACCCAGGTATGTTCGGTCCATACCTGCTGCTGAGCTTTCCGCGTGTGTCAGCGCTCGATCTCGTCCTGACTGAGACTCCGACCGGCAACATCTGGATGGAACGGGAGTCCGAAGTTGCGCGATACCGCGATCTCTTCGACGACGCTCGCACCTCGGCGTTGCCACCGACGGAATCACTCGGCCTGATCCGACGTATCGCCAAGGAGCACAGACCATGACCCAACACCGCCGCACCCTGCCGGACCTCGCCGGAACCGAATGGCGTGTAAGCAGCTTCAGCGGAGGACAGGGAGAGTGCGTCGAAGTGGGTCACAACCTCCCCCACCTCGTCCCCGTACGCGACAGCAAGCGCCCTGCCGGACCCGTCATCGGATTCGGGCGCGAGGCGTGGCAGGCGTTCGTCGGCGAGTTGGGCTGAGCCTGCGCACAGGGGGCGGCCGGCCCGGGGCGCACGCACTCCCGGGCCGTCGTCCAGAGGGTCAGCCCACCGGCAGGCCCGGCGCCGGGTAGGCGTCCATCAGGGTCTTCACCTCGGCGCGGACCTTCGTGATCGTGGCCTCGTCGCCCGTGCGGGCCGCGTCGACCACGAGGTCGATCCAGCGTGCGACGGCGCCCATCTCCGAGGCGGGGATGCCGCGCGAGGTCAGGGCGGGGGTGCCGATGCGGATGCCGGACGGGTCGAAGGGCTTACGGGTGTCGTACGGGACGGTGTTGTAGTTCACCACGATGCCCGCGCGGTCGAGGGCCTTGGCCGCGATCTTGCCGGGGACTTCCTTCGCGGTGAGATCGATCAGCAGGAGGTGGTTGTCCGTTCCTCCTGAGACCAGGTCGAAGCCGAGGGCGGCCAACTCCTCGCCCAGGGCACGGGCGTTGGCGACCACCTGGTGGGCGTAGCCGCTGAAGTCGGCGCCGGCCGCTTCCTTCAGGGCGACCGCGATGGCCGCCGTGGTCTGGTTGTGCGGGCCGCCCTGGAGGCCGGGGAAGACGGCGCGGTCGAGGGCGCGGGCGTGCTCCGCCCTGGAGAGCAGCATCGCGCCGCGGGGACCGCGCAGGGTCTTGTGGGTGGTGGTGGAGACCACGTCCGCGTACGGGGCCGGAGAGGGGTGCGCGCCGCCGGCGATCAGACCGGCGATGTGGGCGACGTCGGCGACGAGAACGGCTCCGGTCTCGCGGGCGATCTCGGCGAAACCGGCGAAGTCGATCACCCGGGGTACGGCGGTGCCGCCGCAGAAGATCACCTTGGGGCGCTCGGCGAGCGCCAGGTCGCGTACCTCGTCGAGGTCGATGCGGCCCGTGTCGCGACGTACGCCGTACTGCACTCCGCGGAACCAGGAGCCGGTGGCGGAGACCCCCCAGCCGTGGGTCAGGTGGCCGCCCATCGGGAGGGACATGCCGAGAACGGTGTCGCCGGGCTTCAGGAACGCCATGTAGACGGCGAGGTTGGCCGGTGAGCCGGAGTACGGCTGCACGTTGGCGTGGTCCATGCGGAAGAGGGCCTTGGCCCGTTCGACGGCGAGCGTCTCCACCTGGTCGATGTTCTGCTGGCCCTCGTAGTAGCGCTTGCCCGCGTAGCCCTCGGAGTACTTGTTCTGGAGCACCGTGCCGGATGCCTCCAGCACCGCGGCCGAGACGTAGTTCTCGCTGGGGATCAGGCGCAGGGTGTCCGCCTGGAGCTGCTCCTCGGCGCTCACCAGGGCGGCGATCTCCGGATCTGCGGAAGCCAGGGCGGGGTGGCGGGTGTCGGGTGCGGTCATGGGGTCCTCCCGGGTCGGTCGCATTGCTGCGGCATGGACCCGGATGCCCAGGCGGACGGCTTCCGGCGGTGACGCTCCCGGGCGGGCCCGGGGTGTGCCGCTCCCTCGTGGTCGTTTCCACACAGGACCCCTGCCGGGGTACGCGCCAGTCGCGGCCCTGCGCACTTTACCGGCCGGAGAAGACGGCAGCACGGACATCCATCCCGTGGATCGCCGCCACGAAGTGTCGGAACGGAGCATGGACCATGACGAAAGCGGGCAGTTCAGTGAAGACCTGGTCAAGCTCGGCGGTTGGGGGACCGTATGGCAGCGGGGGACCATCAGCGCTTCGGGCCGGAGCCGGAATCATGGCAGTCGCCGGGCGGGCCACCGGCGCCTCCGGCGGAGCCCCCTGCGGTCGGGCCGCCGCCACCGGGTGCGGCGCTGCGGTCCGTCGCCGTCGCCTTGCTCAACCTCACAGGGCTGGGGCTGGGTTATGCCCTGATGCGGCGCTGGTCCAGGGCGGCCCTCTGCTGGGCGGCGACCGGGGCGCTGCTGCTGGCCGCCCTCCCGGCCGAAGCCGACGGGGTGCCTGCGGGGGTGGTCGTCAGTTTCCTCGTCGTGCTGGTTCTCGCTGCCGCCGACGGTGCGTGGACCGCCCGGCGCTCGGCCGTGGGCGGCTCGTGGCGGCCTCTGGTGGCGGCGGTGCTGGGTGTGGTGCTCCTGGGGATCCCGGTGGGTGGCGTGGCGGCCTACGGCTCCGAGCAGGACGCGGCCGTCGAGCAGATGCTGCTGGACCGGCTGGAGAAGGGCGACCGGGCCGTCGCCGCCGCGTCCGGGCGGCCGTTCGCCAACGGCCGGCTGGAGTACCGGACGGCGCTCGACGTCTACCGTGAGCTCGGCGTGGAGCATGCCGGTTCGCGGGCGGGGAAGCTGGTGCCGTCACGGCTCAAGGCGTACTACGAGGCGGTCTCGGCGCCGTACCGGGCCAAGGACCACTGCGAGGCCGTCGAGCCGCTGACCCATCTGCGCACCGTGCCCGACTCGGTCGACGCGAAACTGCTGGGCACCCTGGCCGGGTGGCCGGACGGCCCGCTCGCCGAATCGCTGTACGCGTGCGGTGTGTCCAAGCTCGGCGACGGCAGTGACGCGAGCGCCGAGTCGGACGGCGGGGAGCTGGGTGAACTCCTGCGCACGCTGCCCGCTTCCGCACAGGCCGGGAAGGTCGGTCCGGCCGTCATCGGGAAGATGGACGAGCAGACCGAGGCGGTGCGCGGGGACGAACCGTGCGCGGCCACCGAGGTGCTGCGGCGTATCGGCGCCACGGTGGCGGCGATGCCCGACAAGGCCGTGTCCGTGCTGAGCGCGAGGGCCGACGACGGCGTCGAGGACGGTGTCTACGCCTGCGGCGTGGACGAGTTCAAGGAGAAGAAGTTCCCCGAGGCACGGAAGACGCTGACCGGTTTCGCCGACACGTACGAGAAGGACGGGCGCCGACAGCACGCCCGGGACATCGCCATCGCGGCGGAGATAGCCGAGGACCGGCCGTCGGCGGGCAAGCGGCTGCCGCCCAGGAAGAAGCCGGGCGGGCCCCGGATGGAGTTCGTGATCAGCAATGACGCGCCGAACGCGGTCGAGATCCTCTACACCGGCCCGGTCTCCGGCACCGTCGAGCTGAAGGGGTGCGGCAGTTGCGAGCGGTACAGCCCGTCGAGCGGCCCGGATCTCGCCTGCCGGGCGAGCGGCCGGACGTACCCGAAGGTCCGGCTCCAACTCCCCGCGGGGGACTACCACTTCCTGTACAAGCACGGGACGGGCGCGTCCGCGGACGTGGACAGCTACGCGTCGGGGGCGAGCGTCCAGCCCGGGTACACGTACACGAGTTGCACGTACGTCACCACCGAGCGCGATCCGTTCGGAGGTCTCGACCTGCCGGACCCGGTCGGTCCGGCGTCGGCCGGCTGACCGGGCCGTTCACACCGACCGGCGGTCCGTCCGGCACCCGACACCGCGGCACGGGCCGGCCGGCTGGCCCCAGGGGGCGACGCCGTCGGCGTCCGAGCGCGCTCTCAGGCCGAGGCGCGCTTCCTCGGGGTGGCCTTCTTCGCCGTGCCGCCGCCCGACGAGGACTTCTTCGCCGTGGACGACTTCGATCCGGAGGCCGTCTTGCGGGCGGTGGTCTTCTTCGCGGCCGACTTCCGGGGCGCCGCCGTGGACTTCTTCGTGCCGGACGCCTTGGGAGTGGACTTCTTCGCCGCACCCTGGCCGGAGCGTGTCACCGTCTTGCCCGTCGGGGTCCTGTGCGTCGTCTTCTGCGAGGCCTTCTGCGCCGTCTTGCGGGACTTGATCGGGTGGACGTCGGCGACCTGCTCGTCCTCCTCGGCCTCCGTCTCCTCGCCCTTCGTCTCCTCGCCGCGGGACTTCTTCGCCTCGCGGACACTGTTCTCCAGCGCCGCGATCAGGTCGATCACCTTGCCGCCGCCGGCCTCCCCGGACGCCGGTGCCTCGATCGTCTCGCCGGACGCCTTCGCGGCGATGAGCTCCTCCACGGCCTCGCGGTAGTCGTCGTGGAGCGTGTCCATGTCGACCTCGCCGAGGGTGTCCATCAGGGCGTCCGCCAGGTCGAGTTCGGCGTCGCGGACCGTGATGTCGGCCTCCGGGGCGACCCCCTCGGGGGCGCGGATCTCGTCGGGCCACAGCAGGCCGTGCATCGCGATGACGTCGTCGACCACACGCAGCATGCCGAGCCGTTCACGGCCGCGCAGGGCGTACTTCGCGACGGCGACCTTCTGGCTGCGCTTGAGGGCCTCGCGCAGCAGGGTGTACGGCTTGGCCGCCGGGACCCCGTTGGCGGAGAGGTAGTACGCCGCGTCCATCTGGAGCGGGTCGATCTCCGAGGCCGGGACGAAGGCGACGATCTCGATCGTCTTGGCCGTCGGCAGCGGGAGGGCCGCCAGGTCCTCGTCGGTGATCGGGATCATCGAGCCGTCGACGTCCTCGTACGCCTTGCCGATGTCCGAGGCCGTCACCTCCTGCTCGTCGAGTTCGCACACCTTGCGGTATCTGATCCGGCCACCGTCGGCCAGATGGATCTGCCGGAAGGAGATGGAGTGGCTCTCGGTCGCGTTGACCAGCTTGATCGGAATGCTGACCAGCCCGAAGGAGATGGCACCGTTCCATATGGACCTCACCGTTCACCCCTTTTGTGTCCATAAAAAATGTCTGGGCCTGTTTTCGTGTGATTCTTATCGTATGACGCCGATCACGGAGGTGGAGGGGCGGCGGCTGGCGCTCAGCAATCTCGACAAGGTGCTGTATCCGGCCACCGGAACCACCAAGGGCGAGGTGCTGCACTACTACGCGGCCACGGCGGCGGCGCCTCTGCTCGCGCATCTGGACGACCGGCCCGTGTCCTTCCTTCGCTATCCGGACGGGCCCGACGGGCAGCGCTTCTTCACCAAGAACCCGCCGCCGGGTACGCCCGACTGGGTGCGGACCGCCGAGGTCCGGCGCCACGAGGGAGAGAGCTCGCGCCAGGTCCTCGTACAGGACCTGGCCTCGCTGGTGTGGGCGGCCAACCTGGTGGTGGAGTTCCACACCACGCAGTGGCGGACCGCGACTCCCGGCATCGCCGACCGGCTGGTCCTCGATCTGGACCCCGGGGCGCCCGCGAGCATCGTGGAGTGCTGCACGGTGGGGCTCTGGCTGCGCGAACGGCTCGCCGCGGACTCGCTGACCGCCTACGGCAAGACGTCCGGGTCCAAGGGGCTCCATCTCCTCGTCCCCCTGGAGCCCACCCCCGCCGACCGGGTGTCGGCCTACGCCAAGGGGCTGGCCGTGGAGGCGGAGAAGGCGCTGCCCGGACTGGTCGTACACCGCATGACCCGGTCGCTGCGCCCGGGAAAGGTCTTCGTCGACTTCAGCCAGAACGCCGCCGCGAAGACGACGGCCACTCCGTACACCCTGCGGGCCACGGCCGAGCCGGCCGTGTCCGCGCCCGTCACCTGGGACGAGATCGAGCGGTGCGGGACACCGGCAGACCTGGTCTTCCTGGCGGGCGACATGGCCGCGCGGCTGGAACGGTACGGGGACCTGCTCGGCCCGCTGTTCGACACCGCCCTGGCCCGGCCGCTGCCGGACCCGGCCTGAGCCGTTTCCCCACGGCTCTGATACACCCCGGTTCCGTTCCTGTGACTGTCCCAGGAAAGGCCACAAGTGGAGGGTGGATTGACGGGGGCGTGGTGCACACTCTGCCCAGGCGCTGCTTCGGGATCGCGGTGTCTGCCGTCGGGTGCAGGGGCGTTCGCGGGGAGGGGATGGCGTGTTCGCGGGGATCGACGAGGTCGAGTGGGCTTCGATGGAGCATGCCTACGGGCCGGCCGACGACGTGCCGGAGCTGCTGCGCGGCCTCGCCTCCGCCGACCCGGCGGAGCGTGAGAGCGCCCTCGACGGCATGTACGGGGCCGTCCATCACCAGGGCGACGTGTACGGGTGCACGCTCGCCTGCATTCCTTTCCTCTTCGAGTTGGTGGTGGACCCCGGGACACAGGACCGGGGCTGCATCGTCGAGCTGCTGACCAGCATCGGCGGCATCGATCTGGACGAGGACGACGAGGACGAGATCGACGAGGACGAGATCGAGGGTGCCGCGAACTACGCGATGGCGGCAGCGGCCGTCACCGCGGGAGCCGAGGTCTTCTTCGAGCTGGTCGCCGACGAGGACCCGGGGGTTCGTCTCGCCGCCCCGCTGGCCCTCGCCACCCTGCACAGCCATCCGGTGCGGGTCCTCGCCCTGCTGCGGGAACGGCTGGCGGTCGAGCCCGACGACGAGGTACGGATGGCGCTGGTCGAGGCCGCCGGACGCGTCGCGCTGCGCCACCGGCCGCTCGCCGGCCGGGCCGCGGAGTGGCTGAGCGGGCTGTCCTCGCAGGAGTACGGGCCGGGGCTGCGGCTCGCGGCGCTCGCCCAGCTCGCGCGCTGCTCGCCCGACTCGCTGCCGCCCGATGTCGTGGCGGTCGTCGCCGGGCTCATGCGGGAGCTGCGGTCCGTGCCGCCGGCTCCGGAGCCGGTGGTGGAGACCGCACCGCCACCCCCGGGCGGCGATCCGGCACCGCACACCGGCGTCCCGACGCTGGTGGGGCAGTTGCGGGCGCTGTCCGCCGAGGAGTCGGCGGGGCGCAGCGCGCCCTGGTCGGCCGACCTGCTGCGGACGCTGCACGTCGGCCTGGACGACCGGGTCGACGAGCGTACGGCGCTGCTGACCGACCAGTTGCGCAGTCCGGACCGGTGGCAGCGCGTCGATGCCGTGCGGATGAGCAGTGGGCTGATCCGGGCCTGGCGCGGCTCGTACGAGGAGCTGGTCCGGCTGATCGGCACCCAGCTCTCCGATCCCGAACCGCGGCTGGCCGATGCCGCCTCGCACGTACTGGAGGAGCTGTTCGGCCTCGCCGCCCCCGCGGCCGACGCGCTCGCCGAGCGGATGGCGGCGGACCCCGGGGCCTGGGTGAAGCAGTGGGCGAGCGGTCCGCCGGGGCTCGGTTCCACCGTGAAGGCGCTGGCCCGGCTGGGCGACGCCCGGGTGGTGCCGGCGCTCGCGGCGGCCCTGGACCGGCCGGAGGTCCCGCACGACGTGGGCTTCGCGATCGGGCACCTCGGTGCGGCGGCGGCCCCGCTCGCCGGGGTGCTGCGGCGCAGGCTCGGCGAGGTCGGCCTCGACGAGGGGGCGTACGACCGGGCGAGTCCGCTGCTCGGCGGGCTGACCGCGCTGCGGGCGGGCGAGGCCGCGCCGGAGGTGCTGCGGGTGCTGAGGGGCGCGCCGGAGTACCGCGGCGAGTGGCTGCGCACGGCGGCACTGCGGGCGCTCGGCTCGTTCGGGCCGGCGGCCCAATGTGCGGTCCCGGACCTGCGGGCACTGCTCCGGCGCCCGGGAACCGCCGCGGCGACGGAGGCGGCGGAGACGCTGTGGGCGGTCGACGGGGACGCCGACACCGTGCTGCCGGTCCTGATGGAGGGGCTGTGGGCGGACCAGGTGCACGACCGGCGGGCGGCGGCGAGCGCGCTCGGCCGGCTGGGCGAGCGGGCCGCGGTGGCGGCGCCGAAGCTGCGGGTGCTGCTGCGCCACGAGGAGCTGTGGCTGCGCGTGGACGCCGCGATCGCCCTCTGGGAGGTGACCGGCCGGGCCGGTGACGTGGTCCCCGTACTCCTTGCGGCGTGGGAGAAGAACCGTCACGTCAGAGTCCGGGTCGCGGAATGCCTGGCGCGGATGGGGGCTGCTGGTGCAGGGTCGGAAGCAGCACATGTGCTGAGCGCCGAGCTCGTCTCCGTACGCCGTCACAACGCGATGGACGGCGGGTACGGCAGCCACGACACATATGAGGACGAACAGCTGCTGGCACTGTGCCGGCGGACGCTGCTGGGGAACACGGGGAAGGGAACCACACCATGATCATTTTCGGCACGAAGGGGTATCTGTACCAGCTGGCCATCCTGACGATGGTCTGCGGCTGGTGCGGCAACCCCGCCGCGCACACGCTGCGCAAGAGGGTCACGAAGTTCACGCTGTTCTTCGTGCCGCTCTTCCCGTTCTCCACGAAGTACGCGACGCAGTGCACGTTCTGCGGCGGCGAGCAGCAGATCCCGAAGGAGCAGGCCGAGCAGCTGCTCGCGCAGCACGCCGCGGGCCAGGACGGCAACCCGTACGGCCAGGCGCAGCAGCAGCCGGGGTACGCGCCTCCCGGGTCCGGCCAGAACCCGTACCAGCGCTGATCCGACGCCGCCCCCTCACCCCGTACGGTCACGAACCGGGCACAGCGGACTTTCTTCCGCTTATGGTCGGTGAGGCGGATCCCTCCCGGGTCCGCGCACACCGGACCGCGGAGAGAAGAGGCACAGCGTGCGCCCGTACCGCGCCCTGACGACGGCCTCCGCCGTCGCCGCCGGGGCCGCGCTCCTGACGGGCTGCGACACCGGCGGCGGTATCGAGAGCGCGGGGCGGACCCCGGCCGCGGTCGGCCCCGCCCGGCTGTGGCCGCAGCTGCCCCCGGCCTCCGCCGCTCCGTACGACTACGGGGAGGGCGAGACCGCCCGCATCCCCGGCATCGAGGTCCCGGGCGGTGATGTGCGCCGGCTGGACCCGGTGGCGGTGGTGCAGGCCGGACTCAAGGCCCGCACCGACCGGTCCAGCGGCACCGGCGAGCTCCCCGCGCAGACGGTCCGCCGCATCGAGGAGTGCCGCACCAGGCCCGGCGCCTGCCCCGTACTGGAGCCGTACTTCCGCGATCTGACCGGCGACGGCAAGGACGAGATGGTCCTCGCCGTCCGGATGCCGGGCCGCCAGCTCTCCGTGCGCGTCTACACCCACGACAAGGGCGGGCTGACCCGGATCATGTCCACGTCCGACGCGGTGATCAGCGTGGAGCTCGCGGGCCGCGATCTGGTCGTACGCGCCCCTTCGGCGATCACCGGGTACGAGTACCGCACGTCCTGGTCCTGGGACGAGCGGCAGCACGCGATGCTGCCCACCCTGGACGAGATCCTCCGCAGACCGCCCACGGCGACGGCGCGGCCATGAGGCGGCGCAGGTTCCGCACACCCGCCTGGACGGCCACCCTCACCTGGAAGTCCGCGGTCTTCCTCACCGTCATGTGCTGCACGCTCGCCGCACTGCTCGGCGTCCTCGTCCACACCGCCGTGAGCCGCCAGGTCATCGGCCAGGCCCGCGAGAAGGCGCTGTCCCGGCTGGACGAGGTGACCCGCGCGTACGAGGCGGGCGAGGCGCTCCCGCCCGGCTCCGGGATCGACCCGCCGGGCCTGCCCGCCCCCTTGCGCACGCTCGCGGCCGACGGCGAGCGGGGCACACTCGTCGCCGACGACGGCGGCCACCCGGCGATGTGGGCGGCGGCCCCGGCCGAACGCGGCACGCTCGCGACCCGGATCGACCACAGCCAGAGCGCGCGCACCCTCCGCGGCCTCGACCGCGCGATCGTCGGCTCCTCCCTGCTGGCGATCGGCGCGACGCTCCTGGTGGGCGCGTTCGCCGTCACCCGGGTCACCCGGCGCCTCCACCAGACCGCGCGGGTGGCGCGTCGGATCAGCGCGGGCGATCTCGACGCCCGGGTCGCGGATCCCCGCGCCGCCGGCCCCGCGCGCACCCGGGACGAGGTGGCGATCGTCGCCGGCGCACTGGACACCATGGCGTCCACCCTCCAGCGCAAGCTGCAGACCGAGCAGCGGTTCACCGCCGATGTGGCGCACGAGCTGCGCACCCCGCTGACGGGCCTGTCGGCCGCCGCCGAGCTGCTGCCGCCCGGACGCCCCTCCGAGCTGGTGCGGGACCGCGTCCGGACGATGCGGGCCCTGACGGAGGACCTGCTGGAGATCTCCCGGCTCGACGCCCGTACCGAACACGTCGACCTCGCCGTGCACGATCTGGCGCCCGTCGTCGAGCGGGTGGTGCGGGCGTCCGGCACGGAGACCGGGATCCGGCAGGCGGGCGAGGCGCTCGCGCGGGTGGAGACCGACCGGCGCCGCCTGGAGCGCGTTCTCGGGAACCTGGTCGCCAACGCGCACCGGCACGGACGGCCGCCGGTGGTCCTGACGATCGACGGCCCGGTGGTGACCGTCAGGGATCACGGCGACGGCTTCCCGGAGTATCTGGTGACCGGCGGACCGCAGCGCTTCCGCACGGAGGGCGGCGGCAAGGGCCATGGCCTCGGACTCACCATCGCCGTCGGGCAGTCGGAGGTCATCGGCGCCTCGCTGGTCTTCCGCAACCCTCCGGACGGCGGGGCGGAGGCACGGCTCACTCTGCCGGAGTACGTGGTGCTCGACGACGGACCGGAGGGCGGCGGGGAGTCCCGGTCAGCCACAGCGCCGCCGGCCGCCCCGGAGAGGGACGAACCTGACGGAAGTGACGGATAGCGACGCTTTGCAGTCTCTACGTAGCGAACCTAGGGTGAAAAAGGCGAGGCGAAGGCCGTGTCCCCACGGCCCCCTCACCCCCCACTTCTTCCCTTTGGAGGCAGCATGTCCGCTCACTCCCGCCGTACGGGAATCCGCCGCATTGGTCTCTGCATCGCCACCGGAACCCTCGCGGCCCTGACCGTGGCCTCTCCCGCCCTCGCCGCGGGCCCGGCCGCACCGCCGGCCGCGCACACGGAGGCCGGCACTCCCGCCGCCGGGGAGCGCGACACCCCCGAAGCGGCCGAGGCCGCCGCCACGAAGGCTGCCCGCGGCGACTACCTCGGCCGCGTCACCGCCGTGTCCGGGCTGCTGCTGCGCGACCGCCCCACCCGGAGCAGCCGGATCGTCGGCCAGGTCCCGTACGGCGCAGTGGTCCACATCTTCTGCAAGACCACCGGCGACAACGTCGACGGCAACAACCGCTGGTACCTCCTCACCAACGGCACCTGGGCCTGGGGTTCGGCCCGTTACATCGCGAACATCGGTACGGCCCCGCGCTGGTGCTGACCGTCCGGCACCGTCGAGCGCGTCTGTCCCGTTCCGTCCCCCGGGACAGGCGCGCTATGACATAAGGGAAATAAGTCCCACCTCTTGCTACGTTGCGTGGCATGACCGCAACGAGGGCGGACGCTCCCCCGCCCGAGCTACGCCTGCCCAAGCGGCGCGGGGTCGAGCTCTGCCTCCTCGTCGGGGCCGTCCTCATCTCCGTCTACGGCTACGCCGACGTCGGACTCGCCAGGAACGGCGCCGTGCCGCCCGATGTCGCCGGCTACGGCGCGGGGCTCGGCCTGCTCGCCCTCGTCGCCCATCTCGCCGTCCGCTTCCGCGCCCCGTACGCCGATCCGCTGCTGCTCCCGATCGCGGTCCTGCTCAACGGTCTCGGTCTGGTGCTGATCTACCGGCTCGACCTGGAGACCCCCAAGGACCAGGCCGCACCCACCCAGCTGATCTGGTCCACGCTCGGCGTCGCGTTCTTCATCGCCGTCGTCGTCTTCCTCCGCGACCACCGGGTGCTCCAGCGGTACGCGTACCTCTCGGTCGCCGCGGCACTGGTGCTGATGATCGTGCCGATCTTCTTCCCCGCGGTGAACGGCGCCAAGATCTGGATCCGGGTCGGCGGATTCTCCTTCCAGCCCGGCGAATTCGCCAAGATCCTCCTCGCGATCTTCTTCGCCGCGTACCTCGCCGCCAACCGCAACGCCCTCGCCTACACCGGCCGCAAGCTGTGGAAGCTCCAGCTCCCGACCGGGCGGGTCCTCGGGCCGATCGTGGCGATCTGGCTGCTCAGCGTCGGCGTCCTGGTCCTCGAACGCGACCTGGGCACCTCGCTGCTCTTCTTCGGACTGTTCGTGATCATGCTGTACGTGGCGACGGGACGGACCGGCTGGATCGCCGTCGGCATGGTGCTCGCGGCCGTCGGGGCCTTCGTCGTCGGCTCGTTCGAACCCCATGTGCACAGCCGGGTGGAGGACTGGCTCGACCCGTTCGCCTCCATCGACGCGGGGCAGGGACCGAGCCAGCTGGCCCAGTCGCTGTTCGCGTTCGCCGCGGGAGGGATGCTCGGCGCCGGACTCGGCCTCGGCCACTCCATCCTCATCGGCTTCGCCGCCAAGTCGGACTTCATCCTCGCGACGGCGGGCGAGGAACTCGGCCTGTCCGGACTGACCGCCGTCTTCCTCCTGTACGCGCTGCTGGTGGCCCGGGGGTACCGCGCGGGCCTCGCCCTGCGCGACCCCTTCGGGCGCCTGCTCGCGATCGGCCTCGCCTCGATCCTCGCCCTCCAGGTCTTCGTCATCGCGGGCGGGGTGATGGGGCTGATCCCCCTGACGGGGATGGCCATGCCCTTCCTGGCACAGGGCGGTTCGTCCGTCGTCACCAACTGGATCATCGTGGCGCTGCTGATCCGGGTCAGCGACGTGGCCCGCACCCCGCACCCCGATCACGCGGAGACAGGAGTCGTCGCGCCGGTCCTGGAGGACGAACAGTGATCCGCTACATCCGGCGGGCCGCCGCCTTCTGTCTGCTGCTGCTCGTGGCTTTGTTGGTGAACGCCGCCCGCATCCAGATCTTCCAGGCCGACGAACTGGACGACAATCCCGCCAACCGCCGCTCCACGATCGCCCGTTACGACCAGCCGCGCGGGAACATCCTGGTCGGCGAGGAGTCCGTCACCGGCTCCGAGGACACCGGCGAGCAACTGGCGTACGAGCGCACCTACAAGCACGGCCCGCTGTACGCGCCGGTGACCGGGTACGCCTCGCAGACCTACGGCACCACCCTCGTCGAGAACGCCGAGGACGACATCCTGTCCGGCACCGACTCGCTGCTCGCGCCGCTCCCCCTGTGGAACGAGATCACCCGGAGCCGGCAGCCCGGCGGGAACGTCGTCACCACCGTGAAGGACTCGGTGCAGCGCGCCGCGTACGAGGGGCTCGGCGGGCGGCGTGGCGCGGTGGCCGCCCTCGATCCGTCCACCGGCAAGATCCTGGCCCTGGTCTCGTCCCCCTCGTACGACCCCGAGCGGCTCTCCGGCACGGGGTCGGCCGTCACCGACGCCTGGGCCCGGCTCACCTCGTCGAAGAGCCAGCCGATGCTCAACCGGGCCATCCGCCAGACCTATCCCCCGGGCTCCACCTTCAAGATCGTGACAGCCGCCGCGGCGCTGGACTCCGGTGTGGTGACCGACCCGGACGCGGCGACGGACACGCCCTCGCCCTACGTGCTGCCCGGCACCTCGACCGTCCTGCCCAACGAGGCGAGCGGCTGCGGCAAGGCGTCGCTGTCCGAGGCGATCCGGGTCTCCTGCAACACCGTGATGGCGCACCTGGGGGTGGAGGTCGGACTCGACGGGATGCTGGAGGCGGTGGCCAAGTTCGGCTTCAACGACAGCGGGCTGAGGATCCCCTCGGGCGTGGCGAAGAGCAACTTCGACACGGAGATGAGCGACGACCAGCTGGCCCTGTCCTCGATCGGGCAGTTCGACACCACGGCGACCCCGCTGCAGATGGCGATGGTCGCCTCGGCGGTGGCGAACGGCGGCGACCTCATGTACCCGTACCTGGTGGACCGGACGACCACCGACGACGGCAACACGGTCCAGCAGCGGGGCTCGCGCTCGTACCACCAGGCGATGAACCCCACGACGGCCATGCGGCTGCAACGGATGATGGTCGACGTGGTGGAGAGCGGTACGGGGACGAATGCCGCGATCGACGGGGTGACCGTGGGCGGCAAGACCGGCACCGCCCAGCACGGGATCGACAACTCCGGTACGCCGTACGCCTGGTTCATCTCCTGGGCCCAGGAGAAGAACTCGGGCCGGCCGGCCGTCGCGGTCGCCGTGGTCGTCGAGGACGCCTCCGCGAACCGGGCCGACATCAGCGGTGGCGGCAGCGCGGCCCCGATCGCCCGGGCGGTCATGCAGGCTGCGCTCGACGACTGAGGTCGGCGACACTGGTGCGATGGACGGAGCATCGGCGGTGGCGGCTGCCCTGGACCGGATCGACCGGCTCGACCCGGGGCTCGGCGCGTTCGTCGAGGTGTGGCGCGAGGAGGCGCTCGCCCGCGTCCCCGGTGCCGCGCGACTCCCGCTGGCCGGGCTGCCGTTCGCGGTGAAGGGGCGCTCCGGCATCCGTGCCTTCGCGGCCCGCCGGCTGATCGCGGCCGGCGCGGTCCCCGTCGGGTCCACCTCGGTACCGGGCCCCGGCACCGTCTGGCAGACCTGGGGGCAGGGCGCGCACGGCCGTACGGTCAACCCCTGGCGGGCGGACCGGACCCCCGGCGGCTCCTCGGCGGGCGCGGCCGTGGCCGTCGCGACGGGCATGGTGGAGCTGGCGACGGGGAGCGACGGGGCGGGTTCCGTGCGCATCCCGGCGGCGTGGTGCGGGGTGTTCGGGCTGAAGACGACGAACGGGCTGCTCCCCTCGCCTGACCGCTCGGGACTCGCGGCGGCCGGAGTCCTGGCCAGGTCGGCGGCGCGGGCGGAGACGTATCTGCGTCACGTCCTGGACGGGTACGAGCCGTGGGTGCCCCGGCTGCCGGTGCCCGCCGTTTACAGCGAGGACCTCGGGTACGCCCGGGTGGACCCGGAGGTGGCGGCGGTGGTCCGGGGAGCGGTGGAACGGCTGGCCGCCGCCGGCGTCGTACGGCTGGGTCCGGGCGGCTGCGACCTGCTCGACCCGGCGGGTGCGTGGCAGGAGATACGCGGCGGGTCGCCGTCCGCGTCCGCTACGGCGCTGCGCGCGGAGAACGACCGCAGGCTCGACGCCTTCTTCGCCCGTACGCCACTGCTGCTCACCCCGGCCACCCCCAACCGGCCCCATGGGCACGAGGGGCCGGGCGAGGTCTATTCGACGGCGTCGACCTGGGCGTTCAACCTCAGCGGGCATCCGGCGGCCAGTGTGCCCGCCGGGTTCACCCGGGACGGCTGCCCGGTCGGTCTGCAACTGGTGGCCGGGCGCGGGGCCGATGTCTCGCTGCTCGGAATGGCCCGCACGGCCGAGGAGGCGTTGCCTACTGTGCCGACATGGACTCCACAGACGCACCCCAGACGGAAAGAGCCGGCCACGAACTGGCCCAAGTGAACATATCCCGGCTGAAGTTACCGCTTGACTCCCCGGAGCTCAAGGACTTCGTCGACGGCCTCGACCCGGTGAACGCGGTGGCGGAGGCGGCCGACGGCTACGTGTGGCGCCTCCAGGCCGACTCCGGCAACGCCACGGACGTCGCCGTCTTCGGGGATGCCTGGCTGATCGTGAACATGTCCGTCTGGCGGGACGCGGACGCGCTGACCACGTTCATGTACGCGGGCCGGCACCGCGAGCTGATGGCCCGGCGCCGCGAGTGGTTCGCGAAGGTGGAGGAGTCGATGACCGCCCTGTGGTGGGTACCGGCGGGTGACCGCCCCACGGTGGAGGATGCCGAGAAGCGCCTGCTCCACCTGCGCGAACACGGCCCCACCGAGTGGGCGTTCACGCTGCGGACACGCTTCCCGGCACCGGACGCGGCCGAGGCCGCCGAGGCCACCGCGACCTGATCAGCCGATCGGCTTGCGGATCTCGTCGCGGACCTTGGCCGTCTCCTCGGCGACCTTCGCCAGGTCGATGGACTTGGCGTCCTTCACCACGGTCTCCGGCCTGACCACGGCGACCATGGCGGCCGTGTTGGCGTCGCCCCAGGCGCACATGGGGATGTTGCTCGTCATGCCGCCCTCCTTCGACTGCACGACCTGGCACTCGATCGTGACGTCGAAGCCCGCCGGCTCGAACTCCTTGGGGGGCACCACGACCTTGGCGCCGTCCGACTCCGCCGCCCCCTCCATGATCTTGCCGCGCATGAAGGACGGGGCGGCGAGCCGCCCGTGCATGCCGGACAGCACGAGGGCGCTGGTCGTGTCCGCGGTGTACTGCGCGACGACGGCCTTCCCGTCCCTGATGCTGGGGTCGGGGGTGTTCTCGATCTTCTGACCCTCGGTGTCGGACATGTCCTGGGCGAGGGTGAACTCCTCGTCCAGCAGCTTCTTGGGCACCACGAGCTCGTACTCGGCCTTGGGGAACGCGGCGTCCGTCCCCTCGCCGACCAGCATGGCGACACCGAAGGCGATACCGCCCGCGACCACCAGCGAACCGGCCACGATGCCGATGATCAGCCCCGTGCGCTTCTTGCGCGGCGGCGGCTGCGGCATCCAGCCCTGCTGCGCCCCGGGCTGTCCGGGTATGCCCGGCTGCCCCCACGCACCCTGCTGGCCCTGCGGCGGCTGCGGGTAGCCGTAGGGCTGCTGGGGCGGGCCGGGGGGCGGAGCCTGGTGCCCGTACGGGTTCTGCGGAGGCTGAGGAGGCCCGTACGGGCCCTGGGGCGGCTGAGGCGGCATGGTCATGCGCTCACGGTACGTCACCGCGGCGAACGTACTTTCGACGATGCCCAGATCGGTATCAGGTCGAGAGAATGGCGGCCCGCGTCACGCGTCCCCGACCGGGCGCTCCGGGCCCGTGCCGCCGCCCCCGGGGGCCCGCCCACCCGTCCGCCTACCGGTCCGCGCCCTCCGCGATCGCGTCCGCCACCTCCGCCACCCGTGCCTGCTCCTCCGCCGCGAAGCGGTCGCGGTCCAGCTGTTCGGCGATCTCCTCGTCCTGGGCCATCAGCAGGTCCAGGCTGGAGTCCCCGAGTTCGAGCACGCCCATGTCGACGTACGCCTTCTGGAGCCGTTCGCCCCACAGGCCGATGTCCTTGACGCACGGGACGATCCGGCTGAACAGGAGCTTGCGGAACAGCTGGAGGTACTCCGAGTGCTCGGAGAGGTCCTTGGCCTCCTGCTTGCCGATGCCGAAGTTCTCCAGCACCTCGACGCCGCTCAGCCGGTCGCGCATCAGGTAGCAGCCCTCGATGACGAACTCCTCGCGCTCCCGCAGTTCGGCGTCGGTCAGCTGCTTGTAGTAGTCGCGCAGCGCCATCCGCCCGAAGGCGACGTGGCGGGCCTCGTCCTGCATGACGTAGGCGAGGATCTGCTTGGGCAGCGGCTTGGTCGTCGTGTCGCGGATCATGCCGAACGCGGCCAGGGCCAGCCCCTCGATGAGCACCTGCATGCCGAGGTAGGGCATGTCCCAGCGGGAGTCGCGCAGGGTGTCGCCCAACAGGCCCTGGAGGTTGTCGTTGATCGGGTAGAGCATCCCGACCTTCTCGTGCAGGAACCGGGCGTAGATCTCCGCGTGGCGGGCCTCGTCCATGGTCTGGGTCGCGGAGTAGAACTTCGCGTCCAGGTCGGGGACGGACTCGACGATGCGGGCCGCGCAGACCATCGCGCCCTGCTCACCGTGCAGGAACTGGCTGAACTGCCAGGAGGTGTAGTGCTTGCGCAGCTCGGCGCGGTCGCGCTCGGTCATCTTCGCCCAGTGCGGGGTGCCGTAGAGCGTGAGCGCCTCGTCGGGGGTGCCGAGCGGGTCGGCCGGGTCGACCTCCAGGCTCCAGTCGATGCGCTTGTTGCCGTCCCACTGCTTGTCCTTGCCCTTCTGGTAGAGGGCGAGCAGACGCTCCCGGCCGTCGTCGTAGTCCCAGCTGAACCGGGCGGCTCCGGAGGCGGGAACCTGCCAGGTCGGCTCGTCGGGCGCGGTGGTGTAGAGGTCATGTGTCGACACGGACGGCTCCTTCGCCTTGCACGGGTCGCGTCGCCGAGTTCCTTTGCCCTGGCGTCAGTTGGCAGGTTCACACGGTGGTAGACGCCGGGTCAACAAGTCGTGCGCAAGGGATTGACGGGCTTGCTGACAGGCAGTCTCATAAGAGGTGACCGCTGGTAACCCACGTGTGAGGTGCCCTCAGCCATGCCGACAGCGACCGAACGCGACGTGCAGTTGCTCCGTGACGCACTCGGGCCCCTGCGGGACCGCGAGCAGATCGCCGAGCGCCTTCTCGAATCCTCGGCCAAGCACTCCTTCGACCCGGACACCGAGCTCGACTGGGACGCGGGGGTCGAGGAGGGCAAGTGGTTCTGGCCGCCCGAGCTGATCTCCCTCTACGACACCCCGCTCTGGCGGAGGATGTCGGAGGAACAGCGGATGGACCTGGCCCGGCACGAGGCGGCCTCGCTCGCCTCGCTCGGCATCTGGTTCGAGATCATCCTGATCCAGCTGCTCGTGCGCCACATCTACGACAAGCCGGTGACCAGCAACCACGTCCGCTACGCCCTCACCGAGATCGCGGACGAGTGCCGGCACTCGCTGATGTTCGGCCGCATGATCACCTGGGGCGGCGCCCCCAACTACCCCGTACCGCGGCACTATCACAACCTCGCGCGGATCCTGAAGACCGTCTCCACCACGCCCGGCTCCTTCGCCGCGGCCCTGCTCGGCGAGGAGATCCTCGACTGGATGCAGCGGCTGACCTTCCCGGACGAGCGCGTACAGACCCTGGTGCGCGGCGTGACCCGCATCCACGTGGTGGAGGAGGCACGGCACGTCCGGTACGCCCGCGAGGAGCTGCGCCGCCAGATGGTCACCGCACCGCGCTGGGAGCGCGAACTGACCCGGGTGAGCTGCGGGGAGGCGGCCCGCGTCTTCTCCGTCTGCTTCGTCAACCCGCAGGTGTACGAGCGCGTCGGCCTGGACCGCCGGGAGGCCGTCGCCCAGGTGAAGGCGAGCGGCCACCGTGCCGAGGTCATGCAGTCGGGCGCCAAGCGGCTGACGGACTTCTTCGACGACATCGGCGTGCTGAACGGCGTCGGACGCAGGCTGTGGAAGAGCTCCGGCCTGCTGGCCTGAGCGCGTTCCCGGCGTCCGGGAACGGCGTCGCCGGAACGGCACCCCATAGGCTTCCCGGTATGACCTCCGCCGCTGAAGCCCCGACGACCCCCGCATACCGAAGGCTCGGGGTGGAGGTGCGGCGCGCGCAGATCATCGGCGCCGCCCTCGGCCTCTTCGCGCACCGGGCCCCCGACGAGGTCTCGCTCGACGAGGTGGCGGCGGTCGCCGGGGTCTCACGGCCGCTCGTCTACCGGTACTTCCCCGGGGGCCGCCAGCAGCTGTACGAGGCGGCACTCGGCTCGGCCGCCGCCGAACTGACCCTGTGCTTCACGGAGCCCGCCGTCGGACCGCCCACCGAGCGCCTCTCACGGGTCCTGGACCGGTATCTGGCCTTCGTGGACGAGCACGACGCCGGCTTCAGCGCCCTGCTCCAGGGCGGCAGCGTCGCCGAGACCTCCCGTACGACCGCGATCGTCGACGGGGTCCGCCGGGCGGCGGCCGAACAGATCCTGCTGCATCTCGGCAGGGGCAGCGGCCAGGGGCAGGCGGCGGGACCGCGGCTGCGAATGATGGTGCGCACCTGGATCGCCGCCGTCGAGGCGGCGTCCCTGATCTGGCTGGACGAGGAGAAGCAGCCCCCGGCCGCCGGTCTGCGCGGCTGGCTCGTCGACCATCTCATCGCGCTGCTCGCGGCGACCGCGGCGACGGACGCCGAGACGGCGGCCGTGGTGGCGGACCTGCTGCCGCTGGAGACCGCCGGAGGACCGGCCGGACGGCTGGCGCATCTGGTGCTCCCGGTGGTCACCGGTGCGGCCCACCTGCTCCCCGCTGCGTCAGACTGATCCGGTGAGAAGCGAGAACACCCTCTTCAGAGGCGGCCCCCTGGACGGCCGGGTCCTGCCCGTCCTGACCGGCGCGACCGGCCATCCCCCCAAGTGGTACGAGGTCCCGGTACCGGACGCCGCGGGCGGGCCGCCCACCGTGTACGCGTACCAGCGGGTCCCGGCCGGTCACACCAAGCGGCTGGCTCTGCCGCGCGGCTGGGTGTACGAGTACGCCCCCGGCGGCCGGGAGCGCCGGACGCCCAAGTGGCCCTGGACGAAGCCCGGCAGCGGGCACTGAGTCGCGGGGCCGGCCGGCGCCGGCCGGGGTGTCCGGGCCGGGCGACGGAGGCCGGACCCTCTAAGATCGACGCTCTGGTGCCGAGGCACGGTAACAAGGGGGGTGCGCCATGGAGGCGCTGCGTCAGGACGATCCACGTCACTTCGGCCCGTACACCGTGCTGGCGCGCTTCCGTGAGACAGCGAGCGCCGTGCAGTACGTGGTCAGGGACCCGGACACCGGCGAACTGGCCGTGGTCGGCGCGGCCCGGCCCGCCCTCGCCGCGGTGCCGGCCTTCCGGCGCCGCTTCCAGGCGGAGGCACGTACGGCGGAGCGGCTGGCCGGCGGATGGGTGCAGGCCCCCCTCGCCGCCCCGGACGCCGGTGACCTGTGGACGGTGTGGCCGTACGTACCCGCGCTGACGCTCGCTCAGGCGATCGACCTCGCAGGACCGCTCCCCGAGCGTGCCGTGCGGATACTGGGCGCGGGTGTCGCAGAGACCCTCTCCCGGGTGCACGCCACCGGGGCCGTCCTCCAGGGACTGGCCCCCGGGACGGTGCTGCTGGCCGCGGACGGCCCCCGGCTGACCGCGTTCGGACCGCTGGGCGCCGCGGCGGCGGCCGAGGCGAAGCCGGGCGGACAGCTCTCCGTACGGCTCGGCTATCTCACCCCGGAACAGATCGGGGGCGAGGAGGCCGGCCCGGCGTCCGACCTCTTCGTCCTGGGACTGCTGCTCGCGTACGCGGCGACCGGCACGACCCCGCTCGCGGACGGCCCGGCCGACGAGGCCGCCGAGCGGATCGCCCACGGCGACGCGGAACTGGACTCCGTACCGGACGAGTTGCGTGATCTGATCGCCCGTTGCCTGAGCAAGGACCCCTCCGAACGCCCCTCCGCGGGCTCGGTGGCGGCCGATCTGGCCCTGGAGGGGGCGGCGGCCCTGGCCAAGGGCGACTGGCTCCCCGCACCGCTGGCGGCGGCGGTGGCCGAGCAGGAGACCTGGGCCCACGCGCTGAAGGAGCCGTCCGAGGAACCGCAGGACGCGGTGGCCCGCGCGGCCGTCGCGGCGCCGGTCACCTCCCCGGACGCACCGGCCGCGGACACACCGGCACAGGCTCCGGTACCGGCACAGGCGCCGGCCGACACCGGCGGGTCCGCCGTCGAGGACAGCAGGACCACCCGCTTCAAGGCCATCGCGGACCGGCCGCCGCACATCGACCGGCCGACCACGCAACTGGCCGTCCCCCGCGAGCAGGCCGCGCTCCCGCCCGCCCCGGTTCCGCACCCCTATCCGCAGCCGGGCGCTCCGCAGGCTGCCGCACCCTTCACCGCCCCGCAGGCACCCCTCCCCCTGCCCGCCCAGGCCCCCGCACCGGCCCCGGCCCCGGCCACCCCTTCCGCCGCTACCGACCGACGGGCCCTGCTCACCGTCGCCGCCGCCGGGGTCGCCGGCCTCCTCGTCGGCGGGGGCGCCGTGTTCGCCCTCGGTTCCGACGACTCCGCACCCCCCGCCGACGACAAGCCGGCGCCCGCGCCGCGCCCCACCGTCCCGGGACTGCCTCCCGAGCCCCGGTGGATGTACACCCACCCGGCCTCCGAGCCCGCCCCCCTGGCCTCCGGGATCTGGGAGGGCAAGCTGCTCGTGCTGAGCGGCGAGAACGCGGCGACGGCCGTCAGCCTGCGTACCGGCCGCAAGGTCTGGCAGCAGACGGAGGCCGCCGGCGGGCAGGAGGTTCTGGCCGCGGGCACGAACCTCTGCTTCGTCGCGGGCCCGGCCGAGTTCCTGTGGCTCTCGCCCAAGGACGGGAAGATCGCGCACCGGGTGGCGTACGCGACCGGGTTCACCGGCACCCCGGGGCTCAAGGTCTCCGCCCTCACCGGGCAGTCCGGCCCCGTCGTCTGGTTCACCGGCTCCCACACCGTCACCGTGAAGGCCAAGAAGCCGAAGAAGGGCAAGAAGCCCGGCAAGGACACCCAGGTCGTCCGGGCGTACCTCTTCGCGTACGACATCGTGCAGCGCAAGGAACTCTGGCGCGCCGCCGTGCCCGCCGGGCGCTCCCCCGGCACTCCGTCCTACCGGCTCACCGCCGTACGGGCCGCCGACCTGGTCGTACGCCAGGACGCCGCGACGCTCACTCCCGCCGAGGTCAGGGCAGCCAAGGGCAAGGGCTCGTTCCGCTGCTTCGACCGGAAGACCGGAAAGCTGCTGTGGACGCGGCAGTTCGGCACGGTCGCGCCGGACGGAGCCGCGGCGGGCGACGAGGAGGGGAAGCTGTACGGGGCCGTCGGCGACGATCTCCAGGCGTTCGAGACGGCCACCGGCAAACCGCTGTGGCGGCTGAACGGCACCGAGGCGTCCGTCTTCGGCACGCCGCTCGCGGCCGGGGACCTGCTCCACGTCACCAACCGGAACCAGGAGGTCGGCGTCGTCGAGCGGGAGACCGGACGGCTGCGCTGGCGTCGCCCGACCGAGGTGCCGCTCGGTGGCAACGCACCCGCCCTCACCCTCAGCGGCAGCGGAAAGACGCTGCTCGCGGCCGACGCCACCCAGGTCACCGCGTTCGCGGCGGCCGACGGACGGCGGCTGTGGAAGTTCCAGGACATCGGCGTACAGGATCCGACGAAGGACCCGAAGGGGGCCACGGCCCTCGCCCCGTACCGGGTCCGCGCCTCGGGCGGCACGGTGGTCGTGCAGCGCGGCAGGGCGTTCTACGCCTTCCCGGTGGCCTGACCGGCCCCGCCGACCGCCCGGCCGACCGCCCCGCCGGTGCCCGCCCCGTACCTCCGTCCGGGCGAGGCACCGGCCGCCACGCCGCAGGGTGCTTGCATCACCTGACACCGCGTGACCGGATGAAGAGGATTCGGTCATTCGTGGGGTAATCCCATCGCGGGCCCCGCTCCGTCATCGGAGGTGATGTCGTGCCCCGCAGAGTTCTGCGCGCCCTCTGCACGGCGGTGCTCGCGGCGGTCGTATCGGCCTCGCCCGCGACCGCCGAGCCCGTCGACCCGAGCCCGGCACCGTCGGACGCTGCGGATGCGACGGACGCGACGGACCCGGACGATGCGGCGGACGCGGACGTCGGTGCGGACGACGCGGAAGCCGACGCGGAAACCGACACCGAGGTCGACGCGGACGGGACGACGGTCGACGCCGACGAGGCGTTCGCCGCCGAGGGCGCCGGTTCCGGGAGCGTCGCCGGACTGCTGACGAAACTCCAGACGCTCTACCGTCAGGCCGAGGAGGCCGGCGAGACGTACAACGGCACGGCGGAGGAGCTGAAGAAGCGGACCGCCGAAGCCAGGAAGCTGGCGTCCGATCTGGCCGGGGCACGGATCGCGCTCGACCGGGGCCGCGGTGACGCGGGGCGGCTGGCCCGCGAGCAGTACCAGGGCCGCTCCGACTTCTCCGCGTACATGCAACTGCTGCTGGCCCGCGATCCCTCCCGCGCCCTGGACCAGTCCCACGTCCTCCAGCGCGTGGCCGCGGGACGGGCGGCGACGGTGGAGCGGCTCGCCGGGGCCGAGAAGCGCGCGGACCTCCTCGCGGAACAGTCCCGCAAGGCACTCGACAAGCAGCAGACGCTCGCGGCCCGGCAGAAGAAGGAACGCGACCTCGTGCGCTCCCGGCTCAAGGACATCGAGGCGCTGCTCGCCTCGCTCTCCGCCGAACAGCTCGCCGGGGTCTCCCGGCTGGAGCGGGAGGGCACGGACGCGGCACAGGACAAGCTGATGGCCTCCGGGGCCCTCAGTTCGACACGGCCACCGTCCGCGCAGGGCGGGGACGCCGTGCGCTACGCGGTGCGGCAGATCGGCAAACCGTACGTGTGGGGCGCCGAGGGGCCTGCGTCCTTCGACTGCTCCGGGCTCACCTCGCAGGCCTGGGCATCGGCCGGCCGGACCATTCCGCGGACCTCGCAGGAGCAGTGGCGGCAACTGCCCAAGGTGCCGATCAGGTCGCTGCGCCCCGGCGACCTGGTGATCTACTTCCCGAAGGCGACCCATGTGGCGCTCTACATCGGCAACGGCCTGGTGGTGCAGGCACCGCGGCCGGGCACCTCGGTGAAGGTCTCGCCGATCGCCTCGAACCCGCTGCTGGGCGCGGTACGCCCGGACCCGGGCGCCGAGCCCCTGAGCACGTTCACGCCACCGGTGCTGCCGGAGGACGCCACGGACGGCGACGACACGGGGTACGCGTCGCCGGACGCCCCGGCCGAGTAGCGTCGGCGCACCGGCCGGTCTGTCACGTCGACCTGAACGACGTGACAGACCGGGCGGGGTCAGCCGGCCACGGAAGCCGAGACCTCGGCGAGGTACGCGTTCGTCCGGTCCGGCTCGAAGAAGAAGTTGTCGAAGTCCGCCGGGTCGTTGAAGCCGTTGGCGAAGCGGTCGGCGACCGGCTGGAGCTGACCGGCGGCACCGATCAGGTTCAGCACGTGCTCCGGCGGGACGCCGAGCATCGCGTTGGTCCACTTCACGACGTGCTGCGCGGTGTCCCAGTAGCGGTCGAACGTGGACTGCATCCAGTCCGCGTCGAACTCCCGGTCGCCGTGCTCGATGATCGACTCCAGGTACGCGTGGGCGCACTTGGAGGCCGAGTTGGAGCCCTGGCCGGTGATCGGGTCGTTGGCGACGACGACGTCCGCGACACCCAGGACCAGGCCGCCGCCGGGCAGCCGGCCGATCGGCTTGCGGACCGTGGGGGCGTAACGGCCCGCCAGGGTGCCGTTGGCATCGGTCAGTTCGACCTTGGTGGCGCGGGCGTACTCCCACGGAGTGAACTTCTCCATCAGCTCCAGCGTCTTGGCGAGGTGCTCGGAGGGGTCCTTGATGCCCTGGAAGGCGTCCAGCGGTCCGCCGGGTACGCCCTCCCAGAACAGGATGTCCGCGCGGCCGGACGTGGTGAGGGTCGGCATGACGAACAGCTCGCCGACGCCCGGGACCAGGTTGCAGCGGACCGCGTCGAAGTCGGGGTGCTCGGGGCGCGGGCCCATGCCGTGCACGTAGGCGACGGCCAGGGCGCGCTGCGGGGCGTCGAACGGCGAACGCGTGGCGTCCCGGCCGAACATGGAGACCAGCTCGCCCTTGCCGGCCGAGACCATCACCAGGTCGTAGGTGCGGGAGAAGTAGTCCAGGTCCGAGACGGCCGCACCGTGGATGACGAGCTGACCGCCGCGCTGCGCGAAGGTCTCCATCCAGCCGGCCATCTTCACGCGCTGGTCGACGGACTGGGCGTAGCCGTCCAGCTTGCCGACCCAGTCGATGGCGCGCGAGGAGTCCGGCGCGGCGACCGAGACGCCGAGGCCCTCGATACGCGGGGCCTGCGACTCCCAGAAGTTGAGCTGGAGGTCGCGCTCGTGCTGCAGCGCGGTGTGGAACATGCACTGCGTCGACATGACCCGGCCGGTCCGGATCTCGTCGGCCGTGCGGTTGGACATGAGGGTGACTTCGTACCCTCTGGACTGCAGTCCGAGGGCGAGCTGGAGCCCGGACTGGCCGGCTCCGACTATGAGTATCTTCCGCATCGCGGTTCTCCGTTACGTGTTCGTGCGCGTGTCAGCTTTACGCCGGGGTGGCGTCGAGAGCGTGACCCACCAGGGCCAGCAGCGACTCGACGACAGTGATCCTGTTACGCGCATCCATGATCACAACCGGCACGTGCGGGGGTACGGTCAGGGCCTCCCTGACGTCCGCCGCCTCGTAACCGGGCGTTCCCTCGAAGTGGTTGACCGCGACGATGTAGGGAAGTCCGCAGCTCTCGAAGTAGTCGAGCGCCGGGAAGCAGTCGGCGAGACGCCGGGTGTCGGCGAGCACGACGGCGCCGATCGCGCCGCGCACCAGGTCGTCCCACATGAACCAGAAGCGCTGCTGACCGGGTGTGCCGAACACGTACAGGACGAGGTCGTCGTCGAGCGTGAGGCGGCCGAAGTCCATCGCCACGGTCGTGGTGACCTTGTCGGGCGTGGCGGTGAGGTCGTCGGTCTCCTCACTGGCCTGGGTCATCAGGGCTTCGGTCTTCAGCGGGGTGATCTCGGAGACCGAACCCACGAACGTCGTCTTGCCGACGCCGAAGCCGCCCGCGACCACGATCTTCGTCGCTATCGGGGCGCGGGTGTGGTCCAGCTGCCATGCCTGCAGCGACTCCTCGGCCTGGTCCTTGGGCCCTGGCTGGCGCGGGGCGAACAGCGTCGGCTCAGAGACGGCGGAGTCCATTGAGCACCCTTTCGAGCAGTGCGCGGTCGGGCTGGCCGGTGCCGTGACCGGTTCCGTACACGCGGATCTTTCCCTGGTCGGCCAAGTCGCTGAGCAGCACGCGGACCACACCGAGCGGCATCTTCAGCAGGGCCGAGATCTCCGCGACCGTACGCATGCGGCGGCAGAGCTCGACGATGGCCTGGAGCTCCGGCATGACGCGGGACGCGAGGTTGCCGTTGGTGAGCTCGCGGCGCTCCTCGGGCGCTTCGAGCGCGGCGACGAACGTCTCGACGAGGAGGACGTGGCCGAAACGGGTGCGCCCGCCGGTGAGGGAGTACGGGCGGACCCGGGCGGGCCGTTTGTCGGCGCCTCGGACCGGAAGCCTTCGGGCGGGTTCAGCAGCGGGCGTCACTGGGCGCTCTCCATCGATTTGCGCAGTTCACTGCGGAGTTCGGGGGTGAGTACGTGTCCGGCGCGGCCGACGAAGAGCGCCATGTGGTAGGCGACGACACTCATGTCGCAGTCGGGGGTGGCGTGCACGCCGAGCAGCGAGCCGTCGCTGATCGACATGACGAAGACGCTGCCCTCGTCCATGGCGACCATCGTCTGCTTGACGCCGCCGCCGTCCATCAGCTTGGCGGCTCCCATGGTGAGGGAGCCGATGCCGGAGACGATGGTGGCGAGGTCGGCGCTGGAGCCCCGCGGGCCGGTACGCCGGTCGGCCGTCGTGGCGTTCAGATGGCCGGGGTCCGAGGAGAGCAGCATGAGTCCGTCGGACGAGACGACGGTGACCGAGTGGACCCCTGGCACCTCCTCCACCAGATTGCTCAGCAACCAGTGAAGATTCCGGGCCTCGGTGCTCAGCCCGAATGTGCTGGGCGCAGTCAACTGCGTGCCTCCTCGACTGTGTCCCCCGTCTCATCGTTTCGACCGTCGGTACGGTCGCTCCGTTCGGTGCGGCCGGTCTGCGCGGCATGGCCGGCGGCCACGGCGATCCCGGCCCCGAGCGTGTCCTCGGCGATCTCCGCCTCGACGTCCCGGCGCCCGTCCTTGGCACCCTGGTGGAAGCCACCGAGCCGGCGGCGCAGGGCGTCCTTGTCCACGCCGCCCTTGCGCTCGACGACGGGGGCGCCCGCGGGCTTGACGACCTTGGGGGTGCGCTTGGGCAGCCCCTTGTCCGTGACGACGGCCTGCTCCTCGCCCTGCGGCTGCCGCGGCCCGGGAAGGGCGTCCGCGGCGGGTGCGGGGGGAGGCGCGGGTGCCGGTTCGGGGGCCGTGAACGGTGCCGGTTCGGGTGCCGCGGGGCGTTCCGGGGCGGGCGCGGAGTCGTTGTCGGTGACGCGCTCGTGGCGGTCGGGGCCGATGGCGTACGGGTCGGGCATCTCCGGCGGCGCCGGGAGCCTGACCTGCATCGTGGTCTCGGCCTCGGACTCGACGGCGACCGGCCGGGGCTCGGGCATCTCCGGTTCGGCGGCGGGCTCCGCGACCGGGGCCGGCGCGGGGGCCTGGTCCGTCGCGGGGTCCGGAAGCGTCACGGCCGGTACGGCGCCCGTCTCCCGGATGGTCTGCTCGGCCGCCGCGATCAGCGGGTCGCCGGGCAGCTCGCCCGACCGCTGGGGCAGGGCGTTGGAGTTGGCCTCGGCCACGGATCCCGGCAGGTTCAGCGTGGGCGCGTCCCCCGCCTTGTGCACGGGCGGCGGCGAGGAGGCGGGCGGCGCCTTCGGGAGCAGGGCCTGCGGCAGGACGACGACCGCCGTCACCCCGCTGCCCTTCTGCTCCCGCAGCTGCACCCGTACGCCGTGGCGCGCGGCCAGCAGCGAGGTCACCTGGAGGCCGAGCCCGGCGCCGTCGGCGCTCTGCTCCCCGGCCTCGAACGAAGCCGGGTCGGCCAGCCTGGCGTTGAGCTCGCCCATCCGGACCGCCGACATGCCGATGCCCTCGTCCTGCACGGAGAGCATCACCTCGCCGGTCTCCAGCAGCCAGCCGGAGAGCTCGACATGGGAGTCGGGCGGCGAGAAGGAGGTCGCGTTCTCCAGGAGTTCGGCGACCAGGTGGCTGAGGTCGTCCGCGGCGAAGCCGGCGATCTGGGCGTGCGGCGGCAGGGACTGGATCGTCACCCGCTCGTAGCGCTCGATCTCGCTGACGGCGGCGCGCAGGACGTCGACGAGCGGGATCGGCCCCGCGTGGCCGTGACCGTGCTCGGCGCCCGCGAGGACCAGCATGTTCTCGCTGTGGCGGCGCATGACGGTGGCCATGTGGTCGAGCTTGAAGAGGGTGCTGAGGCGCTCGGGGTCCTGCTCGCGCTCCTCCAGGCTCTCGATGACGCCGAGCTGGCGTTCGACCAGCCCGAGCGTACGCAGCGAGAGGTTGACGAAGGTGTGGTGGACCGTGTTCTTCAGCCGCTCCAGCTGGGCGGTGAGATCGGCCGCGTGGACCTGGAGTTCGGCCCGCTGGACGGTGAGCGCCTCGCGGCCGGCGATCAGCTCGCCACGCTCGCTCCGGAGCGTCTCCACCTGTCCGTTGAACGTGTGGTGCAGCCCGTACAGCTTGCCGTGCAGGGCGTTGATGGACCGGACGACCTGGGCGAACTCGTCGTTGCGGCCGGTGTAGCGGATGGCTTCCGCGGTCTCGGGCTCCCCCGCGAGCCTGGCGGCGCCGATCCGCAGGACGGCGAGCGGCTGGGTGAGGGTGCGGGCGACGGCGGTGGAGACGCCCACGACGATCAGGAAGCAGCCGCCGAGCAGGGCGAGCCGCAGTTCGAGTGCGGTGACGTCGTCGTCGCGGAGCTGCTCCAGGCGCTGGACCTGGGCGGTGCCGAGCGCCGATTCGACGCCGCGCATCCGGTCGATGCGGGCGGAGAGGGCGGCTGCGACCTTCTTGCGGTCGGCCCTCTGGTCGGTGTCGGACAGCTCGGGCCGGTCGGTCAGCCGGGCGAGGTACTTCTCCGCGTTGTTGACCTCGGGTCCGGTGACGGTGGAGGCGAGTTTGTCGCGGGCGACCGGGTTCGCGGCCTGGTCGAAGTCGGCGAGCGAGGCGAGTTCGCGGACGCGTGTCTGCTGGGCGGCGGCGCTGAGCTCGTCGCGGTGGCGGTCGTCCTCGCCGGCGCCCTCGTCCTGGATCTGCACCGGCAGACCGGTGAAGGGGTCGGTCTGCGTGACGGGCTCGCTGCGCGGTACGGCGAGAGCGGCGAGGAGCAGCCCCCGCGTGGCCGACGCCTGCTCGACGGCGCCGCCGAGTGCGAGCGGCGCGCGGGTGGACTCCGAAGCGCGCGGCGGGGTCTTGCCGGCCAGCTCCTCGGCGAGCCCGTGGAGCTTCGAGATGACCTCGGAGTACGCCTGGTGGGCGTCCAGGGCCGAGCCCTTGCCGGAGAGCGCGTCGCGGCGCAGCGAGGGGATCGTGGAGAGGTCCCGGCGCAGGGCCGCGGGGGCGGCGGCGCGGATCTCGTCCACCTGCTGGTCGACCCGGGCGGAGAGGGCGGCCCGGGCCTCGTCGGCGCCTTCGGCCTTCTCGTCGCGGCCGGCCGCGATGTGGGCGGTGACGTCGTCGCGCTCATCGGCGAGGGAGTGGGCGAGCGTGATGGCCTGCTGGTTCAGCTCGGCGAGGGTGACCAGCTGCTGGGACTCGTTGAGGTCGGCCGAGGCGGCGAGGGCCGCGGGGGCGCCCGCCGCGAGGACGGTGATACCGACGACGGCGACACCCGCGACCAGCCGACTGCGTACCTTCACGGTCCGCTTGTCGGCGCCCGGAGCCGGAGGGGTCGCCCCGGAACCGTCGCGCGTGCTGCCCTTGCTCCGAGGCCGCTTCTTCTGCACCGGTGCTCGCAATCTTGACTCGTCCACCCATGAAGCAGAGGTGACATACGGTCACATGAACAGGCGCCCACCCCTGGTACGGCTTCTGACCATTCCAGTGCTTTTGAGAGGGGGGCGCGCATCAACCGCTCCGCCACTCGAACGAGTGAACATCACTCCGGAGTTGGCGAACAAGTCTCCCCTGGGGCCCCCTCGGGCATGCACGGCCCACCGGGTGGAAGTTCCGCCCAGGCTTTGGCAGGATGCCCGCCCGCACCCTCCACGGAGCGTTTCCTTCCGCTCGCCGGGCCCGGCTGACCTGCTGGTACGGGCCAACGTCCGGTTCGTGCAGGGCTCGTGAAGGCGTCGTGCAGACTGATCGGATGCGCATGGAACTCGCGACCGAACCCGGCAGCAGGGAACGCCCCAACGAGGACTGGGTGTCCGCCACCCTCCCCGCGTCCGGCCAGGGTGGAGGGCTGGTCCTGCTCGACGGAGTGACGCCACCGCAGGGTGACGACGGTTGTGTGCACTCGGTCCCCTGGTTCACCGCCCGGCTCGGCGGCTCGCTGGCCGAACTGTCCTGTTCGCGGAGAGATCTGACGCTGACGGAGGTCCTCGCCGAGTCCATCCGGCGCACCGCCGACACGCATCGTTTCCAGTGTGACCTTTCTCACGCAAGGACGCCTCAGGCAACCGTGGTGCTCACCCGCTGGGACGAACACGAGATCGAATATCTGGTGCTCTCCGACTCCGCGCTGCTCCTGGAGTCGCCCGACGGGGCGGTCCGCGCGGTCCTCGACGACCGGCTGGACCGGCTGCCGCCCGGCTCCCTCGCCTCCGAGGCGATCGCCGACGCCCGCGTCCGGAACAAGGAGGGCGGCTTCTTCACGGCCGCCGCCGACCCCGGCGTGGCCTCCCGCGCCGTGACCGGCCGGGTGCCGCGCGCGGAGGTACGGTCGCTGGCCGCGCTGACGGACGGGGCGAGCCGCTGGACGGAGAAGTTCCGGGAAGGCGACTGGACGGCCACTCTGGGGCTGCTGCGGAAGGCGGGGCCCCAGGGGCTGATCGACCGGGTGCGGGAGCTGGAGCGGGCGGACACGGAGCGCACGTACCTGCGCCGGAGCAAGACCCACGACGACGCGACGGCGGCCTTCCTCGAGTTCTAGGGTCTTTCGTTTGGATCAGGCCGGATCAGGGAGCGGGGTCCGGTGCGGGCAGCTGCAAGGCGGAGGAGAGAGTCGACGCGGAGCGTCGGCGACCGACGACAACGCCGGAGGGGGCCCCTCCCTGCTCGAGCGAAGCCGAGAGCTCGGGGGAGCGCGCGCCAGGGCACGCGAGCCCGGCATGATCCAAACGAGAGGCCCTAGGTGGTGTCCGCAGCGTCTCGTCCGGCCCCTGGGTCCTGTGGAGTGCCGCCCGGGCGCCCGTCAGTCCTCGGCCCGCTCGTTCAAGTGGTGCAGCAGCCGCGCCAGTTCGGCCACCTCCGTGCGGTCCCAGTCGGCGAGCTTGCGCACGTAGCGCTCACGGCGGGCGTCGCGGACGCTGCGGAAGCGGGCGAGGCCCTCGCCGGTGAGGTGGACGAGCCAGGCGCGGCCGTCGGCCGGATCGGGTTCGCGGGCCACCAGGCCGAGCGTCTCCAGGGCCCGCAGCTGGCGGCTCATGGTCGCCTTGCCGACGCCGATGTACGCGGCGAGATCGGTGGCCCGCTGCGGGCCCGCCGACTCCAGCCGTACGAGGAGGCCGTAGGCGGCGGATTCCAGGTCTGGGTGCACCTCACGGGCCATCTCCCCGGAGTTGGCCCGCGCCCGGCGCAGGAAGACGGCCAACTCCCGCTCCAGAGAGAGGAACTCGTGGTCCACACCACTCCCGGCGACTGCGCCGGGTTCACTCCCGCTTTCACTCCCGTGCACGTCAGCACCCCTCATACGCTTTCCTGCCGATGAAAGTTTCTTTCGCCGCCGGTCATCGCCGCAGCTCCGCCAGTATTTCGCAGGCGTAGACCAACGGCAGCTCCCAGGCCCTCTTCCGCCGCACGGGTCTACGTGCGTAGCTTCATAGGTGCCATCGGTGGCATGTCCACACCATGGCAGTTCTCCAGGGGTGTCCCGCACGTGCCTCTGGGTCGGCAGTTCCCCCCACCGAGGCCCCGGAGGCACTCACATGCCCGTGCACAGATCCGGTACGTCACGCCGCTCGCGCTTCGCCGCGGCAGGAGCCCTCCTCGCAGCGCTTTCCCTCCTCCTCACCCTGCCCGGCGCGGCCACCGCCGCCGAGACCCCCGCCCGCGGTACGGCCAGGATGGGCCAGGGCGTCATCGCCCACGACGGCCAGGGCGGCCTCCCCCGCGACACCCGCGCCGTCCAGACCGAGGGCGTGGACGTCAGCAGCCATCAGGGCAACGTCGCCTGGTCGACCCTCTGGAACAGCGGCGTGAAGTGGGCCTACGCCAAGGCCACCGAGGGGACGTACTACAAGAACCCCTACTTCGCGCAGCAGTACAACGGCTCCTACAACGTCGGCATGATCCGCGGGGCGTACCACTTCGCCACCCCGGACACGACCAGCGGCGCGACCCAGGCCAACTACTTCGTGGACAACGGGGGCGGCTGGTCGCGGGACGGCAGGACGCTGCCGGGCGTGCTCGACATCGAGTGGAATCCGTACGGCGCGCAGTGCTTCGGCAAGACCCAGGCCGGGATGGTCTCCTGGATCCGCGACTTCGTGAACACCTACAAGGCGCGCACCGGACGCGACGCGGTGATCTACACCGCGACCAGCTGGTGGCAGACCTGCACGGGCAACAACTCCAGCTTCGGCGCCACCAACCCGCTCTGGGTGGCCCGTTACAACACGACCGTGGGTGAACTCCCGGCCGGCTGGGGCTACTACACGATATGGCAGTACACGTCGTCCGGCCCGACGGTCGGCGACCACAACCACTTCAACGGCGCCCTCGACCGCGTCCAGGCGCTCGCGAACGGCTGACCTCCCCACCGCTTCGCAGAGCGGGCCCCGGCGACGAGCACCCGTCGCCGGGGCCTTCGTCGTACCGGACCAAAACCCGCCCGACCTGGCCTTTCGTCCTGCACGGCCACCATCACGGCCCTCTATACACCGCATGTATACACACTATGTATAGTCCTCGGCGTGCCGCACAGCCCGTGCGGTCGGCCTTGAGGAGTGAACTGCTGTGCCCAGAAAGACGATGTCGTCCGGTGTCGGGTTGGCTGCCGCTCTCGTGACCGCGCTCACATTCGCGCTCAGCGGCTGCTCGATGGAGACCACGGCGCCCGGTTCGGCGCGTCAGGACGCCGCGGCCGACGCCAAGGGGTCGTTCGGCCAGGTCGACTGCCGCAAGGCGAAGTGCATAGCGCTGACCTTCGACGCGGGCCCGGCCGAGGACACCCCGCGGCTCCTGGACATCCTCAAGGAGAAGAAGGTGCCCGCCACCTTCTTCCTGCTCGGCGAGAAGCACGTGCTCAAGCACCCGGACACCGTGCGCCGGATCGAGGCCGAGGGGCACGAGGTGGCCAACCACACCTGGTCGCACGAGGTCCTGACCGACCGGGAGCCCGCCGAGATACGGGCCGAGCTGGAGAAGACGCAGGACGCCATCGTGGCGATCACCGGCAAGAAGCCGCGGCTGATGCGACCGCCGCAGGGGCGCACCGACGACACGGTGTCCAGGATCTGCAAGGAGCTGGGGCTGTCGCAGATCCTGTGGAGCGCGACGGCGAAGGACTACTCCACGAACGACTCGGCGCTGATCAGGAAGCGGATACTCGACCAGGCCGGCAAGGACGGCGTGATCCTTCTGCACGACATCTACAAGGGCACCGTGCCCGCGGTGCCGGGCATCATCGACACACTGAAGAAGCGCGGCTACACCTTCGTGACGGTCCCCCAGCTGATGGCCCCGGCGGAGCCGGTTCCGGGCACGGTCTACCGGCCGTAGGACGTGCCCGCCCGGGTTCGGGGCGCGCCCACGCGGAACGGCCCGCCCTCCCCACCGGGGAGAACGGGCCGTCCGTACCGGCCGTGCACGTCACGCCACGCCCGTCACCGCGTGGCACTCACGCCGCGGCCGGGACCCTCTGCTCCCGGAGCCCGGCCGAGGCCGGGGCGAGAGCGATCTCCAGCACCTGGCGGACGTCCGTCACGGGGTGCACGTCGAGGCCGTCGAGGACCTCGGCCGGGACGTCGTCCAGGTCGGCCTCGTTCCGCTTGGGAATCACCACGGTGGTGATCCCCGCACGGTGCGCGGCCAGCAGCTTCTGCTTCAGCCCGCCGATCGGCAGCACCCGCCCGGTCAGCGACACCTCACCGGTCATCGCCACGTCCGTACGAACCAGTCTGCCGGACAGCAGCGAGGCAAGCGCGGTCGTCATGGTGATGCCGGCACTCGGACCGTCCTTGGGCACCGCACCCGCCGGGAAGTGGATGTGCACGCCGCGGTCCTTCAGGTCCGCGACAGGCAGCTCCAGCTCCGCGCCGTGCGACCGCAGGAAGCTCAGCGCGATCTGCGCGGACTCCTTCATGACGTCGCCGAGCTGACCGGTCAGGGTCAGTCCGGACGCGCCGGTCTCCGGGTCGGCCAGCGACGCCTCGACGAACAGCACGTCGCCGCCCGCGCCGGTCACCGCGAGCCCGGTGGCCACGCCCGGCACCGCGGTGCGGCGCTCGGCCGGGTCCTGCGCGGACTCCGGAACGTGGTGCGGGCGTCCGATGAGGCCCCGCAGGTCCTCGTCGGTGACGGTGAACGGCAGCTCGCGGTCGCCCAGTTCGTGCTGGGCCGCGACCTTGCGGAGCAGCCGGGCCACGCCCCGCTCCAGATTGCGGACGCCGGCCTCGCGGGTGTACTCGCCGGCCAGCTTGCGCAGCGCGGACTCGTCGAGCGTGACCTCGTCCTTCTCCAGACCGGCCCGTTCCAGCTGGCGCGGGAGCAGGTGGTCGCGGGCGATGACGACCTTCTCGTCCTCGGTGTACCCGTCGAGCCTGACCAGCTCCATGCGGTCGAGCAGGGCCTCCGGGATGGCGTCGAGGACATTGGCCGTCGCCAGGAAGACGACGTCGCTGAGGTCGAGTTCGACCTCCAGGTAGTGGTCGCGGAAGGTGTGGTTCTGCGCCGGGTCGAGGACCTCCAGGAGGGCGGCGGCCGGGTCGCCCCGGAAGTCCGAGCCGACCTTGTCGATCTCGTCGAGCAGGACGACCGGGTTCATGGAACCGGCCTCCTTGATGGCCCGGACGATGCGACCGGGCAGGGCGCCCACGTACGTACGCCGGTGGCCCCGGATCTCCGCCTCGTCCCGGACACCGCCGAGCGCGACACGGACGAACTTGCGGCCCATGGCGTGCGCGACGGATTCCCCGAGCGAGGTCTTGCCGACGCCCGGCGGACCCACCAGCGCCAGCACGGCGCCACCGCGCCGGCCGCCGACGACGCCCAGCCCCCGGTCGGCGCGCCGCTTGCGCACCGCCAGGTACTCGGTGATCCGCTCCTTCACGTCCTGGAGGCCCGCGTGCTCGGCGTCGAGGATGCGCTGGGCGCCCGGGATGTCGTAGGCGTCCTCGGTCCGCTCGGTCCACGGCAGTTCGAGGACGGTGTCGAGCCAGGTCCTGATCCAGGAGCCCTCGGGGCTCTGGTCGGAGGAGCGCTCCAGCTTCTCGACCTCCTTGAGCGCGGCCTCACGGACGTGCTCGGGAAGTTCGGCGGCCTCGACGCGCGCCCGGTAGTCGTCGGACTCGTCCTCCGGATCGCCGTTGAGCTCCGACAGCTCCTTGCGTACGGCGTCGAGCTGGCGCCGCAGCAGGAACTCGCGCTGCTGCTTGTCGACGCCTTCCTGGACGTCCTTGGCGATGGACTCGGCCACGTCCTGCTCGGCGAGGTGCTCACCGAGCCACTGGATGGCGAGCTTCAGCCGGGCGACCGCGTCGGCGGTCTCCAGGAGCTGCACCTTCTGGGCCGTGGTCAGGAACGGCGAGTAACCGGAGTTGTCGGCGAGCGCGGAGATGTCCTCGATCTGCTGCACCCGGTCCACGACCTGCCAGGCACCGCGCTTCTTCAGCCAGCTGGTCGCGAGGGCCTTGTACTCCTTGACCAGTTCCACGGCGGAGCCGGGCAGCGGGTCCGGGACGAGCACGTCGACCCTGGTCCCCTCCACCCACAGCGCTCCGCCGGGCCCACTGGTCCCGGCACCGATCCGCACCCGGTCACGGGCCCGGATGAGCGCACCCGGGTCTCCGTCCGAGAGCCGGCCGACCTGCTCGACGGTGCCGAGGACGCCGGTCCCCGTGTAGGTCCCGTCGATACGCGGGACGAGCAGCACCTCGGGCTTGCCGCCATCGGCGCGCGCGGCGGCCTGGGCGGCCTCCACGGCAGCCCGTACCTCCGTGTCCGACAGATCCAGCGGCACCACCATTCCGGGCAGCACTACCTCGTCGTCGAGCGGCAGCACAGGCAGATCGATCGGTGTGAACGCCTTGGACTCCGTAGCCATGATCTCCCCTTCGGCAGTCAAGTTGAGCTATGTGGACTCAATGCTCCTGAGCCACCGAATGTTCCCCAGGCCCTGTTCGCTCTCAGCGATCACCCGTCGGGGCCGGCCCCACGGCTCGAAATCACGTGGAGGGCGTCGGAGTGGGGTCGCCATGATGACGTCATGACCTCTTCCGGTATTCCCCTCCAGGCCCTCCTCGTGGTGGACGTGCAGTCCACCTCCGTCACCGGCGACCGAGCCGTCCCCGGGGCCGCCCTGCTCCTGGACCGGACGGCCGGACTGATCGCGCGGGCCCGGCAGAGCGGGGCGCTCGTCGTGCACATCCAGAACGACGGGCCGGCCGGAGCGGGCGACGAGCCCCACACCCCCGGCTGGGAGCTCCACTTCCCGGTCGGGGAGGGCCCCGGCGAGGCCGTCGTCCGCAAGTCCCGGGACGACGGATTCGAGGAAACCCCGCTGGGCGGCCTGTTGGCCGGCCACGGAGTGCGGGGACTCGCCGTCTGCGGCCTGATGTCCGAGATGTGCGTCCAGGCCACGGCACGCGGGGCCCTGGCACGCGGTTATCGCGTCGTCCTCCCGTACGACGCCCACGCGACGCACGACATTCCGGCGGCGCCCGGAATCAGCGAGGAGATCCCGGCCGCCACGGCCTCGCGCGTCGCAGCCTGGGCCATCAGCAACGAGGCCGAGGTCACCGCGCGCGCCGCCGACGTCGTGTTCGCGGCCCTGTCCCCGCGTTCGCACTGAATCTCCCGGCCGGTGAACCGGACACGTCCCGGCCGTCGATAGAGGAGATGTGAGGCTGCTGCGCCCCTCGGGGGCCGAGGGGAACGATGAGGACGCCGCGCTGCTGCGCGCCGTCGCTCAAGGGGACGCGAGCGCCCTGGCGACGCTGTACGACCGGCACGCCGGCTGGCTCCACGCCCGGCTGAGCCGGCGGTGCGGGGACGCGGAGACCGTACGGGAGGTACTGCAGGACACCTTCGTGACGGCCTGGCAGTCCGCCGGATCGCACCAGGGCGCGCGGGTCGGCGGCTGGCTGTGGGTGATCGCGGCCCGCCGGCTGGTGGACGCGCAGCGGGCGGGGGCACGAGCGGCTCGGTCCGGTGACACCGGCTGGGGCGCCGTCGCGCCCTCCCCCGCGCCCTCGGCCGAGGAACGCGTGCTGGCCGGACTGGAGTACGGCGACCTGGGCACCGCCCTCGACCGGATCTCCCCGGAGCTGCGGGAGGTGCTGCGGGCCACGGTCATCGACGGCCTGACGACGCGCGAGACCGCCCGGCTGCTCGGCATACCGGAGGGCACGGTCAAGACGCGGGCCATGCGCGCCCGACGTGAACTGCGCGCAGCCCTGGACCTGTTGGCCTCGGACCACGATCCGCTGGGAGGTACGGCATGAGGCGTACGCATGCGTGGCACGTGGACGAGGAGCTGGCCGCCGGGTACGCGGCGGGCACGGCCGCGGAGACGGACGCCTGGTCGCTGGAGAAGCACGTCGAGGCGTGCGGAAGCTGTGCGGCACGGGTGTCGTCGGCGGTCGGGAGCCGGGACGGCATGGGGGCGGTCCTGGCGGACATCCGGGCCGGCGTGCTGGCGGCGGCCCCTCGGCGGGCGCCCACCCCCCGCCCGTGGCACGTCACGCGCGGGCTCCGCGTCCGGCCCGGTTCCCGGGCGGCCCGCGTGCTCTGGGCCGCCGGGCCGGCCCTGCGCGGGCCCTGGCTGACGGCGCTCGTCCTGGTCGCCACGGGCGCCCTCGCCCTGGCGTACGGGGCGGGGCTCGGCGGGGCGGTCCGGCCCTTGCTCCTCGTCGTCGCGCCGGTGCTGCCGCTCGCCGGGGTGTTCGTCTCGTACGGGCGGCATGCCGACCCCCTGCACGAGATCGCCGCCGCCACCCCGTCGGGCGGCCTGAGGCTGCTCCTGACCAGGACCGCCGCGGTCCTCGGGGCGAGCATCCCGGCCCTGACGCTCGTCGGGGCCGCGCTGCCCGAGGCGGCGGGCGGGCCCGGCGCCGTGGCGTGGCTGCTGCCCGGACTGGCGCTGACACTCGCGGCCCTCGCCCTCGGTTCGTACGTCGGCTGCCGGGCGGGCGCCGCGACCGTCGCCGCCTGCTGGGCCTTCGCCGTCGCCCTTCCCACCGTCTATGCCTCACCCCAGGGGGCTTCCACTCCGGCCGCCGAAGCCGCCCCGTACTTCACCGGGCCCGGCGTCCAGGGCGGCTGGGCCGCCGGAGCCGTGGCGTGTGCGGCCCTTCTCGCCGTACGCCGTAGATCCTTCGACCATCTGGAGACGTCGTGAACGCAAGGGTCACCGGACTGACCGTCCGGCATCGCAGGAAGACCGCGCTCGACGCCGTCGACCTCGACTTCGCGACGGGGGTGCACGGCCTCCTCGGGCCGAACGGCGCGGGCAAGACCTCGCTGATCCGCGTACTGGCGACCGTGGCTCCACCCGCCGGGGGGCGGGTGGAGCTGCTGGGCCACGACGTCGGGGACGCGTCCCGGCACCGCGACCGTGCGGCGGTCCGGCGCAGGCTCGGCTATCTGCCGCAGGAGTTCGGCTACTACCCGGGCTTCACGGTCCGCGAATTCGTCGGGTACGTCGCCTGGCTCAAGGAGATGGACGGCGCGGTCACCACCGGCGCCGTCGAACGCGCCGTGGACCGCGTCGGCCTGGCGGACCGGATCGACGCCAAGGTGAAGACCCTGTCGGGCGGCATGATCCGCCGGGTCGGCATCGCGCAGGCGATCGTCAACGAACCGGAGCTGCTGCTGCTCGACGAGCCGACGGCCGGCCTCGATCCGGAGCAGCGGGTCGAATTCCGTGCGCTGCTGAAGGAGTTGGGGAACACGACCACCGTGATCGTCTCCACCCACCTGGTCGAGGACGTCGCCGCCGCGTGCACCGATGTGACGCTGATCGAGGCGGGCCGGGTCGCCTACCGGGGCACGACCGCCGAGCTCGTCGGGCTGGGCGACGAGGCGGTGGGGACGGGCGGCCCCGACGCCAGTCCCGTCGAGCGCGGCTACACGGCGGCGCTGCGTGCCCACCGGTCGGCGGTGCCCGCCCGATGACGGACGTACTGGGCCCACCGGACGGCACCCGGCACCGGCCGGACGGCCGCCCGGCGCGGGCCGCACTGACCGCGGAGTTCCGGCGGGGGTTCGCCCCCTGGACGGGGCCCGCCGTCGCTCTCACTCTCCTCGTGACCATGGCCGCCAAGGCGGGCAGCTGGCAGGGGGACTGGGCCGAGACCCAGAGCCTGCTGCACTCCGGCGCGACCCTGCTCGCCGGCCCGCTCACGGCCGCCGCCGGCTGCTGGCAGGGCGGTCGCGAGCACCGCCGCCGGACGGACGGCCTGTGGCTGTCGGTCCCGCGCAGCCGGCTGACGCGGCTGGTGACGGCCGCCGCGCCCATCGCCGTGTGGGCGGTCGCCGGGTATCTCGTCGCCCTGGCCGTGACGTTCGCGGCGACCTGGCCGTACACCGGCGCGGGCGGCCCCTCGCTCACGCTCGCCCTCGCGGATGCCTGCTTCCTGGTGTGCGCGGCGTTCCTGGGCTTCGTGGCGGGTCGGGTGTGCCGGTGGCGGCTGACCGCGCCGGTCGTCGCGGCGGTCACGTACATCTCCCTGGGCGCTCCTACCTACCTCTCCTCCGACGTCCGGTTCCTGGCCCCCGCGGAGACCCCGACCGGGATCCCCGTGTGGTGGTTCGGGCCCGTCATGGCGGCCTGGCTCGGCGGGCTCACCCTCGCCCTGGTGCTGGGGTACGCGGCCCGGCGCCGGTTCCTCGCCGTCGTGCCGCTCGTGGTGGCCGCGTCGGTGGCGCCGCTGATCGTGCATACCGGCCCCGGCCTGTTCCGGACCGACCCGGCGGCGACCCGGCTGGTGTGCGGGGACACCACCCCCCAGATCTGCCTGAGCGGGCTGGACGAGCCCTTGCTGCCCCATGCCTCGGAGGCGCTGGCCGGGATGTTCTCCCGCCTGGAGGGGGTGCCGGGCGCGCCGGTCCGGTACGTGGACCCGGCCGTCAGCCCGGGCGGCGGTGAGTCGGCGCTGCCGTCGTTGACCCGCGGGTGGACCGTCGTACGCAACGAGATCCTCCGCCCCGACGACTACGCCACCGACACCGTGTTCAACCTGATGGCCCGCGACTGCCCGGACCGGATGTACGACGAGGACGCGCCGAGCGCAGCCCGGCTGTGGGCCACCGACCAGGCCGTTCTGAGCTGGCTGGTCCCCGGGGCCGAGGAGGGCCCCCGAGCGGAGGAGCCCTCGCATCCGGCCTATCTGGCCCGTCTCACCGCCATGCCCGACGCCGACCGCAGGATCTGGCTCGGCCGCTATCTGGCCTCGCGCCACGGCTGTGACCCGAGGAAGGTCCCGCTCCTGTGACCGCTCCCGCGCGCCGCTCCGTACGCGCCCCCGCCCTCCCCGTCCTCTATCTCCGCTCCCGCGCCCTGCCGCTCACCGCCGCCGCCCTGACCGGCATCGTCCTGCTCGCGGCCTGGGCCGCGGACTGGCTGGAGGACCGGCCGTACTTCGACCACTCCGCGCGTGTCCCCGTCCTGGTCCTCGCCCCGCTGCTCGCGTCCGCCGCCATCGGCACCGGCACGTACGCGCACACCGAGGAGTTGGACCGGACCGCCGTGCGCCGGTGGTGGCCGCGCCGGCTGTTCCATCTGCTGGCCCTGACCGCTCTCGCCGCGGGCGCTCTCGCGCTGGCCGTACCGGGACATCCGGAGGAGTTCGGCGCCCCCGGGATGGTCCGCAACGTGCTGGGTGCGACCGGGCTCACCGCAGCCGCCGCCGCCCTGCTCGGGGCCCGTCTGAGCTGGCTGCCGATGACGGTCTACGGCGGCGCGGTCTACCTCGCGGCGCCCCGCGCCCCGGGCGGCGCGGCGGCGTTCTGGGCGTGGCCGATGCAGCCGGGGCCGCAGCCGGCTGCGTGGGCCGTCGCCCTGAGCGTGTACGCGGCGGGGGCGGCGCTCCTCGTGGTGCGCGGCGCGCGACCGGAGCCCGGCTGAGCGCGAGCGTGCTCCGGTGCCCCTCCCCGCCGGCACCCAAATCTGCTGGCACCGGGCGGTCCGGCGGGCCAGGATGGTTCGTCGAACCGACCGTCACCACCGGAGACCGGAGAGCCACGTCATGTCCGCCAGCCTCGCCCCCGTCACCATCGACCGCCGCGAAGGACCGTTCGGCGAGGTCGTCCTGCGTGAGCGTGGGGACGACTTCGAGATCATCGCCAACGGCTGCTTCCTGATGGACACCTCCGACGGACGGTCCGAGCGGCTGCTGATCGACGCGGCCCTCGCGGCGCTGCCCGCAGGACGCGTCGCTCCGGCCGTGCTCATCGGCGGTCTCGGCGTCGGCTTCTCGCTCGTCCGGGCGGCCGAGGAGGCCCGCTGGGGGCGGATCGTCGTCGTGGAGCGGGAACAGGCCATCGTCGACTGGCACCGGGAAGGACCGCTGGACCGGATCTCCGGCCCGGCACTTGCCGATCCGCGGACCGAGATCGCGCACACGGACCTGGTCGAGCACCTGCGTACGACCACGGAGCGTTACGACGCGTTGTGTCTGGACATCGACAACGGCCCCGACTGGACCGTCACGGAGGACAACGGAAGCCTCTATTCCGCAGCCGGCCTGACGGCCTGCCGGAAGCGTCTCACGACGGGCGGAGTGCTCGCCGTCTGGTCCGCGCAGCCCTCCCCCACCTTCGAACAAGCGTTGCGGAATGCCGGATTCAGCGCAGTACGCACGGAAGAAGTAGCCGTTGCCCGAGGTGTGCCGGACGTGGTCCATCTCGCATTGCGGACCGACTGACCCCCCACCCGGTATACACATCGCCCTTATGTCAAGGGCCAAGCCCCACAAGGCCGACGATCCACCCTCCCCGAGGGGTGGAACCGGCCGGACGGGACAACACCCTGCGTAGCCGTGGACCGTCCGCTGCCTTTACGCTGCTGACCGGCACATGGGATCACCCACGAAATTCACAAGCGAAGACCGTGCCTCCGGGGGAATGGCTCCCGCGAGAACGGGCAGGGGCGGGGCGATGGAACAGACACACACCACCCACAACGGCGTCGCGGCCACCCCGGGCGCGCAGCGCCGGGTCCTGGTGGTCGAGGACGACTCCACGATCGTGGACGCCATTGCCGCGAGACTCCGCGCCGAGGGCTTCCTCGTGCAGACCGCGCTCGACGGCCCCGCGGCCGTGGACGCGGCCGAGGCATGGCAGCCCGATCTGATGGTGCTCGACATCATGCTCCCCGGCTTCGACGGTCTGGAGGTCTGCCGCCGCGTGCAGGCCCAGCGCCCGGTGCCGGTCCTGATGCTGACGGCGCGCGACGACGAGACCGACATGCTGGTCGGGCTCGGCGTCGGCGCCGACGACTACATGACCAAGCCCTTCTCCATGCGCGAGCTGGCGGCCCGGGTGCACGTCCTGCTGCGCCGGGTCGAGCGTGCGGCGCTCGCCGCGGTGACCCCGCGGAGCGGCATCCTGCGCCTCGGGGAGCTGGAGATCGACCACGCGCAGCGCCGGGTCCGGGTGCGGGCGGACGACGTCCACCTCACGCCGACCGAGTTCGACCTGCTGGTCTGCCTGGCCAACACGCCGCGTGCGGTGCTCTCCCGTGAGCAGCTGTTGGCCGAGGTCTGGGACTGGGCGGACGCCTCCGGCACCCGTACCGTCGACAGCCACATCAAGGCCCTGCGCCGGAAGATCGGCGCCGAGCGGATCCGTACCGTCCACGGCGTCGGCTACGCCCTGGAGACCCCCGCGCCATGAACGGGCCCGGCTGCAGACTGAGGCCGTTCTCGATCAAGGCCAAGCTGGGCACGCTGGTCGTGATCTCGGTGTTCATCACCACAGGGCTGCTGATCGTGGCCCTGCGGACACGGACCGAGTTCCGGTTCATCACGGTGTTCTCCGTGATCGCGACCCTGCTGATCACCCAGTTCGTGGCGCACGGCCTGACCGCGCCGCTGGACGAGATGAGAGCCGTGGCCCGGTCCATCTCGCACGGCGACTACACGACGCGGGTGAGCGGGGCCGGGCGCCGGGACGAGCTGGGCGACCTGGCGCAGACGATCAACCGCATGGCGGACGATCTGGAGGCCGAGGACCGGCACCGCAAGGAACTGGTCGCCAACGTCTCCCATGAACTGCGCACCCCCATCGCGGCACTGAGAGCCGTGCTGGAGAACGTCGTCGACGGGGTGTCCGCGGCCGATCCCGAGACGATGCGTACGGCGCTGAAGCAGACGGAGCGGCTGGGCAGGCTCGTGGAGACCCTGCTGGACCTCTCCCGGCTCGACAACGGGGTGGTGGCCCTGAAGGCCCGCCGCTTCGAGGTGTGGCCGTACCTCTCGGGGGTGCTGAAGGAGGCAAACCTCGCGGCGTCGCAGCGCAGCCTCTCCTCCGGTTCCGGCAACCACTCCCGCCTCGACGTCCATCTGCATCTCGACGTGTCGCCGCCCGAGCTGACGGCGCACGCCGACGCGGAACGCCTGCACCAGGTGGTCGCCAACCTCATCGACAACGCGGTCAAGCACAGCCCGCCGCACGGCCGGGTCACCGTGCTGGCGCGGCGCGGGCAGCACCCCGAGTCGCTGGAGCTGGAGGTCGTCGACGAGGGCCCCGGTATCCCGGAGGCCGAGCGCCACCGGGTCTTCGAGCGGTTCAACCGCGGCCAGGCCCCGTCCCCGCACGGTCCGGGCAGCGACGGCGGTACGGGGCTGGGCCTGGCGATCGCGCGCTGGGCGGTGGAGCTGCACGGTGGCCGCATCGGAGTGGCCGAATCCTCACGCGGCTGCCGGATACAGGTCACTCTTCCGGGAGTCCGTCAGCCGCGAGGTTGACATAGAGTTCGAACCGGAAGGGCACGTTCTGCGTGTACTTCCCCGAGTGGATGCGGTCGAGTGGCTGCAACCGCTCTGTCGCGTACCCGAAGTGCGGCGGAACCCCGCTTGTTTCCCGCCATTTCCTGCACCGAAACCCGGCTTCCGATGTGACTTGCGCGACGAAGACCGGCCCGGCCTGCACGTAACGGCTGGGGAGGCGTAGCCTTGATTTCCGCTGTCCATCACCTTGTGAAGCGGAAGAGGGCGGTTGCCGCCGTGTCGTCTCAGTCCCCCAGTAACTCGAGCATCTCGACCGACCAATCGGAGCAGGGGAAGAACCCTGCCGCCGCATTCGGCCCCAATGAGTGGCTCGTCGACGAGATCTACCAGCAGTACCTCCAGGACCCCAATTCGGTCGATCGCGCCTGGTGGGACTTCTTCGCCGACTACAAGCCGGGCGCATCCGGCACGGCGGAAAAGCCCGGCACCGCAGCCGCGGGGGCTGCGGTGACGCCGGCCCAGGCCGGACCCGCACCGACCCAGATCACCACCGCTGCCCCGGCCGCGCCCGTGAAGGCTCCCGCTCCGGCCCCGGCACCCGCCGCGCCCGCAGCCGCCGCTCCGGCGCCCGCCCAGCCCGCGCCCGCTGCCGCCCCGGCAGCACCGGCGAAGGCGGCAGCGGCTCCCGCCCCGGCGAAGGCCGCCCCTGCGGCCGAGGCCACGGCGGGCCCCGAGTACGTGACGCTGCGCGGCCCGTCGGCCGCCGTCGCGAAGAACATGAACGCCTCGCTGGAGCTGCCGACGGCCACGTCCGTCCGCGCCGTCCCGGTGAAGCTGCTCTTCGACAACCGCATCGTCATCAACAACCACCTGAAGCGCGCCCGGGGCGGGAAGATCTCCTTCACCCACCTCATCGGCTACGCGATGGTGCAGGCCCTCAAGGCCATGCCGTCGATGAACTACTCCTTCGCGGTCAAGGACGGCAAGCCGACCCTGGTCAAGCCGGAGCACGTGAACCTCGGCCTGGCCATCGACCTGGTCAAGCCCAACGGCGACCGCCAGCTCGTCGTCGCGGCCATCAAGAAGGCCGAGACGCTCAACTTCTTCGAGTTCTGGCAGGCGTACGAGGACATCGTCCGCCGTGCCCGCGTCGGCAAGCTCGGCATGGACGACTTCTCCGGAGTCACCGCCTCGCTGACCAACCCCGGCGGCATCGGCACCGTTCACTCGGTGCCCCGCCTGATGCCCGGACAGGGCCTCATCATGGGCGTCGGCGCGATGGACTACCCGGCGGAGTTCCAGGGCACCTCGCAGGACACCCTGAACAAGCTGGGCATCTCGAAGGTCATGACGCTGACCTCGACGTACGACCACCGGGTCATCCAGGGCGCCGCCTCCGGCGAGTTCCTGCGCGTCCTGAGCCAGCTGCTGCTCGGCGAGAACGACTTCTACGACGAGATCTTCAAGGCGCTGCGCATCCCCTACGAGCCGGTCCGCTGGCTCCGGGACATCGACGCCTCGCACGACGACGACGTCACCAAGGCCGCGCGGGTCTTCGAGCTGATCCACTCCTACCGGGTCCGCGGCCACGTCATGGCCGACACCGACCCGCTGGAGTACCGCCAGCGCAAGCACCCCGACCTCGACATCACCGAGCACGGCCTCACCCTGTGGGACCTGGAGCGGGACTTCGCGGTCGGCGGTTTCGCCGGCAAGACGATGATGAAGCTCCGCGACATCCTCGGTGTCCTGCGCGAGTCGTACTGCCGCACCACCGGCATCGAGTTCATGCACATCCAGGAGCCGAAGGAACGCAAGTGGCTCCAGGACCGGGTGGAGCGTCCGCGCCCCGCTCCGGAGCGCGAGGAGCAGCTGCGGATCCTGCGCCGCCTCAACGCGGCCGAGGCGTTCGAGACCTTCCTGCAGACGAAGTACGTCGGCCAGAAGCGCTTCTCGCTGGAGGGCGGCGAGTCCGTCATCCCGCTGCTCGACGCGGTCATCGACTCCGCCGCCGAGGCCCGCCTCGACGAGGTCGTCATCGGCATGGCCCACCGCGGCCGGCTGAACGTCCTCGCGAACATCGTGGGCAAGTCGTACGCCCAGATCTTCCGGGAGTTCGAGGGCAACCTCGACCCGCGGTCGATGCACGGCTCCGGCGACGTCAAGTACCACCTGGGCGCCGAGGGCACCTTCACCGGTCTCGACGGCGAGCAGATCAAGGTCTCGCTGGCCGCCAACCCCTCGCACCTGGAGGCGGTCGACCCGGTCCTCGAGGGCATCGCCCGCGCCAAGCAGGACATCATCAACAAGGGCGGCACGGACTTCACGGTCCTGCCCGTCGCGCTCCACGGCGACGCGGCCTTCGCGGGCCAGGGCGTCGTCGCCGAGACGCTCAACATGTCGCAGCTGCGCGGCTACCGCACCGGCGGCACCGTGCACGTGGTGATCAACAACCAGGTCGGCTTCACCGCCGCCCCGGAGTCCTCGCGCTCCTCGATGTACGCCACCGACGTGGCGCGCATGATCGAGGCGCCGATCATCCACGTCAACGGCGACGACCCGGAGGCCGTGGTCCGCGTCGCGCGGCTCGCCTTCGAGTACCGGCAGACGTTCAACAAGGACGTCGTGATCGACCTCATCTGCTACCGCCGCCGCGGTCACAACGAGGGCGACAACCCGGAGTTCACCAACCCGCAGATGTACACCCTGATCGACAAGAAGCGCTCGGTGCGCAAGCTCTACACCGAGTCCCTCATCGGTCGCGGCGACATCACGCTGGAAGAGGCCGAGCAGGCCCTCCAGGACTTCCAGGGCCAGCTGGAGAAGGTCTTCGCGGAGGTCCGCGAGGCCACCTCGGCGCCGTCCCAGCCGCACATCCCGGACGTCCAAGCCGAGTTCCCGGTGGCGGTGAACACCGCGATCTCCTCGGAGGTCGTCAAGGCGATCGCCGAGTCGCAGGTGAACATCCCCGACGAGATCACCGTCCACCCGCGCCTGATGCCGCAGATGCAGCGTCGTGCCGCGTCCGTGGAGAACGGCACGATCGACTGGGGCATGGGCGAGACCCTGGCCATCGGATCGCTGCTGATGGAGGGCACCCCGGTCCGGCTCGCCGGCCAGGACACCCGCCGCGGCACGTTCGGCCAGCGCCACGCGGTGCTCGTCGACCAGAAGACCGGCGAGGACTACACCCCGCTGCTCTACCTCTCCGACGACCAGGCCCGTTACAACGTCTACGACTCGCTGCTCAGCGAGTACGCGGCGATGGGCTTCGAGTACGGCTACTCGCTGGCCCGTCCGGAGTCGCTGGTCATCTGGGAGGCGCAGTTCGGTGACTTCGTCAACGGCGCGCAGACCGTCGTCGACGAGTTCATCTCCTCCGCCGAGCAGAAGTGGGGCCAGACCTCCGGCGTCACGCTGCTCCTGCCGCACGGCTACGAGGGCCAGGGCCCGGACCACTCGTCCGCACGCCCCGAGCGCTTCCTCCAGATGTGCGCGCAGGACAACATGACGGTGGCCATGCCCACGCTGCCGTCGAACTACTTCCACCTTCTGCGGTGGCAGGTGCACAACCCGCACCACAAGCCGCTGATCGTCTTCACGCCGAAGTCGATGCTGCGCCTCAAGGCGGCGGCCTCGAAGGCGGAGGAGTTCACCACCGGTGGCTTCCGTCCGGTCATCGGCGACGAGTCGGTCAAGGCGGAAGCGGTCCGCAAGGTCGTCTTCTGCGCCGGCAAGCTCTACTACGACCTGGACGCCGAGCGCGAGAAGCGTGGCGACACGGAGACGGCGATCATCCGTCTGGAGCGTCTGTACCCGCTGCCGGGTGCCGAGATCCAGGCAGAGATCGCCAAGTACCCGAACGCCGAGAAGTACCTCTGGGCCCAGGAGGAGCCGGCCAACCAGGGTGCGTGGCCGTTCATCGCGCTCAACCTGATCGACCACCTGGACCTGGCCGTCGGCGCCGACGTCCCGCACGGTGAGCGCCTGCGTCGCATCTCGCGACCGCACGGCTCGTCCCCGGCGGTCGGCTCGGCCAAGCGCCACCAGGCCGAGCAGGCGCAGCTGGTCGCCGAGGTCTTCGAAGCCTGATCAGCCGCTGTACGAACCGAAGGGCCCGGTCCCGCGCATCGATCGCGGGGCCGGGCCCTTCGGCCTGTCAGGGGTGCGTCCGGTCAGATCATCTGGGGCTCGAAGTCCCAGAACGGCCGGTTGCGCGAGCGGGCCGACACGGTGTGGACGTGCTGCGCGCCGAGGGTCGCCACCAGGTCGCCGAGCGCCTCGTTCTCGACCTTCTCCGCCCGCAGCCGGTCCCGCAGACCGCGCAGGTCCGCCGCGTGCGCGATCCTGGCTGACAGGGTCAACGGGTGGGTCCGGCCGAGGACTTCGGTGGCACGGGTGACGGTGAGCTCGGTGAGCGCGGCGGCGGACTCCGGGTCGCCCACCAGGTTGCGCAGCGCCGAGGCGTTGATCGCGCAGCCCAGGGTCCAGGGGTGGTTCTCCCCCACGGACCTCGTCATGTCGGCGAGCGCCTTCTCGATGAGCTGGTGGGCCTGGTCCCGCTCACCGACGTTGCGCAGGATCAGGGCGTGGTTGGACCGGGTTCCCGCGACGTACGGGTGGCCCTCGCCGAGCATCATCAGATACCCGTTGATGACGTAATCGCTTATGGTCCTGGCCTGGTCGATGTCGGCGTGCTCGCGGGCGAAGCAGCTCTGTCCGGCCGCGAACATCAGGGTCAGCGGGTCCTGTTCGCCGAGGACGCGTTCGCAGCGTTCCAGGACCCGGGTGAACGCCGTGGCCGCCTTGCCCCGTTCGCCGGAGCGGTACCGGCAGAGCGCCAGGTTGTACTCGGCGAGCAGGGTCTGCGGGTTGTCCTCGCCCAGGGCGATCCGGTGCACGCGCGCGCTCTGCGCCTGGAGCGACTCGGCCTCGCCGTAGCGGCCGAGGAGCCGCAGGTCGGTGGCGTAGTTGATCTCGGAGATGAGGGTCCAGCCGTGCCGCGCCTTGAGCAGCTGGCGGCGGGCCTCCAGGGTGCGCCGGTTGAGCTCCAGGGACTCCTCGTACCGGCCGAGCAGGCGCAGTGAAATGGCCAGGTTGTTCTGGGCGTTGACGGTACGGGCGTCCTGATCGCCGAGCAGGTCGCGGTAGGAGCCGAGGAGCCACCGGGAGAGTTCCAGTGCCTCGTCGTAGCGGCCGAGGCCCCGGAGGTCCGCGGCGAGACCGTTGGCGGCCCGCAGGTGTTCCAGGTCCTCCGCACCGCGTTCGGCGCGCAGGTGGTCGACGACGGCGCGCTCCATGGCTTCCGTCTCGGCGTAGTCGCCCACGGCCCGCAGCAGGTTGGCGTAGTTGTAGCTGAGGTCCCACACCCGGGGGTGGGTCTCGCCGAGCAGCTCCCGCCAGGCGGTCATGGCGCGTTCGCCGAGCTTGATGCCCGCCCGGTACTCCCCGGAGAAGTACATGTAGCGAAGGCAGTTGAGGACCAGGCTCTGTACGGCGGGGTCCTTGCTCTCCAGGACCTCGGCCCACTTCAGGTGCGGGGCGATCTCGGCGTACGCGGGCCAGTAGACGGCGTCGATGGGGCGCCCGGGGTCGGCGGCGGCCAGGGCCTTGCGGACGACGTCGATGAACTCCCGGCGGTCCCGTTCCGGCATGTCCGTACCGACGATCTTGTGGACCATCCGGTGCAGGTAGATCGACTCGCCGGAGGAGGCGGCCTCCTCCACGGAGGACTCGTGGGACTCCAGCCGGACGACGGAGTACTGCCGCAACTGGCCGATCGCGCGGTTCCACAGCAGCGGATCGTTCATCAGGCCGGAGAGCTGCTCGGGGAGATCGCCGGGCGGCATCTCCTTCAGGAGCCGTACGGGGATGGAGCCGGGGGCGAAGAAGCTGCACAGCCGCAGCAGGTCCACGGACTCCGGGACGGTCTCCCTGAGCTTGTTCAGCAGTATCGACCAGGCGGTCTGGAAGGCCAGCGGGAAGTCGGCCGACACCTTGACGACGTCCTGGTCGATGCCGCCTTCGAGGAGTTCGATGTACTCCGCGACGGACATGTCCGAGTCGTTGAGCCAGCCGGCCGTCTGGTCGAGGAGCAGCGGGAGGTCCTCCAGCGCGTTCGCCAGCTGGTCGGCCTCGCTGTGCGTGAGGCGCGGGGCGCGGCGGCGGATGAAGGAGACCGATTCGTCGCGGTCGTACACCGGAACCTCCACCAGGTGGCTGTTGTGTTCGCGCCATTCCGGGTTGCGGGAGGTGATCAGCACATGTCCCGGGCCGGTCGGTACGAGGTCCCAGATCTGGTCGGGCTCGTCGGCTCCGTCCAGGATCAGCAGCCAGTGGGAGTGCGGCTGTCCGCGCCGCAGGGAGTCCCGGACGGCGCGCAGCCGCTCCCCGTACTCGGCGCCGGTGACCAGGCCCAGTTCCGGGGCGAGTTCGGCGAGGCGCTGGCGGTAGAGGGCGCGACGGTCGGCGGGCACCCACCAGACCACGTCGTAGTCGGAGCCGAACCGGTAGACGTATTCCGCGGCGAGCTGGGTCTTGCCCACGCCGGACATGCCGTGCAGCGTGACGACCCCGGCACCCGGGCCCGCCCCCTGAAGCGCGTGGTACGCCTCGCTGAGCAGGGCCTCGCGGCCGGTGAAGCGGGTGTTGCGGCGCGGCACCCTGCTGCTCCACACCTCGGGGGTGTCGGCCGGGAAGCGCGGTCCGGGCCGTCCACCCTCCGGGCGGGCCAGGGGCTCCGTGGGCAGGCCGAGGTGGGCGAGCATGCGCCGCTCCGCCTCGTCCTCGCCGACGTTGGTCAGATCGGCGGCGCCGAAGACCGACGTGGCGCCGGGCAGCGCGGAGGTGGTGACGGAGACGGCGGCGAAGCGTCCGGCCTCCGGGGCAACCACCGTGCGGAGCGCGCGGTTCCACTCGTCGTGGCTGCGGGGACCGAGCTGGAAGTACCAGTCACTGAGGACGACGAGGATGCGGCCGGGGGCGAGCATCACGTTCCGCAGTTCGTCCTCCAGCGTGGCACCCGCCTGGGGGTCCCACCGCTGATAGACGACCCGTACACCACGCCGTTCGAGACGGTCGCCGATCCAGGCCGCCCAGGCCCGGTTGAACCCGGCGAAACTAATGGTGACGGATTGCGTCCCGGTTGCTCCAACTTGCTTACGCGCTACGGGCATTCAACCGTCTCCCTGCATCGTTATAAGCCTAATCAACATACACCGACGACCGGACGGGTCCGCATGTTCCCGCAGCGACGGCAGCGCCTGTTCACAGTCGTTTCGAGTCTTTCCTCTGCTGCCATATCACCCGGGCCGTTCGGACATACGCCCTCGCCCGCGCCTGATGCCCCGTTGGGGCCGGAGATTCCGCCAGACGGTGGTAGAGCGTGATCAACTCGTTGACGATCACTCGACCCTCGGGTGTCAGCGCCCCGGATCCGGCCAGGACGGGCAGGGCGGCACCCACCTGTTCGCGGCGGCGGGCGTGTTCGGACCAGGCCAGGTCACGCTGGTCGGCATGTTCCGCGCCTAGCGCGCACTGCTGCCAGTAGTCGGCGAGGGCCGCGTGCGACACGGCCCCCTGGAGGAGGCCGTCGAAGGGGCGCGGGTCGGGGCGCCAAGGGGCGAAGTACCGGGCGTCGGGCCCCTCGTGGTGCAGGGGCGTCATCGCGCTCAGTGCCGCGATCTTGGTGTGCTGGAGCTCGTGCACGAGGGTGGAGGCGAAGTGGGCGGGGGTGGCGGGCCGGCTGCTGAGCACCGCGCCGAACGCCTCGCGCCGGGTACCGCTGCAGTGCGCCGCGCCTCCGCCGCGGCCGGAGCCGGGCGGCGGGGCGAGAGGCACCAGACAGCGCAGCAGGACGGCGGCCTCGGTCAGCCGCTGGTGGCCGCCGGTCCGCAGTTGGTCCGCCACGCCCGCCCAGGACTCCGCCCAGCCCTGTCGCGCCGGGCCGTCGACCCGGACGGCGGCGCTCAGCCCGTGGGGTTCGGGGCTGTCGCCCGCCGTCCGGTACGGGTCGAGGTCGTCCATGGGGACGGGGGCGTCGCCGGCCAGCAGGGGAGGCAGCGTGCGGGTCGGCCGCCAGCGGGGGTCCCAGGAGCGCGCGGTACCGGATTCGAGCTGCACGACGACCTCCCCCGTCCGATCCTGACGTAAGGTCAATTCCCCTTTGTCGGCAGTGACATCCACCTCTCCGGGCGCGATGTCCAGTGCTCCGACGGTCGGGAGCGAGAGCACCGGTCCGCCTGCGGTGAGCCGGGTGGTGAAGGACAGCCGGGCGCGGGCCGCGGCGGCCACCGCGAGGGCTCCCAAATGGTCGAGATCCGCACGGAGTTCGGGGCCGGGGGCGGCTCCGGTGAGGCCGTGCAGACAGCGCAGGACCCAGGGGCCCACGAGCGGGTAGAGCAGCACGGACCGGGTGGCGGCCCTGTCCGCACGGTCGGCCGCCTCCAGAAGCGCCCAGTCGGTGGCCACCCGGTGACGCAGGCCGGGCGGACAGATCCTGTCCGGTGCCTGGGCCGCCGCGTCGAGCAGGGCGCGCAGGAGGACGAACCGGCGGGTGTCCTGGTCGCGCACGAGCAGGCCGAGGGTGTCCGCGTCGCCCTCCGTGCGGCCGAGTGCGCGCAGCGCGCCTTCGGGCAGGGCGGGACTCATGGAGGGTCTCCCGCGGTCGCGTCGGCCAGCCGGTCCGCGACGTGGCGGATCAGCCGGTCGAGGTCGGCGCAGTAGACGGAGGGATGGGTGAAGCCGTGGCCCGCGCGGTAGCGGTGGGCGTAGTGGCCGCCGCCGCAGACCGTGAGCAGCGGGCAGCCGCGGCAGACCGGCGAGAGTGCCTCGGCGCCCGCCTGGCGGGCGGCGACGCCGGGGTGGCGCAGCGCTTCGTCGAAGGTGTGGCGGAAGACGTCGAGTCCGGTGGCCGCCGCCGTGTCGTAGGCGGACTTGAGCGAGTCGACCTGCTCGATGGCTCCGTCGGTCTCCACCACGACGGCGTTGACCGGGTCGAGGCCCAGGGACTCCGTGGCGGCGGGCAGGCCCAGCAGCAGGGCGAGGCACTCCTCGAAGAGCCGGACCCGGGTCTCGCGGCGCCCGGCGGGCCACCAGCGGTCGAAGACGGCGCACAGCCAGTCGCCGTACGGGGTCGGCCCGGCCGAACCCGCGGGCTCCGCCGGGGGCTCCGCCCCGGCGGGCAGACCGGGCGGCGGTGAGGTCCAGTTGCCGTGCGGCAGCAGCAGGTCCAGGGCCGGGGGCCGCAGGGCGAGCAGCGACTCGTACATCTCCACCGGGTCGGTGCGCGGGTCGACCACGGTGAGGATGCCCGCGTACGCCTCCGGGTGCCGCTCGGCGAGCAGCCGGGCGCCGCGCGAGGCGGCGGGCCAGGAGGGGCGTCCCGCGTGGTCCAGGCGCTGGGTGTTGTGGGCGGCCAGACCGCCGTCGAGGCTGATGCCGACGCGTATGCCGTGCCGCGCGAGGGTGGCGACGCGCGCGTCGGTGAGCAGGGTGGCGTTGGTCTGCACGGTGGTGCGGACGGCGCAGCCGCCGGGGACCCGTGCGCGTACCTGCGTGGCGAAGGCGGCGAGCCGGTCCGCGCCGGCGAGCAGGGGTTCGCCCCCGTGCAGGACGAGGGCGAGCTCCCCGAGCCCGTGGGCCGCGGCGTGCTCGCCGATGCGGGCGGCGGTCCGGTCCAGGACGGCCGGGGACGCGGCGGCGGGGCGCTCGCGCCAGGTGGTGTCCGGGCCCTCGTAGAGGTAGCAGTAGCGGCAGGCCAGATTGCAGCGTCCGTGCACTTTGACGATGAACTGTCCGAAAGGGACGGGGGTCACGGGGCCGCTGCGCGGCGCCGCGCCCGAGGTTGCCTTCCGGGACACTCCGGCACCCCCATACTGTCCGGGCCCGTGTACGGCCCTTCGTACGGCCCCCGCCGCCGGTCCGAATCGAGTATCCCTGGCCTGATGCGGGCGCAAACCCGGCGGCGCGAGCACGTCCTGTTCCCGGGGACTCCCCGGCCGAAACCGACCGGGTCGCCCCACGGGGCGGGTGCCGTCGCCCCGTTCAGAATGCGCTCGTGAAGCCCCACAGCGTCTCCCGCGGCTGCTCGGCCCGGTCCCGCAGGTCCGCGACCACCGCGGAGAGTACGGGGTGGTCGAGGGTCCGCAGGGCCGCCAGATCGAGCCCGAGCAGGTCCGGCAGCGCGTCCGGCGCGCCCTCCGTCCCGGCGTGCGGCATCACGTCCGGCGCGTTGTTCTCACGTACTGACTGGTCCATCACGACTCCCCGTTGCTGTCGTACTCGGTTCGTGGCCGTGCGCCCGCCCACGGGCGCACACCCCTGACGTACTCACCGTTGAACACAGCTTCGGGCGCTCGCCGTTGAACGCCCATCGCCCGGCAGAGGGTGCGGAACCCGGCCGGGCCCGCGCCCGGGCCTTCAGCCCCCTCCCAGCGCCAGCAGTCGCCCCTCGGTCGACTCGCCCGACGCACCGCCTCCGTCCGGCAGCTTGCGCCACTCCTGGCGGGCGGCCCGGTACGCGTCGCGCGCGGCTCTGGGACGTCCCGCCTCCTCATAGGTCATACCCCGCCAGTGGTTGGCTGTAGCACCCAACTCCACCGCCTGTTCACGTTCTTGCGGACTGTCCAGCTCCGCTTCCGCGGTCCTGGCGCTCTCGGCCGCGTCGCGGAACGCCTCCGCCGCCTCGTCGAGCCTTGCGGGCCGCTGAAGCACCCGGGAGGCATCGAGATGGGACCGCCCCAGCTCCAGCCAGCACCGCGCCGCTGTCAGCGGATCGCGCGCCTCCTGCGCCGCCAGGCCGAACAGGTGCTCCGCCTCCCGCAGATCGACCCGGTCCTCGGTGGCCCGGTGGCGCAGCATCACCGCGCGCCCGAGGGCCAGCAGCCGGCCCGCCAGGCGCGGGCTGCCAGCCGCCGTCTCCGTACGGCAGTCGCGCAACACCCGGACGGCCGCGCCGATGTACCGGTCCCCGTCGGGCAGTTCGGCCCGGCGGAGCAGGGCGGTCCCCCACTCGGCGAGGAGGTCCGCGTGATCCTGCGAGTCACGGGGAACGCCACGGGCCGCCCGGGTGAACCAGTCGGCCGCCTCGACCAGTTCGGCCGTGTCACCGCTGAGTTCGTACCGTGCGACATGGACCCGGCCCGCCCTGGTCTGGAGCTGGGCGCGCATCCGCTGTTCCCGTACGGTCTCCAGGGCCTGTTCGATCAGGGTCGCGGCCTCGTCCGGGGCGTCCCCGCAGCTCAGCAGGGCGTCCACCAGGTCCAGCAGGATCCGCACCTGGGTGCCGGTCGTGTGCGGGGCGGCGCCGGGGGCGAACGCCTTGCGCAGCGAGCGGGCGGCCTGGCGGGCGTACACCCGGGACTGTTCGGTGTCGTTGGTCGCGCCGGTGAGCCGCAGCAGGACACGGCCGTGGGTCAGCACGAGACTGGTGGGACGGTTCTCCTGGTCGGGCCAGACGTCGGCGAACGCCTCCAGCATGCCGACGGCCGCCTGGAGCAGGGCGGTGTCGCCGCCGAGCCGCCACTGCGCCTCCAGGGCCCGCACCCGTTCCAGCGTGAGCCGCAGGGCCTCCGCCGGGTCCAGGCCGGGCGCGGCGCAGGCCACGGTGTACTCGCGGTCCGCGCGCCGCAGCAGGTCCAGGGCGCCGCGCCGGTCACCGCGCCGCCGCCGGTCGTCCGCGGCGGCGTGCAGCACCTTGGCCAGCACGGCCCGTTCGCGTACGGCCCCGGGGTGGGAGGCGGCACGCTCGGCGGCCTCCTCCGACTCCCGCAGCAGCTCGTTCCCGCCCTGCACCTCCCAGAGCCGCAGCAGACAGCGCGCGTACTCCGCCCACAGCTCCGGATCGGAGACCGACACCTGGTCGCGGTAGGTGGCGCCGCGCAGCAGCTGTACGGCGTCGATCAGGTACTGAACCATGCTGTCCGACTCGAACTGCCGCAGCAGCGCGCGGGCGCGGGCCACCGCGGTGGTGGTCGTCGGGTCGGGCTCGTGGCGCCCGCGCCGCTCGCCGTAGTAGGCGAACTGCTCGGGCAGCGGCATGAACCGCTCCAGGACGCGCGCCGCGACCTCCGCGAAGGGGTGCGGGGCGCGGGAGCCGCCGTTCTCGGCGTCGCCGTCGGCATCGGCTTCGGCTTCGGCGTCCCGGTCGATGCCGCCGGCCGGGCGGCCGGAGCGGTACGCGGAGCCCGTTCTCGCGTCGCCGAGCTGCGCCAGGGCCAGGGCCGGGAAGTTCGGGCCCGCCTTTCCGAACCGCTGCTCGATGTACTCCGAGCAGTGTTTGAGTACGAGCAGGGCCTCGTCCCGGCCGAGCGGCCCGAGCAGCGCCTCCTGGACGCCGGGCGTGAACTCGTACCACTGCCCGCCCTCCGCGCCGTCGCTCCTGCTGCGCGTGAGCAGCCCGCTGAGCAGCACCTCGGCCAGCTCCGAGGGGCCCGAGTCCGGCAGCATCGTGCGCTGGACGAGCTGCATGACCGGCAGGTACAGCGGGGCGGCGGCGAGGTAGACGGCCAGCTGTCCGGCGGCCGGGGAGGCGGCCGAGCGGAAGCGGCTGACCAGTTGGAGCGAGGACGGCCGGCTGCCGGTGCGCTGCGGGGCGGCGGCGGGCTGGTCCGCGCGCACCCAGCCGACGGCTCCGGAGATCCGCCCGCCTCCGGTACCGGCGAGCAGCCCCGCCCAGGCCGCAAGGGCGCCGGCCACGGGCGGCAGCACGGGGACGGCGAGGGCTCCGTCGTGCGCCTTCGGGAGCGCTCCGGCGTCCGCGGCGACCTTGACGACGGCTCCGGCGGCGCCTTCGCCGCGTGACAGGACGCCGTAGGTGACCGGCAGTGCGGTGCGGTTCCACATGCGCTGCGGCAGGGGCTGGAGCACGGCGGTGGGGGCCTGGCGGGCGAGGTGGTGCAGCAGCCGGTGGGCCTGCCCGCTGTGCCAGACGGGTCCGGCGCAGTCGCTGACCAGGACGGTGACCCGGCGGCCGGTGGGGTCGCTGAGCCGATCCGCGGAGTTCAGGGGCGCCGCGCCCGGGTCGGGGCTGCGGCTCACGGCGGGCGCGCCGTCGGGCCCCTGGTGCAGATAGCGCACCTGGACGTCCCTGAAGGCGCCCAACTGGCTGAATATCTGCTGGAATTCTATGAACATCCGGTCCCAGACCCGCATGGACGACGAGGCGTCCATGACGAACTGGAGGAGTGCGTCCGCCCGGGCCACTCCGCGGAACACCGGAATGATGAGTCCTCCCGCGCGTGCGCTGAGTTCCGCGGTCGCCACCTCGTCCAGGGTGGTGCGCAGGGGCGGCGCCGCGGGCCGGTAGCGCTGCAACGGGCGCAGGGCGCGCTGGAGTTCGAGCAGGGCGGGCAGTGCGGGGGCGGCGGGCACGCCGAGCGGGAGCGCCGAGGCGCCGGTCCCGCGGCCGACGCGGGACCCGGTGCCGCCCGGCCGGTCCGGGTCGCCCGCGTCCGCTCCGTGCGGAACGGGGTACAGGGAGATCCGGCGGTCCGGACCCGTGGCCTCCGGCTGCTCCGGAACAGTGTCCTCCGCAGCCGTGTCCGGTGTTCCGGCACGCTCGGCGGGACGTACGGCGGGTCCGGTGGCGGCCTCCTCGCCTGGCGGGGCGGCACGCACGGCCGGGTCCCCCTCGCCGTCGGGTAACGCACCGGCGACCCGGGTCCACCGGGCGAGCCAGAGGGCGTCGCAGAGCTGCTCGGCGTCGGGGTCGAGCCCGCCCTCGCGCAGGCGGGCGACGAGCGCGGTCAGCAGGTGCCCGTCGTAGGGCTCCGGACCCTCCTCCGGTCCGTGCCGTGCCGTGACGTCGGGCATCAGTGCATCACCTCGGCCGGTCGAGTCGCTGGATGAGCAGGTCGGCGAGGCGGTCACGGCCGGCCGGGGCAGCGGCGTCGGTGAGGTAGATCGCGTTCAACAGCTGGTCGGTGGCGAGCAGTTCACCGCGCGAACGCTCCAGGAAGTGCGAGATGAGGTCGTCGCCCGAGCGGGCCGCCTCGTCGCCGAGGTGTGCGCGTACGAACGTGGCCAGCCGCTGGTGGTCGGGGCGGCCGAGCTCCAGGTGGATGCAGCGCCTCATGAGCGGGGCGGGGAAGTCGCGCTCGCCGTTGCTCGTGAGGACGATGAAGGGGAAGGCCGAGCACTGCACCCGTCCGCCCCTGATCGCGACCTTGTTGCCGTCGTTGTCGAGGACCACCGCCTCGCCGTCGGGCAGCCGGTCGGCGATCCGCTCCAGCTCCGGAATGGCGAACTCGCCCTCCTCCAGCACGTTGAGGAGGTCGTTCGGCAGGTCGATGTCGCTCTTGTCCAGCTCGTCGATGAGCAGCACCCGGGGCCGGTCGGACGGCAGCAGCGCCGTGCCGAGCGGGCCGAGCCGGATGTAGCTGCCGATGCTGTCGGCCGGATCGGCTCCGTCCGCCGCGACGGCACCGGCGTGCGCGGCTATCTGGACGTCCTGGAGACGGGCGATGGCGTCGTAGTGGTACAGCCCGTCGAGCAGTGTCGAGCGGCTGACGACGGGCCAGCGCAGCACGCGGCCCAGGCCCAGTTCATGGGCGACCGAGTGGGCCAGGGTGCTCTTGCCCGCACCGGGGCTCCCGGTGACCAGCAGCGGCCTCCGGAGATAGAGCGCGGCATTGATCATTTCGAGTTCCTCGGCGCCCGGCCGGTGCAGCTCGGCCATGTGCCGGTGGCTGCCGAGCCGCCGGTCGGCGGAGCCGTCCGTCCCGCCGTCCGCGGGCGTGGCGCGACCGGCGAAGTCCCGCCAGGGCGGCGGCGCGGGCAGCCGCCCGATCCCCTCGTGCGGTTCGCCGGCCCCTCGGTAGATGAGCCACTCACTGGGTTCACTCATAGCGTTCCTCGTCGTCGCTCGTCCACCGGGGCGGCCGTTGCCAAGCGTGCTTCACGGTAGCGATCCGATGCACGCACCGTAAGGGGCGGGCCGGAGCCTGCGGTCATGGCGCCTCCAGGAGCTGCTCGGATCCGGGCAGGGGGTGGTGCGGGTCGTCGTAGTAGAGCGTCATGCCGGCCGACCAGTACGTCTCAATACGGCTCGCATGGACACCTTTTCTCAACTCATACACTCTGTACGGAAGTTGCTCGGTGGAGCGGGTTTCGCCCACCGTGTCGCCGGCTCGCCGGTGGAACTCCGTACAGACCGCGTCGGCATCCGCCCCGCGCCGCCGCCACAGCGCCACGCCGAAACCGCTGCTCAGCAGCCGGTCGAACCCCGCCGCGGCATCGGGCCGGGTGTCCGAGCCGTAGTGGCACAACAGCGGGACCGTGCCGTACGCCAGGGTGCGCAGTCCGTCCACCTCCGGGACGCGGACCCTGATGCCGCTCTCGCAGTCGAGCGCCTCGGCCCGCAGCGGGGCCGTCCCCGTCCGGTTCCAGCGCGCCTTGCGCTCCTTCAGCCACTCCTCGCTCCTGGGGGGCTGGTCGGAGCAGCGGACGACGACGGGGCGTACGGCTCCGAGCGGCGGATCACCGGGCGCCAGGCGCCAGTTGTCGAAGTCCAGGCCGAGCATCGACCGGCCGACCGCGATCTGGAGGACGGCGGGCCCGTCCGGCTCGTCGCAGCGCCGGAACGCCTCGGCCAGCGGCGCGGCGAGCCGGCCCGGCAGGTCGGCCAGCGCGGTGCCCCGGACATCCTCCTCCACGGGCAGGAAGTCCCCGAGGGTGTCGCCGACGCTGATCCGCCAGTCGTAGCGGCCCTGCTCCCAGCCACGCAGTTCCAGCGCCAGCAGCACGAAGAGCCGCTCCCTGTGCCGGGCCGGTTCGGCCGATGGCGCGGTGGGTCTGCGGTGCTCGACGTCCGGGCGGTGGCGGGCGGCGCCCCACAGGACGGCCAGCTCCTTGCGGAAGCTCCTGGAGAGGTGGTCCTCGGCCATCCTGCGGACCCAGTCCCACAGGTTCTGCGCGGCGGCCGCCGTGGGCGGGGAGCCGTACGGCCGGTCGGCGGCGATGACGGCCATGCAGTAGCGCAGGATCAGTTCGAGCGCGCCGTCGCCGTCGCGCGCCTCGTACAGCGCGCCGAGCCCGTCCCGCCAGCCGCGCGGGGCGGGCCGGTGGTCCCGCGAGTGGACGTCGGGGAGGCAGTCCAGCAGGTCGAGCAGGCCCCGGGTGCTGACCGGCGGCGGGAAGTCGGCGAGCCGCCCGAGCAGGTCGATGCGCTGTTTCGGGCTGAGCGCGCGTCCCGGCCTGGCGGGGAGTTCGCTCTGGGTGTCGGCCCAGGTCCGTTCGGTACTGGCGGGGCTGTTGTGCCGGTCGGCGTGGTACCGGTCGTGGGCGTGGAAGACCGCCTGGTAGACGTCCACGGGCGGATCCTCGGGGGCGGCTCCGGGCACGGGCATGGTGCGCAGCCGCTCGATGCCGATCGCGGTCCCGCCCTGCTCGCCCTCGAGGCGTGACTTGAGGACGCCGACCACCTCGCCGCGGGCCAGGTCGACGACGGGACCGCCGGACATCCCCGGCTCCAGCCAGTCCCCGCCCAGCCGGATCTGCTGCTCGGCGTCGGCCGGACCGCCGAACATCCCCTTGACCGTGCAGTCGCCGGTCACCGCCGCCAGCTGCCCGTCGCGCGGGCCGGTCCAGCCCACGTAGTGGACGGTGCCGCCCGGCAGCATGGCGGCCGGGCGCTCGGTGACGTACACACAGGCGTGCTCGACCGGCCGCAGTAGGCGGATCAGGGCCAGGTCCGGAGCGGCCCAGCCGACGGGCGGACGGAGTCCCGGTCCGCCGGGCGTGCCCGGCCCCGGCTCCGGCAGCGTCGCGACGACCGTCCCCGCGACGGACGTCTCGGCGGCGCTGTCGCGGTCGGCCCGGAACACCACGTCCACTTCGCGCCCCTCCCCCTGCATCGCGACGTGCGCGCATGTGAGGACCCAGCTCGGGGCGATGAAGAAGCCGCTGCCCAGGAAGCCCCTGCCGGTTCCGTCAGGGGCATACCCGGGGTCCGGCCGATGGATGCGTACGGTCGCCGCCATCACGAGGTTCATCAGGGCAAGGGTGGTGCGGTCCCATCCGCCCTCTGCGCCCCCTCCGGCCGCCCCCGTCATGATCCACTGCCGCCCGGCGCGGAGCCCCCGCCCGGATGCACCGATGCGCCGGTGGGCGCACCGGCGGGCGGCAGGGCGTCGGGGGCGCCTGCGGGCAGCGCGGGCGGGTTCGGTGGGGCGGGTGGAGCGGGCGGGACCGGCGGCGCAGGTGCCTGCGCGGGTACGGGCGGGGTGATCGGCGGGTCGACGACGGGTCCGCCGCCGTTCCAGGTGAGCGTGACCTTGATGCCCCCCTTGGCCTCGCCGTCCGCCAGCAGCCCGACGACCTTGCCGGCCTTCGCCGTGAGCTCGATGCCGAACTCCACACTGACCTCGTCCGGCCGCACGGCCCGCAGCGGCTCGGCCAGCGACCGGGCGACGGAGGTCACGATCCCGGTCAGGCTCTCGACCCTCGCCTGCACCTGGTCGGCCAGGTCCCCGTAGCCGATGTCCGCGTAGGCCAGACCGCCCGCGGGCCGCTCCAGTTCCTCGGCCCCGGAGATCCGCGCCCAGACCGGTGTTCCGTCCGGCATCTCAATGCGCGTAATACGGGCCCCACTGTCACCCATGACACCCCCCGTTCCCCAACTCCCCGCAGGTTAGCGGGAGTACGCGACCGGTGCGAGACGCTCCACACAGGACGCCGGAGGGCCGGGGGACGGTTCCCGGCCAGGTTCCGTCCGGGCACGCCCTACCCTGGTGGGGACCATCACCGTTCTCACCCGGAGCGAGCGCAGCACATGTATTTCACCGATCGCGGCATCGAGGAACTGGAGAAGCGGCGGGGCGAGGAGGAGGTCACCTTCGAGTGGCTGGCCGAGCAGCTGCGCACCTTCGTCGACCTCAACCCGGACTTCGAGGTCCCGGTCGAGCGCCTCGCCACCTGGCTGGCCCGGCTGGACGACGAGGACGACGACGACGCGTAGGGATCGCCGGCACCCTCAGCGGGGCCGGCCCTCCGCTTCGTCCCTGATCCGGTTGTAGGCGAGCCCCAGGGCGCCCTGCGCCAGCAGCACCGCACCCGCCACGAGCCAGCCGCCGCTGCGTCGCCTGGCACCCGCCAGCAGGAGCGGGACCCCCACGACGAGCTGGGCGGCGGCGATCGCCCGGGCCCTGGGGCCGCGCACCCACGGGCCGAGGCTCCCGCGCTCGACCGCGTCGAGTTCGACGCGTACGGCATCGCGCCAGCCGGCCCATTCGATCCGTTCCGCTTCGCGCTGGGCACCGGCCGCGGAGCGCAGCCGGTCGGCGGGTTCCCCGGGACCGACTCCGGCCGGCAGCACCACTCCCGTGCGGGCGAGGACGGCGAGCAGTCCGCGCAGCCTGGCCTCCGCGTCCGCGTCGGGGTCCGGCCGGGTCAGCGCCTCCAGCGCCTGGACGTCCAGGACGGGGTCGAGGCCGAGGCGGGCCGCGAAGGTGCGCATGGCCTCGTCCTCGCCGACGGGGGTGCCGTCGGCGAGCCAGACGTACCCGACGGGGCGGCGGAATCCGGAGGCGAGGGTGTAGCCGGCCCGGTCGCCGTCCCACCACAGGGCGAGAACCGGCCAGGTGGAGCCGACCGCGAGTGCGGTGGCCCAGCCGCCCATGACCCGGTCGACGGGCTCTCCCCCGTCGTCACCCGGCCCCTTCCCGGCCCCCGGCCCCTCGCCCCGCCAGGGCTTGCCCTCCGGTACGAGCACACTCCAGTCCTCCCCGGCCGGCGTGAGGACCATCGGTTCGCGCAGGAGATGCGCGGTCGGCCGTACGGTCTCGGGGTCGGCCCGGCACAGCAGCAGCGCTCCCACGGATGTCGCGTTCATGCCTCACACGCTAGGGCAATTTGCCCGCATTTGGAGCACTTCGACCAGCGAACCCCGCCCTCCGACCGCCCTTGACTTCCCCGATCCGCGATATATCGTGTTCCGCAAGAGACGCGATATGTTGCGTCATTCCGCGCCCAACGGAAGGTCAGATCCATGCCGGTGTCGACGTGGGCCATCGCCGAGCCTCGCAAGCTCACCTTCGACGACCCGGTGACGGCGCTGCATGTGCGCATCGTCAACGGGGCCGTCAACGTGGTCGGTACCGACGAACAGCACGCCCGGCTGGAGATCTCGGGCGTCGAGGGACCCCCGCTCGTCGTGACCCAGCAGGACGGCACCCTCACCGTCGCCTATGAGGACCTGCACTGGAAGGGGTTCCTCAAGTGGCTCGACCCGAAGAACCTCCGGCGCCGCGCGGTCGTCTCGCTCACCGTTCCGGCCGGCTCGTCCGTCGAGGTCGGTGTCGTCGGCGCCGGAGCGGTCGTCTCCGGCATCCGGGGGCGCACGGACGTGCGCGGCGTCAGCGGCGACACCACCCTCGTCGGCCTCTCCGGCGCGGTGCGCGGCGAAACGGTCTCCGGGAGCCTGGAGGCCCAGGCGGTCACCGGCGACCTCCACTACCAGTCCGTGTCCGGCGACCTGACGGTCGTCGAGGGCGCCGGAAGCTCCGTGCACGCCGAGTCGGTCAGCGGGGACATGGTGCTGGACCTCGACCCGTCCGGAAAGCCCACCGACATCCGGCTGGCCACGGTCTCCGGCGAGATCGCCATCCGGCTGCCGCACCCCGCCGACGCGAAGGTCGAGGCGAACACCGCGAGCGGCACGGTCTCCAACGCCTTCGAGGACCTGCGGGTCTCCGGCATGTGGGGGTCGAAGAAGATCACCGGGACCCTGGGCGCCGGAACGGGAACACTGCGCGCGACGACGGTGTCCGGCTCGATCGCCCTGCTGCGCCGCCCGCCGGCCGAGGACGGCCCGTACGACACCGAGCCGACCGGAAAGGTGCTCTGACATGGCCCCCGTATTCGCACACGGCCGACTGCGTCTCTACCTGCTGAAGCTCCTGGACGAGGCCCCCCGCCACGGCTACGAGGTGATCCGGCTGCTGGAGGAACGCTTCCAGGGGCTGTACGCGCCCTCCGCCGGAACCGTCTATCCGCGGCTCGCCAAGCTGGAGGCCGAGGGCCTGGTCACCCATGCCACCGAGGGTGGTCGCAAGGTCTACTCGATCACCGACGCCGGACGCGCCGAACTGGCCGGACGCAGCGGCGAGCTGGCCGATCTGGAACTGGAGATCCGCGAGTCGGTCGCCGAGCTGGCGGCCGAGATCCGCGACGACGTGCGCGGGGCGGCGGGCAGGCTGCGCAGCGATATGCGGGCGGCGGCCTCCGAGTCCCGGCACACCGCCGGCGGCAAGGCCGGAGGGGCGCCCGACCTCGGCGACCTCGGCAACAACGAGGCGTGGCGGCTGGCGAAGGAAGAGCTGCGCAAGGCCAAGCAGGAGTGGAAGGAGCAGGCCCGCCGGGCGAAGGACGAGTCGCGGCGCGCCCGCGAGGACGCCCAGCAGGCCCGCCGCCAGGCCCAGGAGGCCCACGAGCGGGCGAGCGAGCAGATGCAGAACGCCGCACGCCAGGTCCAGGAGCACTTCGCGCGGGGCGACTGGCCCAAGGGCGTACGGGAGGGGCTGGCGGAGATCACCGGGCAGCTGGGGAGCTTCGCCAGGGCCGGCGCCCGGCCCCCGTACGCCAAGCCGGACACCGCCGACGCGGACCCGCACTGGGGCGGCGAGACCGCGGGCTCGGGCGACCCGGCCCGCGACCTGGACCGCCTGCTGGACCGCTTCCGCGACGAGATCCGCGACGCGGCCCGGGACCGGGGCGTGACGGAGGACCAGCTGACGGAGACCCGGCACCATCTGTCGGCGGCGGCGGCCCGCATCGGGGCGCTGCTGCGGAAGCCCGGCGACGGCGCCGGCCCGAAGGACTGACGCGGCGAGGCCCGGCGCGAGGGGGAGTCAGCCCGCCTTGGCGTGCCCCTCGCCGCCGGCCCCGTACAGCGCCCGCTCCACCGCCGCGTACGTCGCCCCGTGTTCCGCGAGCACGTCCGCGACCACACCGGGGCGGGCGGTGAGCGCCAGCAGAAGGTGCTCCTCGCCGATGAAGCGGTCGCCGCGGCCCAGTGCCACCCGGAGGGAGTTCTCCAGGATGCCCTTCGCGCCGCGTGTGAAGGGCCTGCGCCCCGACCACCGGCGCCGCCCCTTGCGGTCACCGGCCAGCGCGCCCTCGCCGTGCGCCCCTTCGACACGGGCCACGATCTCCCCGACGTCGATCCCGATGCCTGCCAGCGCGTCCGTGTCCGCCCGGGTCAGACCGCCGCGCCGGCGCGCGTCGGCGAGGGCCGCCTCCACCGAGGCGCGCCGGTCGGTGAGACCGAGCGCCGCGGTGGCGAAGGAGGCCCGGCCACCCTCCTGGTCCAGGAGGGCGAGCAGCAGATGCTCCTCGGTGATCACATCGGCCCCGGCCCGTTCGGCATGGGTGACCGCGCCCGTCACGGTGGCGCGGGCACCTGCGGTGAATCGCTCGAACATCAAAGCCTCCCGTGCTTCTTGTGGACGGCCTGCCGGCTCACGCCGAGCTCGGCCGCGATCTCCTGCCACGACCAGCCCTGCGCGCGGGCACTTCTCACCTGGACGTCTTCGAGCTGCTCCAGCAGCCTCCGCAGCGCGGCGACGGCCCGCAGCCCGACACGCGGGTCACGGTCACCGGCGCGCGCGGCGAGATCCGTTGCTTCGGTCATGATGTCAACCTACGTTGACAGTTCGGGAGTGTCAACCATCATTGACAGAAGCGGGCACCGGAACGGCTCAGGAGGACGTCAGGACGATCTTCCCGAACTGGTCGCCGGAGGCGAGCCGTTCGAACCCCTCGCGGGCCCGGTCCAGTGGCAGCACCTCGTCGATCACGGGGCGCACACCGGTGGCCGCGCAGAACGCCAGCAGACTCTCCAGCTCCTCCTTCGAGCCCATCGTCGAACCGACGACCTTCAGCTCCAGGAAGAAGATCCGGGTGAGCTCGGCGTGCGCGGGACGGTCACCGCTGGTGGCACCGGAGATGACCAGGGTGCCGCCGGGCCGCAGCGACTTCACCGAGTGCGACCACGTCGCCGCACCCACCGTCTCGATGACGGCGTCGACACGGTGCGGGAGACGGGCGCCCGACTCGAACGCCTCGACGGCCCCGAGTTCGACGGCCCGCTTGCGCTTGGCCTCGTCGCGGCTGGTGGCGTAGACGCGCAGCCCGGCCGCCTTCCCGAGCACGATCGCGGCGGTGGCGACGCCCCCGCCCGCGCCCTGGACGAGTACGGAGTCACCAGGACGCACCCCGGCGTTGGTGAAGAGCATGCGGTACGCGGTGAGCCAGGCCGTCGGCAGGCAGGCCGCCTCCTCGAAGGAGAGCTCCTTGGGCTTCGCCAGGACGTTCCACGACGGGACGGAGACCTGCTCGGCGAACGTGCCCTGATACCGCTCGGTGAGGATGGAGCGCGGCTCGTTCGCGCCGACTCCGTGGCCCGTCTGGCCGATCACGGAGTGCAGGACGACCTCGTTGCCGTCCTGGTCGATTCCCGCGGCGTCGCAGCCGAGGATCATCGGCAGCTTGTCCTCGGCGAGGCCCACGCCCCGCAGGGACCAGAGGTCGTGGTGATTGAGGGACGCGGCCCTGACATTGACGGTGGTCCAGCCGGGACGCGCCGCGGGCGCGGGGCGTTCACCCAGCTCGAGTCCGTTGAGGGGCTGGTCGCGGTCGATACGTGCGGCATAGGCGGCGAACATGGCCCCGACGATAGGGCGGGGCGGGTCGCGGCGTAACCGGCGGAGGGTGTGACGCGCGCCAAACCGGTGCGCCCGCACCCCGTTCCGGCCACTCCGGCATGCGAGAGCGGGGTCCCGGATACGGGAAAGGGTGGGGGTGACGCGGCCCGCCGCAGGCGTACCGCGTCACCCCCACCCCACCCACCGCGTCAGCGGCGCGCCACGCCCTCGGCCCGGGCAGCCGCGGCGACCGCCGCGGTCACCGCGGGGGCGACCCGCTCGTCGAACGGCGACGGGATCACGTAGTCCGCCGCGAGCTCGTCGCCCACGACGTCCGCCAGCGCGTTCGCCGCGGCGATCTTCATGCCCTCGGTGATCCGGGAGGCCCGGACCTGGAGCGCGCCCGCGAAGATGCCCGGGAAGGCCAGCACGTTGTTGATCTGGTTGGGGTAGTCCGAACGCCCGGTCGCCACGACGGCCGCGTACTTGTGCGCGATGTCGGGGTGGACCTCGGGAGTCGGGTTCGCCATCGCGAAGACGAACGCACCGGGAGCCATCGAGGCGACGGCCGGCTCGGGGACCGTACCGCCGGAGACGCCGATGAAGACGTCGGCACCGGCCAGCGCCGTCTCCAGCGTGCCGGAGATGCCCGCCTTGTTGGTGATCTCGGCGAGTTCGCGCTTCACGTCCGTCAGGTCCTCGCGGTCCCGGCTGACGATGCCCTTGCGGTCGGCGACGGCGATGTCGCCGATGCCCGCCTCCAGCAGGAACTTGGCGATGGCCACCCCGGCCGCGCCGGCGCCGGAGATGACACCGCGCAGATCACCGAGGGTCCGGCCGGAGAGCTTCGCGGCGTTGCGCAGGGCCGCGAGCGTCACGACGGCGGTGCCGTGCTGGTCGTCGTGGAAGACCGGGATGTCCAGGCGCTCCTGGAGCTTGCGCTCGATCTCGAAGCAGCGGGGCGCCGAGATGTCCTCCAGGTTGACCCCGCCGAAGGACGGCGCGAGCCGCACCACGGTCTCGACGATCTCGTCCGCGTCCGTCGTGGCGAGCGCGATCGGGACCGCGTCGACGCCGCCGAACTGCTTGAACAGGATCGCCTTCCCCTCCATCACGGGGAGGGACGCCTCGGGACCGATGTCCCCGAGGCCCAGCACCGCGGTGCCGTCCGTCACGACGGCCACGACCTGCGACTTCCAGGTGTAGTCGTTGACGAGCTCGGGGTTCTCGGCGATGGCGCTGCACACCTTGGCCACGCCGGGCGTGTAGGCGAGGGACAGGTCGTCCTTGTCGCGCAGGGGGACGGTGGCCTGGATGGCCATCTTGCCGCCGCGGTGCAGGGCGAACGCCGGATCGAAGGGTTCGTCCGGAGCGCCGGTCAGGCTGCCCGTACCGCTGATGTCGTTGTCCGCACTGGCCGCACCGTGCGTCTTGCTGTCGCTGCGAGGATTGACGATCTCCGCTGCCATGGTATTGACCCCTTAAGTCTTCATCGTTTGAGGGTGGCCACTCCTGGTTGAGGAGGGGTGGGCGGGGACCGCGTACGCGCCTGGCACCGAACGGGTGGCCCGCTCCGCCAGGGGAGGTACATACGCGCGGGCGCGCCGCACACGCGCCCTGAGCCCCGGATGAGGGGTGTAAACGTCTTTCTTACCGGATGAACCGCACCTCGGACGAGTCGGTATCGACGCGGTGACATGACTCATAGTCGAATATCAGGACAAGTCCACTCAGCGCTATAAAAGTCGTCCAGCAGTCGAGACACGCCGGAGATTCTCCGGCCTGAAGGCAGAATTCCAACAGAAGGTCCGGCCTTGATGTACCGGCCTGTTGGGGTACGGGGGTGGCCCGTTATGCGATTTTGACATGCCCGGCACCCTGAATGGGCTAGTCCGAATGGCAAGATGCCTGAATCACACAGGGTGGCGATACTCGCTAGGGAGTTCGCTTCCCACCTGGCAGCTCACCCTCACCACGCCGGAGGATCCCCACCATGACCGCAAGCACCACTCGTCGTACGACCGCAAAGTCCCGGATTGCAGCGGTCGGCGCCATCGCGGTCGCCGGCACCATGCTGCTGACCGCGTGCGGCGACCAGACCGACAGCGGCACCAAGAGCAACGAGACGTCCACCACCAAGGCCGCTCCGCTCGCCGACCTCGTCCCGCAGGACATCAAGGACAAGGGCGAGATCAAGGTCGGTTCGGACATTGCGTACCCGCCGGTCGAATTCAAGGACAAGTCCGGCAATGTCGTGGGCATCGACCCCGACCTCGGCGCCGCACTGGGCAAGCAGCTCGGCGTGAAGTTCACATTCGAGAACGGCACTTTCGACACCCTGATCACGGGTCTGCGTTCCAAGCGTTACGACCTCGCGATGTCCGCGATGACCGACACCAAGGACCGCCAGGACGGCGTCGACTCGGAGACCGGCAAGAAGGTCGGCGAGGGTGTCGACTTCGTCGACTACTTCACCGCCGGTGTCTCGATCTACACCAAGAAGGGCGACACCAAGGGCATCACGACCTGGGCCGACCTCTGTGGCAAGAAGATCGCCGTCCAGCGCGGCACCGTCTCGCACGACCTCGCCAAGGCGGAGTCCGAGAAGTGCACCGGCGGCAAGAAGATCGCCATCGAGGCGTTCGACACCGACCTGGAGGCCCAGACCCGGCTCCGCAGCGGCGGAGCCGACGCCGTTTCCTCCGACTTCCCGGTCGCCGCGTACGCGGTGAAGACCTCGGGCGGCGGCAAGGACTTCGAGATCGTCGGCGACCAGGTCGAGGCGGCCCCGTACGGCATCGCGGTCGCCAAGGGCAACGACGAGCTCACCAAGGCCGTCCAGGCGGCCCTGGACGCGATCATCGAGAACGGCGAGTACGAGAAGATCATCGCCAAGTGGGGCGTCGAGGCCGGCGCGGTCACCGAGGCCAAGATCAACGGCGGATCCTGACCGGATTCCGGCGCTGAAGGGCACCGCCTGTGACTGACATCAAGAAGACGGGGCCGGCCGACGAGCCGCCCACTCCCCCGACGCCGGCAGCCGGCCCGGAGGCCATCAAGGCCATCCCGGTCCGGCACTACGGCCGGTACCTCTCGGCGGCGCTCGCGATCGCCGCGTTCGCGGCGATCGTGTACGCCTTCTCCCAGGGCAAGATCAACTGGGACGCGATCCCGGACTACTTCTTCGACGACCGCATCCTCAAGGGTGTCGGGCAGACTCTGCTGCTGACCGCCCTGTCGATGGTGATCGGTGTGGTCGGCGGCATCCTGCTGGCCGTCATGCGCCTGTCGAAGAACCCGGTGACCTCGTCGATCGCCTGGTTCTACATCTGGTTCTTCCGCGGCACCCCGGTCCTGGTCCAGCTCTTCGTCTGGTTCAACCTGGGCCTGGTCTTCGAGTACATCAACCTCGGGCCGGTCTACAAGGACGAGTGGTCGTCCTTCATGACGCCGCTGCTGACCGCGCTGCTCGGCCTGGGTCTCAACGAGGCCGCCTACATGGCCGAGATCTGCCGTGCGGGTCTGCTCTCGGTCGACGAGGGCCAGACGGAGGCCTCGCAGGCGCTGGGCATGAGCCACAGCAAGACGCTGCGCCGCATCGTGGTCCCGCAGGCGATGCGCGTGATCGTGCCGCCGACGGGCAACGAAGTCATCAACATGCTCAAGACGACGTCACTGGTCGCCGCCGTGCAGTTCAACGAACTGTTCCGGTACGCCCAGGACATCGGGCAGACGTCCGGCGCCCCGGTCGAGATGTACTTCCTGGCCGCTGCCTGGTACTTGGTCATGACCTCGGTGCTCAGCGTCGGCCAGTACTACCTGGAGCGGTACTACGCACGGGGTTCGAGCCGGACCCTGCCGCCGACCCCGCTGCAGAAGATCCGGGCCAACGTCCTGTCCCTGGGCCGCCCGAAGGGAGGCAGCGCATGACCGCCATGGTGAAGGCCGAAGGCGTCCACAAGTCCTTCGGCGCCGCGCACATCCTCAAGGGCATCGATCTGGAGGTGGCCCAGGGCGAGGTCTTCTGCCTCATCGGCCCCTCGGGCTCCGGCAAGTCGACCTTCCTCCGGTGCATCAACCACCTGGAGAAGGTCAGCGCCGGCCGGCTGTACGTCGACGGCGAGCTCGTCGGCTACCGCCAGAAGGGCGACAAGCTCTACGAGCTCAAGGACAGCGAAGTCGCCGTGAAGCGCCGGGACATCGGCATGGTCTTCCAGCGCTTCAACCTGTTCCCGCACATGACGGCCATCGAGAACGTCATGGAAGCGCCGGTCCAGGTCAGGGGCGAGTCGAAGGCCGTCGCCCGGGAGCGGGCCGTGCGCCTGCTGGACCGGGTCGGGCTCTCCGACAAGGCGAAGAACTACCCGTCGCAGCTCTCCGGCGGACAGCAGCAGCGGGTGGCCATCGCCCGTGCGCTGGCCATGGAGCCGAAGCTGATGCTCTTCGACGAGCCGACGTCCGCGCTCGACCCGGAGCTGGTCGGTGACGTCCTGGACGTCATGCGCGGTCTGGCCGAGGACGGCATGACGATGATCGTCGTCACCCACGAGATGGGCTTCGCCCGTGAGGTCGGCGACGCGCTGGTCTTCATGGACGACGGCGTGGTGGTCGAGTCCGGCCACCCGCGCGACGTCCTGACGAACCCGCAGCACGACCGGACGAAGTCGTTCCTGTCGAAGGTGCTCTAGGCACGTAGACGGAAGGGGCGGTACGGACTCCACGTCCGTACCGCCCCTTCGTGCGTCCGGCTACTTCTTCGGCAGCAGCTCCGGGCTCAGCATCAGCGTGCGCAGCTGGTCGCGGGTGAGCGGCGGGCTTGCGAGTACGGGCCCCAGCGACCCCTTCCCCGTGAAGCCGGTGATGTCCCTGGCGGACAGCGCCGTCCCGTCCCCCAGCGTCAGCTGCCCCTTGAACTCCGTGCCCCACCGCGGTTCACCGTCGCCGGAGAGGACCGCCGGGCGCCAGATGGTCAGCACCCGGCCGTCCGGCAGCTCTTCGCGCACACAGTCGGCCCGGTCCGCCTGCTCCTCGGCCGTCCGCTCGCAGAGGTCGTCGGCCAGGCCCTTCCCGCCGGTCTTCGCGGCCAGGTACTCCCGGTCCATGATCCCGAGGGAGAGGTAGCCGACGCCCCCGTCCCTGCGGACGGCGTAGTGGCCGTCCAGCGGCCCCAAGGGCTTCTCCTCGCGCTGCGAGGCGTCCGCCTGCTTCAGGAGAACGGCGAAGGAGACCTGTTCGACCGCCCCCACGTCCGCGGGCAGCAGCTCGGCCAGCTTCTGCGCCCCTCCGCTCGTGCCCGCCGCCTCCGCGGGGGCCGCCACGGAGGTCTGCCGCGTCCCTGCCTCCTGGGACACCTGCGGCACCACGGCCACGCCGACAGCGGCGACAGCCAGCGCGGCGGCCGAGACCGTGACGCGCCGCCGCCACCGCACCCTGGCGGCCCGCGTGTACACCGCTTCCGTGGAGATGACCGGCCGCCCCGCCTGGTCCGCGACCCGCCCCAGCAGCTCCTGCACGTCGTTCATACCGGCTCCTCCACCATCTCGGCGCGCAGCGCCGCCAACCCCCGAGCCGTGTGGCTCTTGACCGTGTTCTCCCGCATCCCGAGCAGCGCGGCCGTGGCCTCGACGCTCAGGTCCTCCCAGTAGCGCAGCACCAGCACGGCACGCTGCCTGGCCGTGAGCCGGGCGAGCGCCGCCCTGACCATCAGCCCGGTGTCCGTGTCGGACGCGGTGAGCGCCCTCTCGGGCAGTTCGCCGTACGCCCGCTCGCGGCGCCAGAAGCGGCGCCTGGAAGCGATGAAGGTGTTGACCAGGGTCTTGCGCGCGTACGCCTCGATGTTGTCGAGGCGCCCGTGACGCCGCCCGCCCAGCACGACCTTGACCAGCGTCGTCTGCACCAGGTCCTCGGCCTCGTGCCGGTCGCCGCACAGCAGGTAGGCGCTGCGGAACAGCGCCGTCCGTCTGCTCTCGACGTAGGCGTGCAGCGCGGCATCGTCGTCGATCCGCATCCCCGCCCCTCTCCGGGTCCGCGAGTGCGGACCGTCTCACCCTTCCAGTGCGCCGGGGTGCCCGTGGGGTTGCAGGGGTCCGGATACGAAGAACGGGGCGGCCCGGACCGAGGTCCGCACCGCCCCGCGCCTCCGTGCTACTTGACGGCGAGCACCAGGCTGTCCGAGGGGGAGGCCCAGACCGCGCGGGCCTCCGCGAAGCCCGCCTCGCGCAGGGTGCGGGCGTGCCACTGCACGGACGGCATGTCGCCGTCGGCGTGCTCACCGTAGATCTCGAACCGCTCGGCGGTCGGTCCCGCGAGCACCGGGTCCTGGGCGGCGAGGGCCCACCAGTCGGCCCAGTCGAGGACGCCCGCCGCCTTGGCGCGGTCCATCCCGGCATGCCGGTGGGCGCGCTCGGCCGCGTTGATACGGGGGGTCTCGGCGTCGATCATGCGGTCCGCGTTCATGAACAGACCGCCGTCCCGGACGAGTTGGCCGATGCGTCCGTACAGTGCGGCCAGCGGCTCGCTGTGCAGCCAGTGCAGCGCGGTGGCGGTCAGGACGGCATCGTACGAGTCGAAGGGGAGCCGCTCCGCCCAGGAGGGCTCCTTGAGGTCGGCGGTGACGAAGGTGACCCGCTCGTCGCCGTCGAAGGTGCCGCGGGCGATGGCGAGCAGCGCGGGGTCGAGGTCGACACCCGTACTCGTCGCCTTCGGGAACCGCTTGAGGAGCCGGTCCGTAATACTTCCCGTACCGCACGCCAGGTCGAGCACGCGCGGTTCGGGCCCCACGACCGCCTCGACCATGTCCAGCATCACCCGGAACCGTTCCTCGCGGTCCGGCATGTACCACTCCTGCTGCCGGTCCCAGCTCGTCTGCCATGCGGGCCAGTCGGCGCCCGTCACTGTTTCCGTCACCCGAACCTCCACGTAATACCCAATTGCCGCGACCACCCATTACACTGGTCGATGCATCGACCTTAGACCGACGCCGTAAGGACTACAAGTGGAACTGGCCTATTACTCGGACTACGCCGTGCGCCTGGTCAACACCGAGGAGCCGGCCCGCAACAAGGACGCCCTCACCTCGGTCGACGCCGTCCGTGAGCTCTTCGGCGCCAACGCACAGGCCGCCCGGCGGGCGACCGACGCGGACGTGACCCGGTTCCGGTCCGTACGGGCGCGGCTGCGCGCGGTCTTCGAGGCGGCCGACGGCGGCGACGAGACGCTCGCGGTGGACTTGCTCAACTCGCTGCTGCTGGAGTTCCCGGTGAGCCCGCAGATCTCCGGCCACGACACCCGGGACGAGGACGGCAAACCGGACTGGCACATGCACCTGGCCGACCACCCCTCGAACGCGACGGCCGGTTACGCGGCGATCGCGGTGATGGGCCTCGCCTTCCACCTCACCTCGCACGGCGTGGACCGGCTCGGCCTGTGCGAGGCCGCACCGTGCCGCAACGCCTACCTGGACACCTCGACCAACCGGTCGCGGCGCTACTGCTCGGACCGCTGCGCGACCCGGGCCAACGTGGCCGCCTACCGGGCCCGCAAGCGCCTGGAGACGGAGCGGTCGGCGGAGACGGTCCTCAGCGCGGACGCCGCCCAGCCCAGCACGCCGAGCACCGACCTCTGATCCCGCTTCAGCGGCCGGTAGCGGGCCCGCACCCGGGCGAGCACCAGTTCCTCGGGCACCGTCCCGTAGTCCGTGCTGTCGCCGCCCGCGAACGTGTTGTCACCGAGCACCCACCAGCCGCCCCCGCGGCGCTCGGCGGCACGCTTCACGACCAGCAGGTCCTGCTGGAAGGGATGCCGCAGGATCACCACGTCCCCCGGGCGCACCGGCGCCCCGAACTGCACGAGCAGCAGGTCCCCGTGATAGAGCGTCGGCACCATCGACGGCCCCGTCACCTCGACCACCTGAAACCTCACGCGCGCCGACCGTCCTCGCCCCGGCCCCTGTGTCAGCCCCGGCATCTCCCTGGCACCTCCCGGTCCGTCCTCCAGTACACCGCCACCGCAGCGCTCCGTACATTCGGCCACTGGTCCCATCCTCACCCTGGACTTTTGGCCTAAGCCCATGGGGGCACCCGCAAAAACCCGGGTCTCACGGAGTAATGTCCCACCTGAGAAGACGATCACGAGGAAGGACAGCTCAATGCTTTCCCGCCTGTTTGCCCCCAAGGTGAAGGTCAGCGCGCACTGCGACCTGCCCTGCGGTGTGTACGACCCGGCCCAGGCCCGCATCGAGGCGGAGTCCGTCAAGGCCGTCCAGGAGAAGTACCAGGCCAACGAGGACGCGGACTTCCGCACGCGCGCCGTTCTGATCAAGGAACAGCGTGCCGAGCTCGCGAAGCACCACGTCTCGGTGCTCTGGAGCGACTACTTCAAGCCCCCGCACTTCGAGAAGTACCCGGAGCTGCACCAGCTGGTCAACGACACCCTGAAGGCGCTCTCCGCGGCCAAGGGCTCGAACGACCCGGCGACGGGCCAGAAGGCTCTGGACCTCATTGCCCAGATCGACACCATCTTCTGGGAGACCAAGAAGGCTTGATCTACGGTTAGGCCGTCTGACCTGCTATTTCGCCGGTCAGGCTCCCTACCGGTCCGCACCCGGTCCGCAGGCCGCCGAGCACGGCGTCCATCACGGACCGGGTGCGGTCTTCTTCCCCCGGCCACAGGTGCGCGTAGATCCGCAGCGTGATGACGGCGGACGCGTGGCCGAGGACCAGCTGCACCTGCTTGACGCTCGCACCGCCCGCGATGAGCGCGGAGGCGTAGAAGTGCCGCAGGTCGTGGGTCACCATGTGCGGCAGCTCGACGGGCTTGCGGCCCTCACGCTTGGCTGCTTCGCTCTCCGCCGCCTGGAGCGCCCTACGTGCGCAATTCCACTCGGTTTTCCAGCGGCGGTAGTTGAGCGGTTCCCCCTCCTCCATCGTGAACAGCCACTCCGTGGAGGGGCGCGCGGCGAGGTGCCCGAGGAGCGCGTCGGTGACGACCTCCCCGACCGGAACCGTACGCCGGGACTTCGCGGTCTTCGGCGGGCCGATCTTCCCCGACTGGAGCCGCTGCCGCTCCACGCGAATGCTGCCGGCCTTGAAGTCGACGTCCGACACCTTCAGGCCCAGCAACTCACCTATGCGCAAGCCTGACCCTGCGAGCACGACGACGGCTGCCCGGATGTACGGCGGCATCACGCGTGCCATGGCCTCCACCTGGGCGACGGTGGGCGGAGTGACCTCCTCGTCCGGCATGACCGGAAGGGTGATCCGGCGGCACGGAGTGGATGCGATGACCTTGTCGTCCACGGCCGCGGTCATGACGCGCACGAGGACGTCGTGGACGTTCCGGACGCTGCCGGGGCCGAGTTGGTCGGACAGGTGCTTGAAGAGCACCTGTATGTCATTACGGCGTATCGCCGCCAGTGAGCGGGCGCCCAACGCCGGTACGAGGTGGAGCCGGAGCGCGTTATCGGTGATGCGCTCACCCGCCTCGCTCGCGATGAGCGAGCCCTGCCACCTCTCGGCGTACTTCTGGAACGTGATGCGACCGGCGCGCGGGTCGACGTACTGACCGGTGACCACGCTGGTCGTGACTTCGTCGAGCCAGCGCTGGGCGTCGAGCTTCCGGTCGAAGTGGCGAGCGTGCTCCTTGCCGTCGAGATCACGGTAGCGGGCGCGCCATTTGCCGTTGGGGCGCTTCTGTACGTTCGCCAAGTGGCTTCTCCTCTGTGCTGGTTGTCAGTAGTGGCCCCCGTCCTCGATGTCGCCGCTGAGGACGCGCGCGTCTCGCTCGTCCCCCATGAGGCGGAGGCACTGCTCGTGGATCGCCCGCGAGCTGTCCGGGTGGGCCTTGATGTGGCCGGCGACGGCGACCACGGCACGGTGCAGACGGTCGCGGGCGTCACGGGTTTCGTAGAACGCTTCGACGGCTTCCTGGACGAGCCGTCGGCTGTCGACGTCGAGCCCTTCGAGGGGCGGCGACATCAGTTCTTCGAGGGGGAGCTCGAAGACGCGGGAGAAGGCGAGCGCCTCGTCGAGGTTGATCCGGCGACGGGGTGAGCCGTTCTCGATGCGCCAGACGGCCGTCTGGTTCATCTTCACGCCGGCTCTGGTCACCCGTTCGGCCAGCTCGGTCGTGCTCCACCCTCTGACCTCGCGCTCCAGGGCCACGCGGCCCGCCACGTTGCCTTCGCTGTAGAGCAGCGGCACCTCGCCACCCTCGGGCTTCTCGTTTGCCATCGAACCTCCATCGCGACCGTCGCTATCCAAATTGAAACACGGACTTCCCGATTTGGCTAACCGGCGATCATGAGGTACTGATTATGCAGATCGAATCACCACTTAGCCGAATGGGAACGCATGCGATACCTGACCACCGCCGAGGTAGCCGAGCGCTACCGCACCGCCGAGAGCACCGTCCGCTACTGGCGCCAGCTCAAGAAGGGGCCGCGCGGCATCAAGGTCGGCAAGCGGGTGCTCTACCCCGAGGCCGAACTGCTGCGCTACGAGCGCGCGCTGATCGACAGCGGAGACGAGTGGGGCCTGGCCTCATGAGCCGCCGGACCGCCCGGACACAGGAACGGCCCTCGGCGCGCCTACGCCGAGGGCCGGAGATCCCCTTGCACCTCGCCCATCCCTGAACGAACTGGTCGGGGGCGAGACCTTGCCCGTCTCGCCCCCACCTGAGAGGAACATCTATGAAGGACCCTACGTCCCCCGCCACCTCGAAGGCATCCGGTGTTGCCTGGCCACCGATCGCGGTCCCGGGCCAGGGTCTGCCTCGCGACCGAGAAGCACTCCCCGCCATCGGAGGCCCGCCCGCCGATGCTCCGAGCCGGAGCTCACGCGATTCGCGACCTGCCGAAACTAGTGCCCCGACAACAGCGTCGGACAGCGCAGGCGTTCCTGCTCCAGGCGGACCAGAGTCCCAAGATAGCGGCGGGCCGGCAGGCGAAGGCAGCGCGCTGCTGGACGATCTCCGCACGGCGATCGGGCGGTACGTGGTGCTGCCGAGCGACGAGGCCCTGACCGCCGTCACCCTCTGGGTCGCGGCCTCCCACATCCAGCCCGGCCTCCAGCACGCGCCACGGCTTGCCGTGGTGGGACCGACCAAGGGGTGCGGCAAGTCCCGTCTCCTGGACGTTCTCTACGAGACCGTCCACCAGCCGATGATGACGGTGAACACCTCCCCCGCGGTCGTCTTCCGCGTCATCGGCAAGAACCCGCCGACGCTGCTGGTGGACGAGGCCGACACAATTTTCGGCCCCAAGGCGGGCGACAAGGAGGACCTGCGCGGCCTGCTGAACGCCGGGCATCAGCGCAACCGGCCAGCCTGGCGGATCTCCGGGCCGGAGCACAAGCCAACCGCGTTCCCCACCTTCGCGATGGCGGCGCTGGCCGGTATCGGCGACCTGCCGGACACGATCATGGACCGCGCGATCGTCATCCGCATGCAGAAGCGCAAGCCGGGCGAGCGGATCACCCCGTTCCGCTCGCGGTACTCCGTGCCGGAACTGCACGCGCTGCGCGACCGGCTGGCCGACTGGCTGGTCCCGCTGCGCGGCACCGTCGCGGGCGCGGTGCCGAAGATGCCCGTCGAGGACCGCGCCGCTGACACATGGGAGCCGCTCGTCATCGTCGCCGACCTCGCCGGCGGGCACTGGCCCGCGCGGGCACGTGCGGCCTGTCTGGCGATGACGCGCAACGAGGTGGTCCAAGACGAGCAGACGACGCTGAAGACGCGGCTGCTGCGTGACATCCGCCGCGTCTTCGACCAGGAGGCCGGCAAGGAGGCCATGCGCAGCCAGGACCTGCTCGCCGTGCTCATCCAGGACGCCGAGGCCCCGTGGGCGGAGTACGGCACGAAGGGGCTGAACGCCTACCACCTGGCGAATCTGCTGCGCGACTTCGGTATCAGCCCGGCCAACTACCGATTCGAGAACGGCAGGCAGGCCAAGGCGTACGCCCGCAACCAGTTCGTGGACACATGGGCCCGCTACTGCCCCGACCCCGCCCTGTCGGCACCCACCGCCGAGGTGCCGGCACATCCGACCCGGGGCAGGCCGCCCGCCCCTCCGTCCGGGACGCTGCCCACCGGCCCGCCGGGAGGGCCCGCAGGCCCCAGGCCCACTCGCTGACACCAGGTCCGCATCAATCCGTCCCATCCGTCCCCGCGCAGGTCAGCGCGGGGACGGATCTCCTCGGCGTTACGGATCACTCCGTACCTGCCTCCGTCTCCGTACCTGTGCTGACCAGCCACGCGACGGATGCGACGGATGCGACGACGGGCCACCCCACACGACTGACGGAGCACCACCATGCCCGAATCGAACGCCGACGACCCCACCTCCCGCCGCCGCAGGAAGCTGTTCAGGCTCACCCGACGACCAGCAGCAAGCTGGAGCGAACGAGCCTCTAACGAGGCTTCGTCCGCGCTTGCCCCCGCCCCAGGGGTGGCGGAGGACAAGGCCGAGCGCCAGGGGGCGCCCGAGCCGAAGGAGGGGGCGGCCGAGGACTCTGGCCGGCCCGCAGCCGACTCCGCTCCTCCCCGTACGCCTACCGATGCCCAACCACTCGTCGAGCAGCCCTCCTGGCGGGATCTCGACGCCCCCGCCCTGCCCGCGCAGATGAACCGCAAGCGCACCGTGGAGAAGCGCGACCAGGAGAAGACCATTCGCTTCACGCGCACTGCGGTCCAGGTGATCAGCGCCGCCGCTCACCAGCGCGGTCAGAGGTTCGCCGGATTCGTCGGAGACGCGGCCCTGGCTGTTGCGCAGGGCAAGGCGGGGCTGGTCGGCAGTCCGGAGGACGATCCTCTCCGCCCGCTGATCGAGGCCGTCGAGGCGCACACCGTCGCACTGAACCGCATCGGCGGCAACCTCAACCAGATCACCGCAGCCATCAACCGAGGAACCGTGCCCGAGCGCGCCGAGACGGTTCTCGACCGCGTCGAGCAAGCAGCACAGAACAGCTTCCACCTCATCGACCAGCTCCTCGCGAACGGCACGGCTCATGGTTCCTGACGTCTCCACCGGCTCCGACAGCCGCGGACTGATCGCCTACCTCTTCGGCCCTGGCCGCCGCGACGAGCACACCAACCCCCACATCGTCGCCGCCTGGGACATGGCCGGCGCTCCCGACCCCGGCCGCGACCCGGCAGCCACCTACTCCCAGCTCGCCAGGCGACTCGACCACCACGTCGACCTCCGCACACGCGAGCTAGGCGGCAAGAAGCCACCGCAGCACGTCTGGCACTGCCCGGTCCGCACCGCGCCCGGCGACCGCTACCTCAGCGACGCCGAGTGGGCCGAAGTCGCCCGCCGCGTCGTGCACGCCACGGGCATCGCCCCAGACGGCGACGAGCGGGCCTGCCGATGGATCGCGGTACGCCACGCCGAAGACCACATCCACATCATGGCCACCACCGTCCGCGCCGACGGACGCGTACCCCGGACCCACCGGGGCGGGCAGAGGGCACAAGCCGAATGCCGAAAGATCGAGAAGGAAATGGGGCTCCGCCAACTTAAGAAGGGAGACGCCACCGCGCCCAAGACTCCCGCTGGTGCCGAGCGCGCCAAGGCGGAGCGCCAGGGCCGTGCAGTGACCACTCGCGCCTGGCTGCGCGAACAAGCGCACACTGCCGCTGCGGCGTCACGCAACGAGGAGGACTACTTCTCGATCTTGACCGATCTGGGCATCACGGTCCACACCCGCATCGGTCCCGAAACCGGTGACGTCATTGGGTACAGCCTTTCGGCCCCTGGTGACACTGCTGCCGGTGTGCCGGTTAAATTCGGCGGCTCCAAACTCTCCCCTGACCTGTCGATCCACCGCTTGCGCGAACGCTTCACCACGCAGCCAGCCGCCCCGCTGACCGCGCCACCGGCTCATCCGTGGCGCCAGGCCGAACGCTCTCTGCGCACTGCACACGCCGTCCTCACGGACCCGAACGGCGACGCGCACCAGGCTCAGGGCGAAATTGCAGCATTCGGCGACTTCCTCCACACCGCAGCCCTGCATGCGCCCCGCCCGCTGCGAGCTGAGATGCAGGCCGCGGCCAGCGCATTCAATCGCGCCAACCGGTCCATGATCCGCGCAGACCACCAGGTCGGCCACGCCCTGCGCAAGGCAGGACAGGAACTCCTCTATGGCACCAACAGCGCGGGCGACTTCGTCATCGCCGTCCTCGCCGCCACCGTCCACCTGGCCCTCGCCGCCGCCCGCTGGCATGAGCAGCGCGATCACCAACAGCAAGCAGCCTCCGCCCGGCAGACCCACGCCCGCCTCTGCAGTACCTACGAGGCACAGGCTGCACCCGTACTGTCCGAACTGATCCGTCGTGCCCCGCCCGCCGAAACCGTCACGCGCTACGAAGGCATCCTGCGGGCGACTCTCCCCGCCCAAGTCGACCGAATCCTGGCCGACCCCGCGTGGCCTGCCTTGACCGCCGCCTTGCGCCGCGCAGAGGCTGTCAGCCACTCGCCAGCTTCCGTTCTCACCGCAGCCGCTGAAGGACGTGAACTCGACACCGCCGAACACCCTGCCCAGGTACTGATCTGGCGGCTCGATAACGCGTCCAGCCGACGACTCGCAGCCGCAAGGGCAAGCAGCACAATGGCTACGGGGCCGAGCACCTCAACGGTCATGCCTGCTGACTCCAAAACTCCTCCCTCTCGTCGGCGTGGGCGATGATGCGCCAACCTGGCGGACGGATTCTCGTCAGAGTGACATGCTGGATACTTCACTGAAACAAGGGAGTTGGGCTCATGCAGTGGACCGTCCATGGCGAGCGGCAGATCTACAACAACCCATGGGTGAATCTCTGGCTTGTGGACGTCCAGCAGCCTGACGGCCGGCGGTGGGAACACCATGTGGTCCGGATGCGGCACCTGGCCGTAGCGGCCGTGGTCGACGACCAGAGGCGCGTGCTGATGATGTGGCGGCACCGGTTCATCACCGACACCTGGGGCTGGGAGCTTCCGATGGGCCTCATCGAGGCCGACGAAACCCCGGAGCAGGCTGCTGCCCGCGAGGTCGAGGAGGAGACCGGCTGGCGTGTGAAGGGCGTCAAGCCGCTGGTGTACGCGCAACCGGCGAACGGCATCACGGACTCCGAGCACTTCGTCTTCCGTGCCGAGACAGCCTCGTATGCGGGCCCACCGACCGAGTTGAACGAGTCCGACCGAATCGAGTGGATTCCGATCTCGGAGATCCGGGGCATGATCGACCGCCGCGAGGTCGTCAGCAGTGGCAGCCTGGTCGGTTTGCTGTATCTGCTGCTGGACGAGGCGACCGGCAGCTCGTAAGGGGTCAGCCGAGGGCTTCACGCATGCGTTGCTCGAAGGCGAGGACGGGGGCTTCGCGTGCGTAGGGCAGCATTCGGCGGTGAAGTTCCTGGACGTGGCTGCTCACTCGTGGCGAGTCAATGGCTGCGGCGAGGTCGAGGGCGAGGCTGGCGCTGGTGCATGCCTCGTCGAGTTTGCCCAGCTGGAGCTGGGCGCTGGCCAGCCAGTATGCGTGGAAGGCCCGGCCTCGCTGTTGGTCGGCATTTTCTCGACGTAAGCCCTCAGTGATGAGGGGTTCGGCGCGGGCTGGGTCGCCGAGGCGCGCGTAGGCGATGCCGGTGTCGACGAGGAGTTTCGTCTCGTCGAAGTACTGGACCCAGTCAGGCGCCTCGACTTCGTGTCCGCGTGAGCGTTCGTACTGGTCACGGGAGCGATCCACGGCCTGGTGGCAAGCCTGGGCGTCTCGAAGGGCGGCATGGGCGAACGCTTCTCGCAAGTGCAGCATCGACATGACGAGCGGCTGTTCGCCGGCGGCGCGGGCCCCGTCCTGGGCACGGCATGCAAGGGCCACGGCATCGTTCGGGTTGCCGTCGTAGGTGGCCAGAAGGCTCATGCAGGACAGCACATTGGCCATGAAGAGGCTGTCGCCTTGCGTGTGGGAGAGCTTGAGCGCCTGGGTGAAGTAGGTGCGAGCGGTGCTGTACTGACGGGCGTCGAAGTAGGCCCAGCCGGAAAGCCGTGCCAGCTCGGCCGCAACCCCTTGGAGGTCGTGCCGTAAGCCACCCTCGGCAGAGTCGAGGAGGCGGCCGACATAGCGCAGGTGTCCCACGACGGCCGGCCGCAGGGTCGCACCGCCGTGTGCGTTGTCTCGCCGCCAGTAGTCCTGGACCGAGGAGCGCAGGGCTGTGAGGGTGGAGCGGGTAGCACGGCCGTCGACCAGAGCGAGAAGGTCGTCCAATTCCTCTGCCGGTTCGGTGCGCTGAGGTTCGCCCGGTACAGCAGGAGAGGGCTCGGCCGGCCTATCCTCGGTGCGAGCTGGGGCAGGGATCTCCCAAGGTCGGTGGGCCAGGCCGAGCATCGCACCGGGGATGCGCAGGCCGTCGGAGACGCGCTCGATCACGTCGATGTGCGCCAAGCCGCGCCGCCCCGCCATGATCTCGCCGACTCTGCTCGGCGTCATGCCGCACAGCGCGGCGATCCGCGACGGGTAGATCCCGGCCTTGACTTTGACCAGCCGAAAGATGCGGGCGAAGTCCCGAGCGCGACAGGCTTCCTGCCATGCCGCGCTGGCCAGCAGGTCGGCCGGCAGGGCCCGGTGGGCCTGAGAGCGTGCCACTCATCCCCCTCACTCGCCCGTTCGGACGGACTGACATGGGACCGACTGCTGATGAGATTACCCACGTTGGGTAATCACTGTGACCTGATTCTGTGATCGCCGCAGCGGTGAACTTGTGTCCCACAGCCCGCCCGCGACGAGGGGACGCGATGCACGCGATGACGACGCACGACCGACAGACCACCCCGTTGCGGTGGCAGATGCAGTTCAGCCCGGTACGCAAGTGCGTGCCCCTGGCCCGCGCCCTCGTCTCCAAGACGCTCGCGAGCTGGGGATACGACCAGGAGGACATCGACCTGGTGGTCCTCGTCTGCGGAGAGCTCTCCGCCAATGCCGTCCAGCACGGCGGCAGACGAGGGCACCTCTTCGAAGTTCGGCTGACTGTTGACGGTCCACACTGCCTGGTCGAAGTCTCCGATGCTGGCCGCACCCCTCCCCGCCCCACCCAGGCCGGGGAGGACGACGAAGGCGGCAGGGGCCTGCTTCTCGTCGCAGCGCTCTCTGAAGAAACCGGCCACCACAACCGCCACCCGATCGGCAAGACCGTCTGGGCCCGCCTGATCCTCAGCAGCCCGAGCGAGGAGTCCGTATGCACGAGCTGATCGCTGCCCCGTACCTCGACCACCACCTCCTCGTACGGCCGGGCAACCCGAAGGCAGCACGCCTTCCCGCTCACTTATACGACGAACTGCACACCGCATCGGGTACCTCAGCAGTACCCGCGTGGCTGGCCGACGTGGCCCGTCAGGCTTGGAAGATCGATCTCAACGACCGACGCCTCAATGAAACTGTGCTGGTTCGCCCCCGCTCTCCGTATGCATACGGACGCGCCTCCTACGAGCTGAACCTCGGCTGCAACTACGACTGCGAACACTGCTACCTCGGCCTGAAGCAATTCGCCGGCCTGGAGTGGCCCGAGCGTGAGCGCCTGCTGCACGCCATTAGGGACTCGGGAGTGCTTTGGCTCCAGCTCACAGGCGGTGAGCCGATGATCGACAAGCTGTTCCCCGAGACGTACCGGCTGGCGTACGAGCTGGGCATGATGGTCGAGATCCTCACCAATGGCTCGCGTCTTGCCGCACCGAAGAACCTCGCCCTGCTGACTCGCTTGAGGCCGAACCGGATCACACTCAGCCTGTACGGGGCCACAGCAGAGTCCTACGACGGACTGACCCGGCGCCGGGGCGCGTACCGCATGTTCGTCAAAGGACTCGATGCAGCCCACGAAGCTGGGCTGCCCCTCGACCTCGCCTTGATCATCACCCGGCACAACGCCCATGAGGCCGACCAGATGCGCGCCTTCGCCGGCCGCTACGACCTGCCGTACCGCGAGTACACCCACATGTCGCCGACCATCTACGGCGGCGCGGAAACCCTCGCCACCCAGGCCCCGGACCACCTCGCAGATCGCGAACCCTTCAACGGCTGCAACGCCGGCCACACCTTCTTCCACGTCGACCCGCACGGCATGGCGACCATCTGCAAGGTTGGCCGTGACGAAGTGATCCCCCTCATGACAACGGGAGTCGAGGGCCTGAGCCGCCTTGGCGGCATCGCCGACTCTCTGATGCTTCGCACCGGTGGCTGCACCGGCTGCCAGCTCTCCGGCACCTGCCGGGTCTGCCGGCCGCTGGCCAAGGTCTACCAGGAGGCGAAGGCACCACTGGACAGGTACTGCCAACACGCGACTACAAGGAGCTGAACCATGACCGCCGTAGCAGTCGAGATCGCCCCCATCCGCCCGCTGTCCGAGCCTGATGCGGAGATCATCCTCATCGACGACGTGGACGCCTTCGCTGCGGCCACCACGCCCGGCTGCGGGGACGACAACCCGTACAACTGACCATCCCTTCAGGGGCTTTCGGCGGCACCTCGCGCCGGAGGCCCCTGTTGGCGCTTAGATCTGGAAACCTGACGGCCATGCCCGCACCCTCCATCACCTTCGGCAGTCTCCCCTCTGGCGCTCGTACCGCCATCGAAGCCGAGATCGGCTCGATTCTCAGGATCGAAGAGGTCAGCACCGGTCTTAACAGCTCCCTCTCCGCGCTCGCGCACACCGCCGGCGGAGTCGTCTTCCTCAAGGGCCTGCGCTCCGACCATCGCTGGGTCTGGACGCAGCAACGCGAGGCAGACATCAACCCGTACGTGACCCCGCTCGCCCCGCGCATGCATTTCCATGCCATCGCCGGCGGCTGGGATCTCCTTGGCTTTGAGGCCATCGACGGCCGCCATGCCGACTACTCCCCAGGCTCCCCCGACTTGCCCAAAGTGACCGGGGCCCTCAGAGAGCTCTCCTCTCTCCCTTGCCCTGACATCGAACTCCGGCACGCCGAACAACGCCTGGCTGGCTACGTCGCCGATCCCGCCGACGCGAAAGCTTTCGCAGGAAACGCGCTGCTTCACACTGACTGGAACAACCACAACGTTCTCATCACCCACGACCGCGCCCACCTCGTCGACTGGGGCTGGGCCACCCGCGGAGCCGCCTGGTTGGATCCCGCCCACTGGGTCATCTGGCTCATCGCGGCTGGCCACACGCCTTCTGCCGCAGAGGAGACGGTCGCGTTTCTTCCCGCCTGGGCATTGGCACCATCCCGAGCAGTGGACGCCTTCGCTGACGCCAGCGCGAACCTCTGGGAGGAGATCGCGGGCTCCGCTCCAGACGACTGGACAATGAACTTGCTCAACGCCGCACGGCTCTGGCAACAGCATCGAAGCAATCGCTCCTGACGGACGCAGCCTGCGGATGGATCAACCGTGGCGCAGCCTCCCGCACGTTGATCTCGTGCCACCGAGCACAGACAGGTCGGCGAACCTTCCGAACTGATCTCTTCTGCGGAAGTGCTACGGCGGCCCCTCGGAGCCCTCGCTCGACAATCAGTCCTATGTATGAAGGGACCCCCATGCCCCAGCAGACCGGCGACCAGCCGAAGGCCCTCAAGCCGGCGCTCGAATCGATGACCCTGCTGGTCGCTGCGGTCATCGTCCACGACAGGGCCACCAACCGCGTCGTCCTACTCAAACGCAGCGAGAACGCCAAGTTCGCCCAAGGTATGTGGGACCTGCCGGTCGGCAAGAGCGAACCCGGCGAGCCCATCACCGAGACTGCGGTCCGCGAACTCTATGAGGAGACCGGCCTCACCGTGAAGCCCGAGTCTCTCAAGGTCGCCCACATCATCCACGGCGCCTGGGGCGTCGAAGCCCCCAACGGCTTCCTCACCGTCGTCTTCACCGCCCACGAGTGGACCGGCGAACCCGAAAACCGCGAACCCCGTAAGCACTCTCAGGTCCGCTGGGTCCACGCCAACGCCATTCCCGAAGAGTTCGTGGACACCACCGCAAGCGCCCTCCACCGATACTTCACGGGGGGCCTAGAGGTTTCCCTTAACGGCTGGCAGTAGAGATGCCTGACCCTTCTTACGAACGCTTATCGACCACGGTGAACGCGTACATTGAGTCAGGGGAAACGCGGCATACAAATATCTTTAGCGCGAACTCGCATTTGACCGCACACCGGTTAGATCCTCCAACCGCTCAACGATGCTCCGCCATTCATCAATTATCACGTCTGGAGCATCCAACATGCTCGACCTGCCGTGCAAAATATCCGATGCTCGACCATAGACATGCCTGACCAATCGCACCAGCCCGGCCGCTTCCGTAACTTCCTCTGGAGGCACTAGTCCGATGACGATAGAAATCCGGCCAGGCACGTTATTGATATACAAAAGCGGGCTTTCTGGTTGACAAACCCGATGGTAAGCCTCAATGGTGGCCAGCTCAATGCGCAGCCTCAGCTCAAACACTTCAATGCGACGCCGAGATGCAGTATCGAGTTTCATGAGAAATTCCAAGCAGTGATCACTGCGCAAGCCTCCCGAGCCTTCTCGACCTCCTGGGTTAGGTTCGCCTTGACGTCGTCAGATCCGTGAATTGCCTTGTTCCAGCCACGCAGGTAATGCCCACAAATTCTATTGAACTCATCGATCGGATTCCTGCCATCATGGGTCTGATTTATCACCCCTTCCACAAATGCCACCCTCTTGACGGTATTATCAAGCACATCAAGAGACGAAACGTTGTGCGTCACATCCTTCTTCTGTGCCAGCGAGTAGCGGACGACGCAGGAATGTAGAGCGTGATCGACAGCCTGCCGACACAGTCCCCTAACAACCTGAGATTCAGTCAAGTAAGTCGTAGGCGACGACCGGGGAGCCCACTGCACGATGTTATCTGCATCATCCAGCAAGACTCTCCACATCTCGTCCGTTGACTCGATGCTAATTTCCCCCTTCTCGACATCACGGCTTACCCGCCAGGCTTGACCGTTCGCTGCCCGGGCAAGGAGGTGTTGCTTCAACCGTTCATCGTGGGTGAATACAATAATCCGTCGCTCGGAACTGAGATCGACCAAAACGGAGGCCAGACGGTCAACTCGGATCTCATCAAACGCGTGAACCGGGTCATCCAGGATCAGGAACGAAAAGGGTCCCGACTCTGCAGTAGAGAGCAACGGAGCGAGCAGGAAAGCATTTCTCTGACCGGCACTCAACATAGAGAGCGTCAATTCTTGACCACTCGAATTACTCACGCTTACATCAGCTCTGGCCGTCGTCAGGTGAATTCTATCCAGATAGATTCCAACGTCTTCGAGCAACTGCCTAACCCGCTTATCAGCCTTTTCTTTAAAATATTCAGTCCGCTCCTTTCTCAGTTTGTCGGCGAGTGAGGTTGAACACTTCTTGGTCTCTTGCCATAGGGCACTCTCCCTACCTTTCTCTTGCTCCATACGCCAGGTATGCAAGAAGCCCTCGAGGGCTCCCCTACGCTCTCGAAGCCACTGCCGCGTGATCTCGCTTGCCTCGACTGCCGCGCTGCTCGCTTGGCGCCATCCGGAAGTGGTAACGGCGTTCCTCAAGGCCAGGAATCCCTCACGCACCTCCGGGGCGGGCCGGCTTCCGTGATAATTCATCACTGCGCGGAGGCGTTCTGCAACTGTCGCTGCAGACGCCGCAGCATCCCTGTCGCTATTTTCAGACGATTTAATCAGCGCGAGAACTTCCGCAACGTAATTCACTACGACGGAAGTATCCCTTAGATCGGTCAACGAATGGCGCGCCTCTTCGTGGATCGGTGACAGCACAGCATGCCGCTCCACGTTTCCCTGCAAGGTTTCTACCCAGTTAGCAACTGACGAATTGCAAACTGGGCACATAGGGCTAACTGGAGCAATCTCCACGGCATCCCTATAAAGCGCATCCAAATGCTGGGCGATTCTCGGACTAGTCAGCTCAGGGGCGCTTTCCAGCTTCTGGAAGGCGGCGTCTACTGCCGACAATGCCCGCCACAGGCGGTCTACGTCGGAGTTCGTGACTTCAACTGTAGGGGACCCAACGTCCACAAGGTTATGCCGAGTCAGCCAGTCTTCAATATTTTCGCTAATGACTGGCCAGCAAATGTCCCCAATATCGACCGCCGGTTCACCGAGACGGAAACGGCGGTCAACCTCGGCGACTCGTCCTTTGCCATCCTTGAGAGCAGCATCGATCTTCTTTTTACTCGCCGAAGCGGTTTCACTCAACTCCAAAACTAGTGCCTCTAGGTGCGTAAACGCTCCTCCCAACGCAAGGAGATTGGCGATATAGCGCTGCAGATCATTACTTTGCTGAACGCGCCGCTCCACCTCGGCGTACGAAAAGACTGGCGGATGCCCTTCGAGGGCATGACGCCATGTGCTTCCCATGTCAACACGGCAAACTTCGCCAGACGAGGTTGTCCATTCTCCATAGGCATCGCTAACGTCACCGTTGTCAGTGAGCACGCAACGCAGGATCAACTCTTCGCTGTTGCGCACAAGGGTGACTTCTGCCCAAGATTGCACACTGTCACGCGCTCTATTGATCTTTTCCCAGAGGGGATCAAATTTACTTCGCCCTGTCGGCGCGGCTACATCAGCCCACCACCCAGTTTTTCCTGAGAGAGCGGTTCGGATTCCATCAGAAATGGTGGACTTACCAGATCCATTCGGCCCGTGATAGATGCTGATACCAGGAGAGGGATCGATCTCCACGGAGATTTCGGATGCAGTTCCCTGAAACCCGCAGAGGCGAAGCCCTTTGATGCCCCACAAATCCCCCTGGGTAGGGTCTAGCGCACCTTCGTTCTCACCTTGGAGCCGAGCAATCAAAGCTCGCAGGTTCTCCCAGCCAGCTTTCGTCTTAGTTGCACCAGCTTGCATCTTCGTAGCAGCCTTGGCCAAGTCGGCGTAGGTCAGCAGAGAGAGCTTTTCCTCCGAATTTCGCCGCTCGCCCCCACTCTTCGGGAGTTCTGCATCGAAGGATTGGTCATCTGTGACGGTCATGCCGACTCCACTGCCATGGTGCTTGTGCCGCATGTAGGGGCGTAATGCTAGCCGTGGGACGGTGCGGACGTATGGGGTTTTTGGAGTCCCTCAGCCATTCGGGTGCTTTTATCCACTTAGCGAATTACGTCCCGATTAGCGATGATAAGAACCGCAGATGCTGGCAACGCCAGCCGTAGGGACATGGCCAGGCGGCGCAGCAGCGGCACCGCTTGGCGGCACGGCTCGTGTCCGTCGATGTAATCAGGAGCGCTGCTAACTGCGAGCGGGCAGCAGTCCGCACACAGTCCGCAAGACACCCGATCAGGACCGTCGCATCCCATCGCTTACCAACGGCAAAAGGCCAGGTCAGCGGCCCACGGTGAAGGTCCTCGCAGGTCACCGACCTGGCCTATTACTAGGAGACCAAGAAGGCCTGATCTCCGATCAAGCCTTTCGACCTGCGGTCTCTACGACCGCCCGGTCATCCTGACCGCACCCGGTCCGTAGGCCGCCTCCAACGGCGTCCATGACGGACCGGGTGCGGTCGTCTTCCCCCGGACACCCGGGGGTTGAGTGCCGCAGTCCGTATGGCCCTACGCTCGCGCCGTGCAGCCCCTCACTTTTGAGCACGTCCGCACGAGCGGCGTGAACGTCCATCGTTACCTCCCCGGCGAGCAGCCCTCCGTGACCCGGCACTGGCCCGGCCTGTTTCAGGGCTGGCCGGAAGGGCCGACGCCCTTCTCCGAATACGCCGTGAACAACAACAACATGGAGGAAGTAGCCGTCTACGTGGGCCTGCTCTGGCGGTTCACCCGGGGACTGACCCGATACGCGATCCCCGCCTACTACCGGGACGACGCCGAACGATTTCTGGCGCAGAAGCCCGCTCTCGTCGACTGGGAGTACGAAGTCGACGCCGAGGAGCCGACTTTCGCGTCACGCGACAAGGGCTTCGTTCCCGCATGTTCCACGCACGGGTTCCGTCCAGGACTGGACTCCTGGCGCGTGGAGGACGCCCAGCGCGCCGGTCTGTTCCGACTGAACACTCCACGCGACCTCATCCGCATGCTGCACGCGGTGCTCCTCGACGCGTCGTCCGAGATCACGGTGTTCGCGGTCGAACCCGGGCCGGACCGCCACGCGTCCTTGGTCAGCGCCCTACGCGGCGCGGAGCGGCCGAGCCTGCCCAGCGTCATCGCCGGGAGAGAGATCCTCGTCGACCTGACCATCGGGTCCGACGTCGGCCAGTACGACTCGATCATGGTCGCTTCCCACGCCGACATCCGCCCACTCGTCCAGGACCTGGCCGAAGACTACGGACGCAGAACCACTGCCTACGAGAACGGCGTGGACAGCCTGCGCGGCACCGACGCCTTCCTGCAGGCGATGGCGGCCCTCTCCGGGATCACCCTGGATGCCGACTGAGGAGAGGCACGGCGAACGGGGAGCCGCGGTCCCCGCTCAGGCCGCAAGACACCCGATCAGTGCGCTCGCGACGGGCCCTCCCGTGCCCCTCCCCTGCCGTTCCGGGTCAGCCGCCGGCGAGCAAGTGGCGGTAGCTGTCCGGGTTCTCGTCCAGGTACGTCGCGAGGTCCTTGGCGGGGTGCCCCGTGAGGGTCGGTACGGCGTCCGAGACCGTGGCCATCTCGCCGGCCGCGATCGCCTCGTACGAGGTCACCCAGCCGGCCACTTCCCAGTCCTCGGCCCCGTACGAGGAACGGGAGGCGTACGCCTGGTCCCTGGTCTCGGGGACGTAGCGGACCGGGCGGCCGGTGCGGCGGGTGAGTTCCTCCGCCGCTTCGGTGAGCGTGAACGCCTCGGGGCCCGTGAGGTCGTAGGTGACGCCGTCGTGGGTGGTGCCCTCGTCGAGCAGGACGGCCGCGGCCGAGTCGGCGATGTCCTCGTGCGCGACCGCCGAGACCCGGCCGTCGCCGCCCGGACCCCGCAGGACGCCGTCCGCGCTCGTCATCGCCGGGAGTGCGGCGAGGTACCAGCTGTCGCGCAGGAAGGTGTGGCGCACGTCGGCCACCCGGATGTGCGCCTCGGTGTGCCAGTGGTCGCGGGCGAAGGTGAAGGTCGCGTCAGGCGCCGCGTTGAGGAACGACACGTACACGATCCGTTCGACGCCCACGGCCACGGCCGCGTCCACCGCCGTCGTGTGCTCGCGCACCCGGTCCGGGCTCTCGTGCGCGGAGACGAGGAAGAGCGTGTGCGCGCCATCGAGGGCGCGGCGCATCGCCTCGCCGTCGCCGTAGGGGGCGGCCGGGGCCACGGTGGCGCCGGGCAGTGCGGGCAGCTTGGACGGGTCGCGGCCGAGGAGCCGTACGGGGACGCCGGTCCGGGCGAGCCGGCGGGCGACGCGGCCGCCGACCGCACCGCTCGCGCCGGTCACCGCGATGAGGGGGCCGATCACTGGAGTTCGTAGTCCTTTCGTTGCCAGGGGAGCACGGCCACGACCGCCTCCACCGGGAGCGGCCCGTAGATGTGCGGGAACTCCTCGCCACCGGGCGCCATGGCTTCGTACCGCACGGGCACGGCGAGCCGTGCGGGGTCGATGACCAGCACCACCAGGCCCTCGTCCTCCTCCCCGTACAGCGTCTCGGCCACGCCGGAGAGCTGGTGCGGCAGCGAGCAGTGGATGAAGCCCTCCTCGTGGAGGGTCCGCCCGCGCGTGGACATCTCGTAGGTCCCGGACGCGCGGGCGGACTCCCACAAGGGGGCTTCGGTGAGGTGGAGCAGTTGTGGCAGCGGTTCGGTCATCGGCCCACGCTAGCGGGACCGGTCCTGGGCCGGGCGGCGGCGTGCCCTGCGCGCCACGACGAATGCCGCGCCGCCTGCCGCGACGAGCCCCGCCGCGAGGGAGCCCCTCACCCATTCGCCTCGTCTCCGCCCGGTTCGATCGACCGGCGGCATCGGACGGATGCCGGGCGGCTCAGCCGGCCAGCAGCTTCGCCTCCAGCTGCGGATCGAGACCCACCTGGGGGCGGTCCGGACGCTGCGGCGCCGTTCCGCCCTGCCCGACGAGCCACGTCCAGGTGTCGGCGACCGTCTCCTCCACCGGGCGGCAGTGCAGCCCGGCCGCGTGCGCCTTGGTGACGTCGCCCTGGTGCAGGGTGTCGTAGAGCTCTCCCTCGGGCAGCCAGACCGGCAGGTCGCTCCAGGGTTCCACCCCCGCGGCGAGCAGCGTCCCGGGGTCGGTCCAGCGCAGGCCGGCGTCGGAGCCCGTGACCCGTACGCAGCTGTCGAGCAGCTCGCCCATGGTGGTGTGCCCGGGATGGCTGACGGTGTTGTACGGGCCGTGGAGGCCGTCCACCGCGGCGTCCAGGATCCAGGTCGCCAGGTCGCGGGCGTCGATGTACTGGAGGTCGGCGTCCCGCGGGCCCGGCGCGATCACCGGTCCGCCCCGGGCGATCCTGCTCAGCCACCACGGCAGACGGCCGATGTTCTCCCCCGGGCCGATGATGAGTCCGGCGCGGGCCAGCAGGGCGCGGTCGCCGAAGGCGTCGAGTGCGGCCAGTTCCCCGCCGCGCTTGGCCAGGGCATACGAGACGTCCCCGCCGGCGTCGGGCGAGGCACCGTCCACCAGGGGGCCGTCCTCCGCCGTCCCGGCCGGGGTGGGGTACGCGTACACCGAACGACTGGACACGTACGTGTAGTGGCCCACCCGCCCGGACAGCAGCCGGGCGGCGTCCCGTACGGCCGAGGGCGCGCCGCTCCAGGTGTCGACGGCCAGGTCCCAGCTCCCGTCGGCCAGGGCCGCGAGGCCCTCCTCGGTGGTGCGGTCGCCGGTCAGGGCGGCGACGCCCGGCGGCGGCGCGTGGTGCCCGCGGTGGAAGACGGTGACCTGCCAGCCCCGGGCCAGCGCAGCATCGGTGACGGCACGTCCGACGAATTCCGTACCGCCCAGCATCAAGAGCTTCATGCGTCGACTCTGCAGGTCGGGCGGCCGGTTGGGAACGCTGCCTCGCTACGGGCAGAATCCGCGTGCCGCACGGTGCCCCGTGCCGTACGGTGCCGGGCGCCGCCCGGGCCGCGGCGCCGCGTCAGGGTGTACGGGCGAGCGGGCTGCGGTGGCGCACCAGCCACTGGTGGTAGGAGGCCGCCCGCAGCGCCGCTTCGCGGTACGCCGCCTCCAGCGCCCCGTACACCACCGCCGTGTCGGTCCCCGGCCGGGAGACCAGCAGCAGGCGTACGGCGAGGGGGTCGTCGCGCAGCGGGCGGATCGCCATGTCCTCGCGCGGCCCGGAGGTGGGCTGGCAGGGGGCGACGACCTCGCCGAGAACCACGAGGGAGGCCGCGGTGAGGTAGTCGCCGTGCAGGACGGGCGGATCGAGCCCGGCGGCGCCGAGCACTCTGCGGACGGCGTCCCACTCACCGTCCACGGTGGGATCGACCATCCACCGGTCGGTGGCCAGATCCCCGAGGTCCACCACCGGGCCGGCGGCTGCCGGATGGTCCCGGGCCAGCGAGATGAACTGCGGCTCCCGGTCCAGGAGTACGCGCTGGCGCAGACCGTCCGGAACGGAGAGCGGGCAGCCCTCCACCTCGTGCACGAAGGCGACGTCGAGCCGGCCCGCCTCGACGCTGCGGAGCAGCGCGTGGGCCGAGACGTCGACCCGCAGCGAGATGTCGGTGCCGGGCAGTCCGGCCCGCAGCCTGCTCAGCCAGCCGCCGATGACCCGGCTCGCGGTGGAGCCGATACGCAGGGTCGGGCCGCTCTCCCGGGCCGCTCCGGCCTCCGCGAGTGCCTCGCTGACCAGGGCGCTCATGCCGTCGACGAGGGGGCGGGCCCGGCTGAGGACGGACCGGCCCAGCAGCGTCGGCCGGCAGCCGGTGCGTTCGCGGCGGAACAGTTCGGCGCCGAGGGCGTTCTCGATCCGCCGCAGCTGGGTCGTCAGTGAGGGCTGGCTGACGCCGAGCTGCCGGGCCGCGCGGTGCAGGCTTCCCGTGTCGGCGATGGCGCAGAGCGCCCTGAGGTGCCTCACCTCAAGCTCCATGCTGTGAGGGTAGGACGGCCGCACCAGCTCGCACCAGACGCCCCAACCGCACCAAAGGCCGGCAATTCAGCGGCTGTTGGGGCGCCCGTCGGGTGATGGTCGTGTGCGGTGGATGTGTGGGCGATAGGGCGGTGCTATCGCCGGTTGGCATCATCCGCAGCGGCCCCTCGCGCCTCCACACTCTCTCCGTACCGCACCCGTACCGAGTCCGCACACCGGACAGGTTCGCCCTCCTGGCCGGCCTGTTGGTGCGCCGGACGCCATTCAGCGGAACGGGTTCATCGGAACAGCTAGGAGAGCCCCCCATGAGACACCTCCGCATCACCCTCGCGTCGGCCGCCGCCGGCCTCGGCCTCGTCGCCGCCCTGGGCGCGACACCCGCGGTCGCCGCAGATCCGGCGTCGGCCGCTCCCTCCACCGCCTCGTCGACCGCGACGGCGGGCTACACCGCGTACGCCGGGTCGAGCGAGAACGCCGCCGCGAACCGGGCGTTCTACAAGGCCGTCATGAAGTCCGTCGCCGAGAAGCGGGCGGCCAACCCGGGCGCCGCTTCGGTCACGGTCGTCTACAGCACGGCCAACGCCCCGTCCTTCCGGAGCCAGATAGCCAGCAGCACCCGGATCTGGAACAGCTCGGTCTCCAACGTCCAGCTCCAGGAAGGCTCGAACGCCGACTTCGCGTACTACGAGGGCAATGACTCCCGCGGTTCGTACGCGAGCACGGACGGACACGGCGGCGGCTACATCTTCCTGGACTACCGGCAGAACCAGCAGTACAACTCGACCCGCGTCACGGCCCACGAGACCGGGCACGTGCTCGGCCTCCCGGACCACTACTCCGGGCCGTGCAGCGAGCTGATGTCGGGCGGCGGTCCCGGCACGTCCTGCACCAACGCCAACCCGAACTCGGCGGAGCGCTCGCGGGTGAACTACCTCTGGCAGAACGGTTTCGCAGCAGCCCTGGCCGGCGCCACTTCCTGACCCGGCCTCCCCGCGGTCCCGGCAGGCGCCCCTTCCCGGGGCGGCCTCCCACCGGCCCTGCCGCAGCCGTGCCACACGGCTGCGGCGGAGCCGCCCGGGACTGCCGCAAGGGGCCGCTCCTCATCCGGAGCGGCCCCTTGAGCGTGGGCGTTCACGCCCTCCGGGTCCCTCGTCCGGATCAGGCGTGCTCCAGGGGGAAGGCACCCCGGTGCCCGGTCCCCGCGCCCTCCGCCGGACGCGCCTCGAACTCCCGGCAGCTCCAGATCTCCTGGACGAACCCGGTGCGCCGGTCCCACAGCTCGGCGACGTCTCCGCCGTCCGCGGCACCGCGGTACGCGTCCTTGGCGCCACGGAAGCAGGCGAGACCGCCGGAGAGCCCGCGGACCGGATCCGGGAAGTAGTCGGAGAACGCGCAGGCGATGCAGGTCTGCAGGCGAATCCCGTCCGGAAGGACCCGCTGAATGGTGGCCAGGGCCGCGGCGAAGTCACCTGCCGCGCGGGCCGATTCGTAGACCGCGCCGTCCAGATGCAGGGCGAGCGCCAGGTCCGGGTCCGAGCGGCGCAGCGACAGCAGGCAGCTGAGCGTGGCCTGGCGGAGCGTGCCGGACACGAGGACCGGGAGCGGGAGATCCCACTCCAGTACGCAGTCGTCGAGCACCCCGTCCGCCAAGGTGAACTCCCGCCCTTCCGGCGGTACGCCGGCCACGGGACCGAGGCCGTCGAAGCTCTCGCCCTCGAAGTCGACACCTCTGATCCGGATGCGGAGTTGCTGTCCGTCCGTGGTGAGAATGACGGCATCGGAACCATGACGGTCCCGGTACCAGCCTGCCCACGACTCATCTGTCATGAGCAGGGACTGTAGCCCGTACCCGCAGCCGCCTCGGTGGCACCCTCCGCTTCCCTCCGGGCGACGCCGGCCGGCGATCCGGCCGGCCCGTCCCGACTGCCGTCAGGCGGACCGGGGTTCGCGCCACATGGGCCACATGGAGGGCCCGTCGGGCAGGTCGACCGTTCGACCCATGAAGGTGAACCCCAGCCGCTCGTAGAGCCCGCGGCTCCGCTCGCTGCTCGCCTCCAGATAGGCCGGGACCCCTTCGCGGTCGCACCGCTCCAGGACCCCGTCGATCAGAGCGGCCCCGAGGCCCTCTCCCTGGCGCTCGGGAGACACCCCGATCATGAGCAGGTACTCGTGGGCGCGGTCGTGCGGATGAACCGCGCCCGTCAGCCTCCCTACCAGTTCGGCCCGTTCGTTGTCGGGGTCGGCGGTCTCCCTCATCAGCGCGGGGGTGGGGTCCTCCTCCTCGGGCGCCCCCGCGGGCACCGGCAGCCACAGGGCCGCGGCCGTGCCGTCCTCCAGCAGATCGATGCGGCCCTCGTCGAGCGCGACGTCGACGAAGACACCGAGGAACCTGCCGTGCACCGCGCGGCGGTGCTCCTCCTCCGGGAAGACCCAGCTGCTCACCGGGTCGTCGTGGAATGCCTCGTCCAGAATCCTCACGACCTGGTCCCGGTCCCGCTCGTCCGCCTGCCGTATCCCTACACCCATGCCCGGCTCCCGCCCGTCCGTCCGACCTCAACCTTCCTGCGGAATCCTAGAGTTGGGTCGGCCGGCCGGTGGTGGGAGGTCAGTGCGTGCGGCGCGTGACGAACTCCGCGAGGGCGAGCAGATCACCGGCCGAGGCCAGATCGGGCACCGCCCGGGAGAGATGGTGGACCGCCCGCGCCATCCGGTCCCCCGCGCAGATCTGCGCCCAGTCCCGCCCCCCTGCCCGGTCCACCGCGTCGGCGGCCCGGCTCACCTCGCCCGAGGTCGCCATGGCGCCCCGGTAGAGCGCGGCCAGCTCGGCGGCGGCCGGGGTGCCGGAGGTGAGCGCGGCCACCACCGGCAGGGACTTCTTGTGGGCGGCCAGGTCCGCGCCGACGGGCTTGCCGGTGCGGTCCGTGTCGCCCCAGATGCCGATCAGATCGTCGATGAGCTGGAACGCGAGTCCCGCCTCGCGGCCGAAGCCGTCCATGGCACCGACCGCCCGCTCGTCCGCCCCCGCGTAGAGGGCGCCGAGAGCACAGGCGCAGCCGAGCAGCGCACCCGTCTTGGCCGTCGCCATGGTGAGGCACTCGTCCAGCGTGACGTCGTCCGGTCCGCGCTCCTCGAAGGCGCAGTCGGCCTGCTGGCCGGCGCAGAGCTCGATGACGCAGCTGGAGAGCCGCGCCGAGGCCCTGGCGGCGGCCGGGTGCGGGTCCTCCGCGAGCAGCCGCTGAGCGAGGGCGAGCATGGCGTCGCCGGTGATGACGGCGTCCGGGACGCCGAAGACCGCCCAGGCGGTGGGCCGGTGACGACGGGTGGCGTCCTCGTCGATCACGTCGTCGTGGAGCAGGGTGAAGTTGTGCGCCAGTTCCACGGCGACGGCGGCTCTCACCGCGCGGTCCGGGTCCCCTCCCAGGGCACGGGCGGCGGCGAGGACGAGCGCGGGTCTGATGGCCTTGCCCGCCTGCCCCGAGGCGGGACTGCCGTCCGCGTTCTCCCAGCCGAAGTGGTACATCGCGACCCGCCGTATGCCCCCGGGCAACGACTCCACGGCTGAGCGCAGATGCGGGTCGACGGCGCTCCGGGTGCGTTCCAGGAGGGCTGCGGCCTCATGGCCTTCCGTCGCGGCGTCCGTACGCGTCATGGTCACGGTTTCTCCTCTTGAGTCGCCCATCGGGCTCACCGGGATGCCCGGCCGCCGCCGCGGCCGGGCATCCCGGTGGATGTGTGCGGAGTGACGGGGCGGAGGACCCGGACGCCCCCGTCCGGGTCCTCCGGAGGATCACCGCCAGCGGCTCACCTCGACGTTCTCCAGGACACCGAGGGCGTCCGGCACGAGGATGGCCGCGGAGTAGTAGGCCGTCACCAGGTACGAGATGATCGCCTGCTCGTCGATGCCCATGAAGCGCACCGACAGGCTCGGCTCGATCTCGTCCGGGATGCCGCTCTGCTGGAGTCCGACGACTCCCTGTTCGGCCTCGCCGGTCCTCATGCAGATGATCGACGTGGTGCTGGCGTCGGTGACGGGGATCTTGTTGGACGGGAAGATCGGCACCCCGCGCCAGGCGGGCACATGGTGTCCGCCGACCTCCACGCTCTCCGGCACCAGGCCACGCTTGTTGCACTCGCGGCCGAAGGCGGCGATGGCCCGCGGATGGGCGAGGAAGAGCTTCGAGCCGCGCCGGCGGGACAGCAGCTCGTCCATGTCGTCGGGGCTGGGAGCCCCGTCGTGCGGCTGGAGGCGCTGGCCGTAGTCGCAGTTGTTGAGCAGTCCGAACTCGCGGTTGTTGATGAGCTCGTGCTCCTGGCGCTCGCGCAGCGCCTCGACCGTGAGCCGCAACTGCTGCTCGGTCTGGTTCATCGGCTGGTTGTAGAGGTCGGCGACCCGGCTGTGCACCTTCAGCACGGTCTGGGCGACGCTCAGTTCGTACTCGCGCGGGGCCGACTCGTAGTCGACGAACGTGTGCGGGACGACGGACTCCCCGACATGGCCGGCGGAGAGATCGATCGCCGCCTCGCCGTACTTGTTGGTGCGCTGGTGCGGGATGGAGAGCAGTCCTGCGAGGTGGTCGCGGAGCGAGTCGGCGCGTGCCGCGAGGTTGAGCACGTCCGAACGCCGCAGCGTGAGCAGGGTGCAGGCGGTGACGGCCCGGGCCGTGTACTCCCAGTTGGCGTCGCCGTCGATCAGGGAGTGGTCACCGAAGTAGGCACCGTCCGCGAGGACGCCGAGCACCGTCTCGTCTCCGTAGAGCCCGGCGCCGATCTTCTCCACCTTGCCGTGCGCGAGCAGGAAGACCCGGTCCGCCGCGTCCCCGGACGCGGCCAGCACCTCCCCGGGCTCCACCTCGCGCTGTTCGCAACGCCGTGCCAGCTCCGCCAGCACCTCCTCGTCCGCGAACTCGCGCAGCGCGGGCAGTTCTCCGAGCTCGGCGGGGATCACGCTGACCCGGTCGCCGGTCTGCACGAAGGTCACACGACCGTCCCCGACCGCGTAGCTCAGCCGACGGTTAACCCTGTACGTACCGCCCTGTACCTGCACCCACGGCAGCATCCGCAACAGCCACCGGGAGGTGATCTCCTGCATCTGCGGCGCGGACTTGGTGGTCGTCGCGAGGTTCCGCGCGGCTGCCGTGCCAAGACTCTGCTGCGGCGGAACCTGCGTGTCTCGAACCTCTTCACCAACGGACATCTGACGGTCCTCTCGATCATGGGCTGACCTGTCCGAAAAAGCCTTTCAGCAGGAGCACTCGCCGCGCCATTACACAAAAGAGTGCGACTAATCCCCTTTCCGCGGGGCACGTTGCATACCGTCGCCGCGCGCTCCTCATAACTTGCATCCAAGATGCAAATTACCTACCGTGAGGCCCATGCGGCTGACGAGATTCACCGATGTGGCACTGCGCGTCCTCATGCGCCTGGCCGTCGCGGAGAACGAGGATCCGCCGACCACCCGCGAGGTGGCGGCCACCATGCGGGTCCCGTACACCCACACCGCGAAGGTCGTGGCCAGGCTCCAGCACCTCGGCCTGGTCGATGCCCGGCGCGGCAGGGGCGGCGGCCTCACCCTCACCGAAGCCGGCCACTCGGCGTCGATCGGCGCCGTCGTGCGGGAGCTGGAAGGTCCCGGCGACGTCGTCGAGTGCGAGGGCAGCGCACCGTGCCCGCTGCGCACGGCCTGTGTGCTGCGCGGTGCTCTCCGACGGGCGCAGGAGGCGTTCTACGCCTCACTCGACCCCCTCACCGTGGCGGAACTCGTCGCCTCCCCGACCGGCCCGCTGCTGATCGGCATCAGCAGCGGTCCCGCCCCGGACTGACGCGCCCGTCCCACCCTCGCGCGCAGGCCACACCGCGACGCCCGCGCGCGATCCACACCCCGACCCACACCCCAGGAGTTCCCGAATGCTCTCCGAGTCGTCGACCGTCACTGTCCGTGCCACGCTGCCCGCCGTCGGAGCGGCCGTGGGAGACATCGCGGACCTCTTCTACCGGAAGCTGTTCGACGCCCACCCCGAGCTGCTGCGGGACCTCTTCAACCGGGGCAACCAGGCGTCCGGGGCGCAGCGTCAGGCGCTCGCCGGTTCGATAGCCGCCTTCGCCACGCACCTGGTCGAGCACCCGGACACCCGCCCCGACGTGATGCTGAGCCGCATCGCCCACAAGCACGCCTCGCTCGGCGTGACGGCGGAGCAGTACAAGGTCGTGCACACCCACCTCTTCGCCGCCATCGCCGAGGTGCTCGGCGACGCGGTCACCCCCGAGGTCGCCGCCGCCTGGGACGAGGTCTACTGGCTGATGGCCAACGCCCTGATCGCCATCGAGGACCGGCTGTACGCCCAGCAGGGCGTCGTCGCCGGTGACGTCTGGCGCGAGTGGGAGGTCACCGGCCGGACCGAGGAGACCGAGGACGTCGCCACCTTCCGGATCAGCCCCGCCGACGGCACGCCCGCCCCCGTCTTCCGGCCGGGCCAGTACGTCTCCGTACAGGTGGAACTCCCCGACGGAGCCCGCCAGATACGCCAGTACAGCCTCTCCAGCGCCCCGGGTTCGCCCCAGCGCTCGATCACCGTCAAGCGGGTGCGCGGCGGCGACACCCCCGACGGAGAGGTCTCGCGGCACCTGCACGCCCACACGCGTCCCGGTGACCGGCTGCGCGTCTCCGCCCCCTACGGGGACCTCGTGCTCGACGCGGTCGACGCCCCGCTGTTCCTCGCCTCGGCCGGCATCGGCTGCACCCCGATGCTCTCGATGCTGGACCACCTGTCGTCCACCGGCCACCGTTCGCCCGTGACGGTCGTGCACGGCGACCGGTCCCCCGCCGACCACGCCCTGCGCGCGGACCACACCCGTCTCACGGACCGGCTCCCCGACGCCTCCGCGCACTTCTGGTACGAGAACCCCGCACCCGGCCACCCCGCCGACCGCACGGGCCTGGTCGACCTGACGGACCTCGTGGTCCCGGCCGGCACGCACGCCTACCTCTGCGGGCCCCTGCCGTTCATGCGCACGGTCCGCGCCCAGCTGCTGGCCAAGGGTCTTCCCGCGGCGGACATCCACTACGAGGTGTTCGGCCCCGACCTGTGGCTCGCACAGGCCTAAGCACAGAAGGGGGCGATTCCGCAGGCTGCTCGCGGAATTGTCCGGATCAGCTCGCACGTTGTCCGAACGGATGGTCCACCGGGCCCGGTTCGGGTAGAAGCGCTGTACGGCACACACCCCCCACGCGCCCTACGCGCAAAAGGAGCCGGCCATGTCCTCACCCATGTCCGCGAGCAGCTTCCTCGACGCCCTGAAGGACGAAGATCTCACCGTCGTCCAGGTCGGCGACTGGCGCACCCACAACCGCAACCACAAGGGCCCCTGGGGACCGGTGCACGGTGTGATGATCCATCACACCGTGACCAGGGGCACCGCCCGTACCGTCGAGCTCTGCCGTGACGGCCACCCGGACCTCCCGGGCCCGCTCTGCCACGGAGTGATCGCCAAGGACGGCCGGGTCCACCTGGTCGGCTACGGCCGCACCAACCACGCGGGACTCGGCGACGACGAGGTCCTGCGCGCGGTCGTCGCGGAGAAGCGCCTCCCCGCGGACAACGAGGCCAACACCGACGGAAACCGCTACTTCTACGGATTCGAGTGCGAGAACCTCGGCGACGGCAAGGATCCCTGGCCCGCCGTCCAGCTCGAAGCCATCGAGCGGGCCGCCTCGGCGATCTGCCGCTATCACCACTGGGGCGCGCCCTCGGTGATCGGTCACCGGGAGTGGCAGCCCGGCAAGGTCGACCCGCGCGGGTTCTCGATGGCCGCCATGCGGGCCCGTATCCACGAACGCCTCAAGTGACCGGCTGCGGGACAATGCACGGGTGCACCACGAACCACCCGGCACGCCCCGGCTGCGACCGGCCCTCCCCTCGCCGCTGGAGCCGGCCGAGGACGAGCGCTTCGCCCGCCGGGGCGTACAGCTGCTGCTCAAGCGCGACGACCTGATCCACCCGGACCTCCCGGGCAACAAATGGCGGAAACTCTCCCTGAACCTGGCCTCCGCCGGCGGCCGTACGGTGCTGACCTTCGGCGGCGCCTACTCCAACCACCTGCGCGCCACCGCCGCCGCCGGACGCCTGCTCGGCTTCCGCACGGTCGGCGTCGTGCGCGGCGAGGAACTGGCGCACCGGCCGCTCAACCCCTCGCTCGCGCAGTGCGCGGCCGACGGCATGCGTCTGCACTTCGTGGACCGCGCCACGTACCGCTCGAAGACCCGTCCTGACGTCCTGAAGGGGCTGCTGAGCGTCTTCGGGGAGTGCGTGGTCGTCCCGGAGGGTGGCAGCAACGCGCTGGCCGCACAGGGCTGTACAGCCCTCGGGCGCGAACTCCACGGCCTGACCGACGTGGCCGCGGTCGCCTGCGGGACGGGCGGGACCCTCGCCGGCCTCGCCGCCGGCCTGGGGCCGGGGCAGCGCGCCCTGGGCGTCCCGGTCCTGCGCGGCGGTTTCCTCGGGGAGGCGGTACGGGACCTGCAGCGGGAGGCGTTCGGCGGCCCGGCCGGACAGTGGTCGCTGGACGAGCGGTTCCACTTCGGCGGCTACGCCCGTACGCCCCCGGAGCTGCACGCCTTCGCCGACGACTTCGAGAACCGGCACGGGCTGCCCGTCGAACGGCTCTACGTGGCCAAGCTCCTGTACGCGCTCACCACCCTCGCCGAGGAGGGCGCGTTCGCCCCGGGGACGCGCGTGGCCGCCGTCGTCACGGGCACACCCTTCTAGGCGTCGTCCCTAGGCGTCGTCTGACTCCCGGTAGGCCGCCGCCTCCTCCAGGTCCAGCCGGCGCAGCAGCGTGCGCATCATCTCGTCGTCGATGCGCCGCTCGTCCCTCAGCCGGACGAAGACCTCGCGCTCGGCGTCGATCATCTCGCGGGCGAGCCGGCGGTAGGTGTCGTCCGCCGACTCCCCGGTGACCGGGTTGGCCGCGCCGAGCCGCTCCCACACGGCGTTGCGGCGGCGCTCCAGGACCGTGCGCAGCCGGTCGGCGAGCGGATCGGGCAGACAGTTGCCCGGGTCGGCGAGCAGCTCGTCCAGGCGCGCCTCGGCCGCCGTGGACGCCTGGCTCTGGGCCTGCGCCTCGGCCAGCGTCTCCGCGCGGAGGTCACGCCCGGGGAGCTTCAGCACGCGTACGAGGAGCGGCAGGGTCAGGCCCTGGATCACCAGGGTGCCGATGACGGTCGTGAAGGTCAGGAACAGCACCAGGTTGCGGGCCGGGAACACGTCGCCGTCGTCCGTGAGCATCGGGATGGAGAAGGCGATGGCGAGCGAGACGACTCCGCGCATCCCCGCCCAGCCGACGATGAGGGGCGCGGTCCAGTCGGTCCCGGGCTCACGCTCCCTGATGCGCTTGGAGAGCCACCGCGGCAGATAGGTCGCCGGATAGACCCAGACGAAGCGGACCACCACGACCACCAGGAAGACGGCGACCGCGTACCAGAGGGCCTCGCCGACGCTGTACGTTCCGAGGCCCTTCAGTACGAAGGACAGCTGCAGGCCGATGAGCGCGAAGACCGCGGACTCCAGGATGAACGCGACCATCTTCCAGACCGCGGCCTCCTGGAGGCGTGTGGCGAAGTCGACCTGCCAGGAACGGTGCCCCAGGTACAGCGCGACGACCACCACCGCGAGCACTCCGGAGGCGTGCACCCGTTCCGCCGCCGCGTAGGCGACGAAGGGGATCAGCAGGGACAGGGTGTTCTGGAGCAGGGCTTCCTTGAGGTGCGTACGGAGCCAGTGCAGCGGCACCATCAGCAGCAGGCCGACCCCCACGCCGCCGACCGCGGCCAGCAGGAACTCGCCGATCCCGGCGCCCCAGCCGACCCCTTCGCCGACGGCGGCGGCGAGTGCGACCTTGAAGGCGGTGATCGCGGTGGCGTCGTTCACCAGGGACTCGCCCTGGAGGATCGTGGTCACCCTGGCGGGCAGCCCCACCCGGCGCGCGATCGCCGCGGCGGTGACCGCGTCCGGCGGAGCGATCACCGCGCCGAGCACCAGGGCGGCCGTGAGCGGCAGTCCGGGCACGAGCAGGTAGGCAAGCCAGCCGACGGCGAGGGTCGCGAAGAGCACGTAACCGACCGACAGCAGGGCGATCGGCCGGATGTTGGCCCTCAGGTCGAGGTAGGAGCTGTCCACCGCCGCCGTGTAGAGCAGCGGCGGCAGGAGCAGCGGCAGGACGATGTGGGCGTCCAGGGTGTACGTCGGCACACCGGGCAGGTACGAGGCCAGCAGCCCCGCGAGCACCAGGAGCAGGGGTGCGGGCACCGGGGTCCGGCGCGCGGCCCCCGCCACCGCCGCACTGGCCGCGACCAGTGCCACCAGCGGCAATGCGTCCATCTCACCGTCCTCACATCCGTCGTAACCTGCACATCATGAGTGAGTGCCCGCATGTTCTGGAACTTCCGCGCCCCGAGCCCGCCCCGCGCAGCGGGACGTGCACGGAATGCCTCGCCGTCGGCAGCCACCCCGTGCAACTGCGCCTCTGTCTCGCCTGCGGGCACGTCGGATGCTGCGACTCCTCGCCCCTGCGGCACGCGACGGGGCACTTCGAGGAGACCGGTCACCCGGTGATGCGGAGCTTCGAAGCGGGCGAGAGCTGGCGTTGGTGCTTCCAGGACGGTTCGATCGTCTGACGTCTGGGTACGTCAAACCGGCGCCGGTTCTTCGCAATTGACCGCCACCGACCCCTACCCACTGTGCGTACTCATGGGCTTACCATGAGTGACGACCATCGGGTGGGGTCTTGGCGACACGGCATCATGGATCGCGATAGCGTCGCCGCACCAAGAACCGACGACGGACCGCATGGCTCCGGGCCACTCTTCCCGGAGCCTCGAAAGAGTTTGTGCCACCTTGGAGGTGAGGGTGTCCCAGATCGCAGGCGAGCCCGGGAATCAGGACTTCGTAGAGGTCCGGCTGCCCGCTGCGGGTGCCTACCTGTCGGTGCTGCGAACGGCCACGGCCGGTCTCGCAGCGCGTTTGGACTTCACTCTCGACGAGATCGAGGATCTTCGTATCGCGGTCGACGAGGCCTGCGCGATCCTGCTTCAGCAGGCCGTGCCGGGCTCCGTCCTCAGCTGCGTGTTCCGGCTCGTCGACGATTCCCTCGAGGTGACCGTGTCGGCACCGACCACGGACGGCCGCGCCCCGGAGCGCGACACCTTCGCCTGGACGGTGCTCTCGGCACTGGCCGGAAAGGTCGACTCCACGGTCGCGGACGACCGTACGGTCAGCATCAGCCTCTACAAACAGCGCGGCGCGGGACCCGGGCCGGCGTGAGCGACGGGAACGGGGACGGACCTGTGCGGGACGAGACGATCCGCCCCGGGGTGGTGCGCGCGACGGGCATCCCGGAGCAACAGGCCAGGCCGCACCCGGTGGACGGGGCGGACGGGACGCAAGGCCGTACGGCCGCGGTGGAGCAGTCGCAGGCAGAGCGGACGGTCCAGATGAGCGAGCACGGGCACCACGATCCACGCGACCGCAGCGCGGCGCGGGCACTCTTCATCGAGCTGCGGGAGCTGCCCGACGGCTCGACCGAGAAGGCGGAGCTGCGCAACCGGCTGGTGCGGATGCACCTGCCGCTCGTGGAGCACCTGGCCCGCCGTTTCCGTAACCGCGGGGAGCCGCTGGACGACCTGACCCAGGTCGCCACGATCGGCCTGATCAAGTCGGTGGACCGGTTCGATCCGGACCGCGGCGTGGAGTTCTCCACGTACGCGACCCCCACGGTGGTCGGGGAGATCAAGCGCCACTTCCGTGACAAGGGCTGGGCCGTTCGGGTGCCGCGGCGCCTCCAGGAACTCCGCCTGTCGCTGACCACGGCCACCGCCGAGCTCTCCCAGCAGCACGGACGTTCCCCGACGGTGCACGAGCTGGCGGAACGGCTGGGCATCTCCGAGGAAGAGGTCCTGGAGGGCCTGGAATCGGCCAACGCCTACAGCACGCTGTCGCTGGACGTCCCGGACACGGACGACGAGTCCCCCGCGGTCGCGGACACACTGGGCTCCGAGGACGAGGCGCTGGAAGGCGTCGAGTACCGCGAGTCGCTGAAGCCGCTGCTGGAGGACCTGCCGCCGCGCGAGAAGCGCATTCTGCTGCTGCGCTTCTTCGGGAACATGACCCAGTCGCAGATCGCGCAGGAGGTCGGCATCTCGCAGATGCACGTCTCGCGACTGCTGGCCCGCACGCTCGCACAGCTGCGCGAGCGCCTGCTCGTCGAGGAGTAGTCCCGGAGCGGCGGGCGGGGACGGACCCGTCCGCCGGGCTCAGGCGTCGGGGGTCGTACGCGGCCCCCGGATGCCCAGCGCCTCCGTGGTCGCCGGGTTGAGCAGCAGCACCAGAGCCGTGACAGCGGCGGCGGCCAGCACGATGCCTGCGGGGATGAGTACACCCTGCGCCCGCAGCAGCGTCCAGGCGACCGGCAGCGCCATCAGCTGGGTGATGAGCGCGGGCCCGCGGCTCCAGCTGCGCCGCAGCAGCAGTCCGCGCGCGGCGAACAGCGGGATCAGACCGAGCGCGACGAGGGTGAGTCCACCCATCTCCGCCTGCTGGGGACTGTCGGGCCGGCCGAGCAGTCCCATGACCACCATGTAGATGCCGCCGACGGCGAGCGCCGCCCCTTCGAGGGCGTTGATTCCGGCCACGGCGGCGATCCTGCCCGGCTTCTCCGGTCCGGCCGACGGCGAGGAAGAGGGCGTGTTCTCCTGAATGCTCACGCTATGCAGGTTGGCATCCCTCCCCCGCGAAAGTGAAGCCGGGGTCCGTGGGGCACCCTCGCCGTTCACGGCCCGTCACCGAGCGTGAACCCAGGGGTGCGGGACTTCAGGCCGGTACCTCGCGGTAGGTAGTCTGGCGGACATGCGCGCACTCCTCGTGGTCAACCCAGCTGCCACCACTACCAGTGCGCGCACGCGTGACGTGCTGATTCACGCTCTGGCGAGCGAGATGAAGATCGAAGCAGTGACCACGGAGTACCGCGGGCACGCCCGGGACCTCGGCCGCCGGGCCGCCGACTCCGACGACATCGACCTGGTGGTCGCCCTCGGCGGTGACGGCACGGTCAACGAGGTCGTGAACGGGCTGTTGCACAAGGGGCCCGATGTAGACAATCTCCCGAGCCTGGCCGTGGTCCCCGGCGGTTCCACCAACGTCTTCGCGCGCGCCCTCGGGCTGCCCAACGACGCCGTGGAGGCGACCGGCGCCATTCTGGACGCCCTGGCCCAACGCAGCGAGCGCACGGTCGGCCTGGGGCTCGCGGCCGGCACACCGGGGACGGAGGACGAGTCCGTTCCGGAGCGCTGGTTCACTTTCTGTGCCGGTCTCGGATTCGACGCCGGCGTGATCGGCCGGGTCGAACAGAAACGCGAACGCGGCAAGCGTTCGACGCATGCGCTGTACGTCCGCCAGGTGGTCCGCCAGTTCCTGGAGGAGCCGCACCGGCGGCACGGTCTGATCACCCTCGACGTGCCCGGCCAGGACCCCGTCACGGACCTCGCGCTGTCCATAATCTGCAACACCGCTCCCTGGACCTACCTGGGGAATCGTCCGATGTACGCCTCTCCGAAGGCGTCCTTCGACACTGCCCTGGACATCCTCGGCCTGAAGCGGCTTTCGACCCCCGCGGTGGCCCGTTACGGCACCCAGCTGCTCACTTCGAGCCCCGAGAAGGGCCCGCACGGCAAGCACGCGGTTTCACTTCACGACCTCACCGACTTCACCTTGCATTCAAAGGCCCCACTGCCCTTCCAGATGGACGGTGACCACCTGGGGCTGCGTACGAGCGTGACGTTCACAGGCGTACGCCGTGCACTGCGTGTGATTGTGTGAGTGGAAGGGCCCAAAGTCCTTTAACTCGAACGTTTGGACTGGCCCCCACCCCCTGGAAGTACGGCTGTGACCTAGCCGACACCGAGGAATCAAAAAAAACTTTCCAGAAGGGGTTGTATCCGTCGCCGAGGTTTGCGAATCTCTACATGGCGATCGGGACGGCCCGCAACACCGGCCTCCACTGAGAGCCAGAACCCCTCCTCACTGACAAGACCACAACCAGTTCATCTGGGAGTCGGCCCTGTGTCTGCGGGGGGATTCGTGAAAGCGTTCACATTCACAAGCAACGAGCTTGAAATACCAAGGAGAGGTAGCAGCCATGGACTGGCGTCACAACGCCGTTTGTCGTGAGGAAGACCCGGAGCTGTTCTTCCCCATCGGCAACACCGGTCCTGCGCTGCTGCAGATCGAGGAAGCCAAGGCCGTCTGCCGTCGCTGCCCCGTCATGGAGCAGTGCCTGCAGTGGGCGCTCGAGTCCGGCCAGGACTCCGGCGTCTGGGGTGGCCTCAGCGAGGACGAGCGCCGCGCGATGAAGCGCCGTGCCGCTCGCAACCGGGCGCGTAACGCCAGCGCCTGACCGACGCCCCCCGCGAGCCTCAGCCCGGCGGCGCGTACAGAGCGTACGCACAGCCCCGCCTTCGAGTCGCAGCGCGCAGTACCCCGTAGCGCATCGCAACGTAAGCACCACGCAGTGGGCCCGGACCGTCACCACGGTCCGGGCCCACTGCTGTGCCCACGGCCCGGGAGCCGCCCGACCGGTCGCCCGGTCCGGCTGCCCCCGGTGCCCGCCTACTTCTCCGAACCCACCGGGATGTCCAGGATCACCTGGGTGCCGCGTTCGGGTCCCGGGACCATGCCGAAGGTGCCGCCCAACTCGCCCTCCACCAGGGTCCGCACGATCTGGAGCCCCAGATTCCCGGCCCGCTTCGGGTCGAACCCCTCGGGCAGTCCGCGCCCGTCGTCCGAGACGGTGATCAGCAGCCGTGCGTCGGCCGGCGATCCGCCCCGTACCGCCGAGACCTCCACCGTGCCGCGCTCCGCAACGGTGAACGCGTGCTCCAGGGCGTTCTGGAGGACCTCCGTGAGGACCATCGAGAGCGGTGTGGCCACTTCCGCGTCGAGAATTCCGAAACGGCCGGTCCGGCGGCAGGTGACCTTGCCCGGGGAGATCTCCGCGACCATCGCGATGACCCGGTCCGCGATCTCGTCGAACTCGACCCGCTCGTCCAGGTTCTGAGACAGCGTCTCATGGACGATGGCGATCGAACCGACCCGCCGTACCGCCTCGTTGAGCGCCTCGCGGCCCTGCTCGGAATCCATCCGGCGGGACTGGAGGCGCAACAGGGCGGCCACCGTCTGGAGGTTGTTCTTCACCCGGTGGTGGATCTCCCGGATGGTGGCGTCCTTGGTGATCAACTCGCGCTCGCGGCGGCGCAGTTCGGTGACGTCCCGGAGGAGGACCAGCGACCCGATCCGGACGCCCTTGGGCTTGAGCGGGATGGCCCTCAGCTGGATCACGCCGCTGGCGCACTCCACCTCGAACTCGCGGGGCGCGTAACCGCTGGCCACCTTGACCAGGGCCTCGTCCACCGGGCCCCGGGAAGGGGCCAGTTCGGCCGTGGTGGTGCCGAGGTGGTGGCCGACGAGGTCGGAGGCGAGGCCGAGGCGGTGGTAGGCGGAGAGGCCGTTGGGGCTGGCGTACTGGACGATCCCGTCGGCATCGAGCCTGATCAGACCGTCGCCGACACGCGGCGACGCGTCCATGTCGACCTGCTGCCCGGGGAACGGGAAGGCCCCGGCGGCGATCATCTGGGCCAGGTCGGACGCGGACTGGAGGTAGGTGAGCTCCAGCCGGGAGGGCGTACGGACGGTGAGGAGGTTGGTGTTGCGGGCGATCACACCGAGGACGCGGCCCTCACGGCGTACGGGGATGGACTCGACCCGTACCGGAACCTCCTCGCGCCACTCCGGGTCGCCCTCGCGCACGATCCGGCCCTCGTCCAGGGCGGCGTCCAGCAGCGGACGCCGGCCGCGCGGCACCAGATGGCCGACCATGTCGTCCTGGTAGGAGGTGGGGCCGGTGTTGGGCCGCATCTGTGCCACGGACACATAGCGGGTCCCGTCGCGGGTCGGCACCCACAGGACGAGGTCGGCGAAGGACAGGTCGGAGAGCAGCTGCCACTCCGAGACCAGCAGGTGGAGCCACTCGAGGTCGGTATCGCTCAGGGCTGTGTGCTGGCGGACGAGGTCGTTCATGGAGGGCACGTGTGCGAGCGTACCCGTGGATACTCGGAGGATCCGAACCGATCGGCCCGCCGCCCCGTGAAAGAGGGGGGGCGGGAAGTTCCGCCGGAATTGCAGTGCACACGGATGGACACGGGTGATTGGTCTAGTCCACAATGCAAAGGAAAGACCTCCGTTCTCCCCGCACAGGAGAACGGAACGAGGCACCCGGCGCTCTCTGCCCTGACTGCGCCGGTGCCTCCCTCGGCCGGCGGAACCGCACACCACCGGCCTGGTAACTCCGGGCTGCGGTGCCGGACGGGCTGAGGGTCCCGTCCCGGCGCCGCGGCCCGCGGGTGTTTCCGGGGGCGTGCGGCGCCCTGATCGTCCGGCCGGATCAGTGGGTCTCGGTGACCTTGGCCAGTGCGCGGGGCGCGTCAGGGTCCTGACCGCGGGCGATCGTCACCTCGTAGGCCAGCATCTGGAGCGGCAGGATCTCCAGGATCGGCTGCAACTCCTCCGCCACTCCCGCCGTCGGCAGCGCGAAGCCCGCCGACGCGGCCTCCACCTGTGCCTTCGGGCCGACCACGAAGAGGTCGGCGCCGCGGCCCCGCAGGCGGTCCAGGACCGGCTGGAGGGCTTCCCCGCCGCGGCCGTCGGTGACGACGGCGATCACCGGGGAGATGTTGTCGACCATGGCGAGCGGGCCGTGCAGCAGGTCGGCTCCGGAGTAGGAGAGAGCCGGGATGTAGCTGGTCTCCATCAGCTTCAGGGCCGCTTCCTTGGCTGTGGGGTAGCCGTAGCCGCGCGAGGTGATCACCATGCGTTCGGCGAAGCGGTAGCGCGAGGCGAGGGACGTGACCTCGTCCTTCCGGGCGAGGATCTGTTCGGCCAGGTCCGGGAGGGCCTCGGCGGCGGCCGGACCGTCCCCCGCGACCAGCCCGTCCACGAAGAGGTAGAGGGCCAGCAGCGAGGCCGTGTACGTCTTGGTCGCGGGCAGCGCCTTCTCGGGGCCCGCGAGGATGTCGATGCTGTACTCGGACACGGCGGCGAGCGACGAGTCCGGGTTGTTGGTCACCGCGAGGGTGATCGCCCCGGCGGCGCGGGCGGCCTTCGTGGACGCGATCAGGTCGGGCGAGCCGCCCGACTGGCTGACGGTGATCACCAGGACGTCCTTGAGGTCCGGCTGGGCGCCGTAGGCCGTCGTCGTGGACATCGAGGCGAGTCCGCAGGGCAGCCCGAGCCGGATCTCCAGCAGGTACTTGGCGTAGAGCGCCGCGTTGTCCGAGGAACCGCGGGCCGTCAGCAGCACGAACCGGGGCTTCTTCGCCGCGATCTCGGCGGCCACCCGGCGAATCCCGGGGGCGCCCCGCTCAAGGATGCGGCGCAGCATGGCCGGCTGCTCGGCCATCTCGCCGGACATGATCCGGCCGGGCTGCTCGCCCCGGTCCCGCTGCGTGGCCGAAGAGGTGGCGGACATGTGGGGTGCCTCCCGTGCGGTGGGTGCGCACGGGCTCGCGCCCGCGCCGGCTCGGACAAGTCGACCACGGTGGGGCGGACACCCGCCAGCGGGGCGAACCGGTGGACCGGTGTGTGAGCACTTCACCTCCGGGCTGCCCGATTCTGCTAGATTGGGACCTTGATTGGTCTATACCACATGACTCCACCTTTCAGATCGGCAGGCACAGCGTGGAAGTTGTCATCGTCCCGGACGCCACGGCAGGCGGCGAGCTCATCGCGGAGGCCATCGGAGCCCTGCTGAGCCGCAAGCCCGACGCCCTGCTCGGCGTTGCCACCGGCTCGACCCCGCTGCCCATCTACCAGGCGCTGGCCGCCAAGGTCCGCTCCGGGGCCGTGGACGCCTCGCGGGCCCGCATCTGCCAGCTCGACGAGTACGTCGGACTGCGCCCCGGCCACCCCGAGTCGTACCGCTCGGTGGTGCTGCGCGAGGTCGTGGAGCCGCTGGGTCTGTCCGAGGCGTCCTTCATGGGCCCGGACGGCTCCGCCGAGGACGTCCAGGCGGCCTGCGAGGCGTACGACAGGGCACTCGCCGAGGCGGGCGGGGTGGACCTCCAGCTGCTCGGCATCGGCACCGACGGGCACATCGGCTTCAACGAGCCGTGCTCCTCGCTCGCGTCCCGTACGCGGATCAAGACGCTGACGCAGCAGACGCGGATCGACAACGCGCGCTTCTTCGACAACGACATCGACCAGGTGCCGCACCACGTCATCACCCAGGGCATCGGCACGATCCTGGAGTCCCGCCACCCGATCCTGCTGGCCACCGGCGAGGGCAAGGCCGAGGCGGTCGCCCAGACCGTGGAGGGGCCGGTCGCCTCGATCGTCCCGGCGTCGGCGCTGCAGCTGCATCCGCACGCGACGGTGGTGGTCGACGAGGCCGCCGCGTCGAAGCTGAAGCTGGGCGACTACTTCCGCGCCACGTACGCGGCGAAGCCGTCCTGGCAGGGCATCTAGAGCCTCCCATTTGGATCATGCCGGGCTCGCGTGCCCCGGCGCGCGCACCTGCGGCGTTGTCGTCGGTCGCCGACGCTCCGCGTCGACTCCCTGATCCGGCCTGATCCAAACGAAAGACCCTAGAGCCTCCCGTGCACGCGAAAGGGCCGGGGCACCGATGGGTGCCCCGGCCCTTTCACGTGGGCTCGTCCGCCCGCCGGCCGGGAGATGGGCTCGGCCCCGGCCGGCCTGGACGGCTGGGCGGGGCCGAGGTCGGTGGGCGGGGTGGATCAGGTGCCGGTGATGGCCTCCGCCGCGGCCACGCCGCACACCCGGGCCGCCCCGTGCGTGGCGATGTGGAGCGCGCCCCTCGGCTCCGCCTGCGGGAGCCCCATCTCGACCACGATCGTGTCGGGACGCGCCGCCAGCAGAGCGTCGAGCGTCTCCGTCATCCACGCGTGCCGGTGGGCGTCGCGGACGACCGCGACGATGCGCCGCTCCCCCGCCGCCCGCAGCGTGTCGGCCGCGGGTGCCGGGCTCTCCCCGTTGTACGTGTCGGTAGCGGTGCCGGGCAGAATCCGGGCCAGTTCGGCGGCGACACCCCACGGGGTCTCGTCACCGACCGCGATGTTGGCGACCGGGGTGAACGCGGCGACGTACGCCGGCCCGGTCAGCGGTGCGCCGGTGCCGGTGACCCGTACCGCGCGGCGGGCCGCGACGAGACCGATGTCCGTGCTGACTCCGGTGCCGGGCGCGGTCCCCTCCTGCACTGCCGCGCCCGGCTCCGAGACAGCCCCCCTGGCCCCCTGCGTCCAGGACGCGAGGGCACGTACACGGGCGGCGGCGTCGGCCAGCCGCTCCTCGGGCAGCTCTCCGCTGCGTACCGCCGACACCAGGGCGTCGCGCAGTCGCAGCACGGTCCCCTCGTCGACCAGCCCGCCGCCGACACAGATCGCGTCGGCGCCCGCGGCGATCGCGAGGACGGAGCCGCGCTCGATCCCGTACGTCGCGGAGATGGCCTGCATCTCCATGCCGTCGGTGACGATGAGGCCGTCGTAACCCAGCTCCTCGCGCAGCAGACCGGTCAGGATCTGCGGGCTCAGCGTCGCCGGGCGGTTCGGGTCGAGTGCGGGAAGCAGGATATGCGCGCTCATCACCGATTTGGAACCCGCTGCGATGGCCGCGCGGAAAGGCACCAGCTCACGGGCGTGCAGGGTGTCCAGGGACACATCGATGCTCGGCAGGGCGTGGTGCGAATCGACCGCCGTGTCGCCGTGTCCGGGGAAGTGCTTGGTGCAGGCGGCGACACCCGCGGCCTGGAGCCCCTCGACGTACGCGGCGGTGTGCCGGGCCACGAGTGCGGGGTCGGCGCCGAAGGACCGCACGCCGATGACCGGGTTGGCCGGGTTGGAGTTGACGTCCGCGGAGGGCGCCCAGTTGAGGTTGACGCCGCACTCGGCGAGCCGGCGGCCGAGCTCCTGGGCGACGTCCCGGGTGAGCTTCACGTCGTCGACGGAGCCGAGGGCGAAGTTGCCCGGGAAGGAGGACCCGTGACGGACCTCCAGCCGGGTGACGTCGCCGCCCTCCTCGTCGATCGCGACGAGGACGTCGTCGCGCTCGGACCGCAGCTGGGCGGTGAGCGCCGCCAGCTGCTCGGGCGATTCGATGTTGCGCCCGAACAGGCCGACGGAGGCCAGGCCCTCGCCGACTCTGCGCAGCAGCCAGTCCGGGGCGGTCGTGCCGGTGAACCCGGGCTGGAGCACGGCGAGCGCGTCGCGCGTGAGGGTGTCCGTGGTGGATACGAGGGTGGTCATGGGGGCCTTATCCCTTCACGGCGCCGGAGGTGAGACCCGTGGCCATCTTCCCCTGGATGATCATGAAGAAGATGACGACCGGAATGGAGATGAGCGTCGAAGCCGCCATCAGGGCGCCGTAGTCCGTACCGCGCTCCGTGGTGAAGGTCATCAGCCACACGTTGAGCGTGTACTTGGAGTTGTCGTTGATCAGGATGTACGCGAAGAGGTACTCGTTCCACGCGTTGACGAGCGCGAAGATCGACGCGGCGGCCAGTCCCGGGGCGAGCAGCGGGAAGATGACGCGGCGGAAGGCTCCCATGCGGGTACAGCCGTCCACCATCGCGGACTCCTCCAGCTCCACCGGGATGTTGATCACGAAGCCGCGGATCATGATCGTCGCGAAGGGCAGCGTGGACACCAGGTAGACGACGATGAGTCCCCAGTACTCGTCGATACCGCCCATGGCGTTGAGCTGGAGGTAGATCGGGATCAGCATCGCGGTCGGGGGCAGCATCTGGACGAGGATCATCACCATCATCAGCGCCTTCCGCCCGAAGAAGCGGAAGCGTCCGATGGCGAGCGCCGCGAGCGTCGCGATGATCATGCCGCCGACCACCGCGGTGACCGAGACGATCAGGCTCGACTGGATCGCGGTGCCGAAGTTGTCCTGCTCCACCGCTCGCGCGAAGTTGTCGAAGGTGAGCGAGGAGGGCCAGAGCGTCTGGTCGTAGGACCGGATCTCGTGGTTGGGGCGCAGGGAGCTGATGATCAGCCAGTAGACCGGGAAGGCCATGAGCGCTGCCGTGACCAGGGCCAGGATGTTGTAGCCGAGGCGGTTCTTCTTGCGGTCGGGCCGCAGAACCTGGGCAGGCGTGTTCGGGGCTGTGGAGGTGCTCATTCGACCTCTCCCGTCTTGATCAGCTGGCGCAGGTAGTACACGGCGACACCGGAGAGCATCAGGACGGTGATCAAGGCGATCGCGCTGCCCTGGCTGAAGGAGGTGGACTCGAACGCCTTGGAGAAGGAGTACAGGCCGAGGGTCTCGTACTCCGGTTCGGGCTTGTTGCCGCGCAGCAGCCAGATCTGTCCGAAGACGTTGAAGTCCCAGATGACCGACAGGGTGGCGACCATGGTGAAGACGGGCTTGATGACCGGCCAGGTCACGTAGCGGTAGACGCCGTACGCGCTGGCTCCGTCGAGCGACGCCGCCTCTTCCAGCTCCTTGGGGACCTGGGTGAGGGCCGCGTACATCGTGATCACGACGAACGGGATCGCGCCCCAGACGACCAGCAGCGTGATGATGCCGAAGCCCTGCCAGGGGTCGAGGAACCAGTTGTGGCCGAGCCACTTGTCCTCGTTGCCCGTGATGTCGGCGAGCAGCGTGTTGATCAGGCCGTAGTCGGAGTCGGCGAGCCAGCGGAAGACCGAGGCGGCGACCATCAGCGGCATCGACCAGGCGGCGATGAGCGCGACGGTGAGGGTGAGCCTGACCCAGGTGGACAGGCGCAGCATCATCAGGGCGATGAGCAGGCCGATACCCATGGTCAGCACCACGCAGATCGTCATGAAGACGATCGTGCGGCCGGTGACCTGCCAGAACTCGGGGTCGCCGAGGATGTTGGTGAACTGCTCGAAGCCGACCCACGGCGTCTCGCCGTTGCCCCACAGGGCCGCCCGGCCCATGTCCTGGAAGGACATGATCACGGTCTTGATCAGCGGATAGACGTACACCGCGGCGATCGCGAGGATCGCCGGCAGGATCAGGAGGTAGGGAAGGAGTTCGCCCTTCTTCCGCTGCCTCTTGGGGCGGGGCGTGGTGTCCTTCGCGGAGGGCGAGGGCCCGGTCTCTTCCGGACCACGTGGTACGGGTACCGGAGGCGGCCCGGCGGCCTTGGTGTCGGCGGCAGTCACGTGGCTGACCTTCCATCGGGATTCCGGGGGCTGCACCCGGAGATCACGGCATACGTCTACGAAAGGAAGCGGGGACCCGGTGCGTGCCGGGCCCCCGCCTGGAGAGCCGAAGGCCCTGCGGTACTACTTGTTGATCAGCGCGTTGATCTCGTCGTCGGCCTTCTTGGCCGCGTCGGCCACCGAGGTGCCCTTGAGGATCGCCAGGAGCATGTTCTCCAGGACCTCGTCCTTCTCGATGGACGTCCAGCCCGGCGCGATCGGCGTGAACCAGGCGTCCGGCACCGCGTTGGCGACGGCGGCCGTCTCGGGCTTGCTCTTCAGCGGCTCGAGCTGCTTCTCGTTGTTCGGGAGGATGTTCTTGGAGGCGAGCACCTCCTGCGACTTCTCGCTGGTGAAGAGCGAGACCCATTCCTCACCGAGGTCCGCGACCTTGGACTTCGCGGTGACAGCGAGGTCCGAGCCACCGATGAAGGACGGGAGGGCCTTGCCGTTCGGGCCGGGCATACCGGCCGTCGCGATCTTGCCCTCGAGCTTCGGGTTGCCGTTGTTGGCGCCATCGGTGATGGAGCCGGCCTCCCAGCCGTTGCCGTAGAGCAGGGCGGCCTTCTCGTTGGCCGCGACGTTGGCGTGGTCCTGCTCGTCCTTGGTGATGTCGGCCTTGTTGTACTTCTTCACCAGGTTGATGAAGTGCTCGATGCCCTTCTGGGACTCGGCGGAGGAAAGGTTGCCCTTCCACTCCTTCGCACCCTCGTCGTACTCGGCGATGGAGCCGCCGTAGGCCGCGACGTAGGACATGGCCGCGTACCAGTAACGGCCCGGCAGGTAGAGGGACGAGAAGCGCTTGTCCTTCTTGGTGTACTCGGCCGAGACCTTGTCGAGGGCGGCGAGCAGCTCGGTCTCGGTCTGCGGGAGCACGTCGCTGCCCGTACCGGCCTTGAACATGTCCTTGTTGTAGATCGCCACACGCGCACCGGCGTAGTAAGGCACGCAGAACTGCTTGCCCTCGAAGGTGCAGGTGTCCTTCAGACCCTTGATCCAGGTGTCCGAGTTGTCGTACTTCTTGGGGTCGATCTCGGCGAGTGCGCCGTTCAGGATGTACTGCATCGTCTCGGTGTTGCCGAGCTCGACGACATCCGGGAACTTGTCGCCACCGAGGGCCGTGTCGAGCTTCTTGGCCTTGTCCGCCCACTGCTGGTACTGGACGTTGACCTTGACCTTCGGGTACTTCTTCTTGAACTGCGCGTTGACGTCCTTGACCAGTTCCGGCCAGGTGCTCTGCGCGTCGACCATCAGCCAGACAGTCAGTTCTTCGGAGCGGTCCTTCGGGTCCTTCGAAGCGTTGTCGCTGCCCCCGCCACACGCTGCAATTCCGGACACCATCGCCGCGACGCCGACCGCCGCTATGAGCTTGCGCTTCATGCCACACCCTCCTCAGGGATACCAGCAACCCCCCGCCCACCGCGGAAACGTACGACGAGTACTGCCTGTGGGGCTGGGACTTGGTCTTTAATGGTTTAGACCAGTACCGGGAGCTTGGCCTAGACCTTTAGGGGTGTCAAGGGTGTATAAGAAGTGCACTCGCGTCCGTTATAGGACCGACACCTAGGGGAGGGCGACGACCCGTGACCGGACCGTGCCACCATGTGAGCCGCGACAGACGGAGGAGCCGGTGACGGCAGCAACGCAGCAGTCGGGAAGGCGGGCCATGGGTGCAGACGGGGGCAGTGCGGAGAACGAGACCGGTGCGGGTACGCGTACGGCACGCGTACCGAAGTACTACCGGCTCAAGCGCCACCTGCTCGACATGACCGACACCCTGCCGCCCGGTACCCCGGTACCGCCCGAGCGGACCCTGGCGGCCGAGTTCGACACCTCTCGCACGACGGTGCGTCAGGCACTTCAGGAGCTGGTCGTCGAGGGCCGGTTGGAGCGCATCCAGGGCAAGGGAACCTTCGTCGCCAAGCCGAAGGTCTCCCAGGCGCTCCAGCTGACCTCGTACACCGAGGACATGCGCGCCCAGGGGCTGGAACCCACGTCCCAGCTCCTGGACATCGGATACATCACGGCCGACGACGCGCTCGCCGGCCTGCTCGACATCACCGCGGGCGGGCGGGTGCTGCGGATCGAGCGGCTGCGCCTCGCCAGCGGTGAGCCGATGGCGATCGAGACCACACACCTTTCGGCCAAACGCTTTCCCGCGCTGCGCCGTTCACTGGTGAAGTACACCTCTCTCTACACCGCGCTCGCCGAGGTGTACGACGTGCGGCTGGCCGAGGCCGAGGAGACGATCGAGACCTCCCTCGCCACCCCGCGCGAGGCCGGACTGCTGGGCACGGACGTCGGCCTGCCGATGCTGATGCTGTCCCGGCACTCGATCGACGGACACGGCGAGCCGGTGGAGTGGGTGCGCTCCGTGTACCGCGGCGACCGCTACAAGTTCGTGGCCCGCCTCAAGCGGCCCACCGACTGAGTCCCACCGACCGAGTCCCACCGCATCACCTGTCGCGACCCGCACGACGAACGGCCCCCGTGGAATCACCATCCCCACGGGGGCCGTTCGCTGCCCGCCGCCACCGTCACCTCGGGATTGGCGTGAACCGGACCCTGCCGTCGTTCGTGCATGTCACCGAGACATCACCGTTGCACTACCGCAATGCGGACAGGGGGTGACGCTGGACGGACCCCTCGCCTAGATTTCGTGCGCATTACACCAGGTGACCAGCGAGGGGACGGAGCACCACATGCCCGAAAACACCGCCGAAAAACGGCCAACGATCACACCCGTGCGGGTGGTTATCGCCGTGTGCCTCATTGCGCCGTTCGTGGCGATGCTCTGGGTGAGCTCGTACGCGAAGGTCGAACCCACGTTCATCGGCATCCCGTTCTTCTACTGGTACCAGATGCTGTGGGTCCTCATCTCGACCGCACTGACGATGGTCGCGTACACGCTGTGGCAGCGTGACCAGCGCGCCCGCAAGGGAGGTGCGTCAGCATGAAGGACGGCGTCAACGGCGTAGCACTCGCCGTATTCATCTTCTTCTTCCTGGCCGTCACGGTCATCGGATTCATGGCCGCCCGCTGGCGGAAGGCCGAGAACGAGAACAGCCTGGACGAATGGGGCCTGGGCGGACGGTCGTTCGGCACCTGGGTCACCTGGTTCCTGCTGGGCGGTGACCTCTACACGGCGTACACCTTCGTCGCCGTCCCCGCGGCGATCTACGCGGCGGGCGCGGCGGGCTTCTTCGCCGTCCCGTACACGATCCTCGTCTACCCGCTGATCTTCACCTTCCTGCCGCGGCTGTGGTCGGTGTCGCACAAGCACGGGTACGTCACCACCTCGGACTTCGTCCGGGGCCGCTTCGGCTCGAAGGGGCTCTCGCTGGCGGTCGCCCTCACCGGCATCCTCGCCACGATGCCGTACATCGCGCTCCAGCTGGTCGGCATCCAGGCGGTGCTGGACGTGATGGGCGTCGGCGGTGGCGAGACCACGCACTGGTTCGTCAAGGACCTGCCGCTGCTGATCGCGTTCGCGGTGCTCGCCGCGTACACCTACTCCTCGGGCCTGCGGGCGCCGGCGCTGATCGCGTTCGTCAAGGATGGGCTGATCTACCTGGTCATCGCCGTGGCGATCATCTACATCCCGATCAAGCTGGGCGGCTTCGACGACATCTTCGCCAAGGCGGGCGAGGCGTTCTCGCAGACGAACGAGGCCACCGGCAAGCCGCGCGGTGCGCTCGTCCCGGGCGAGATGGGCCAGTGGGGCTACGCCACCCTGGCGCTCGGCTCGGCGCTCGCGCTCTTCATGTATCCCCACTCGATCACGGCGACGCTCTCCAGCCGCAGCCGTGACGTGATCCGCCGCAACACGACGATCCTCCCGCTGTACTCGCTGATGCTGGGGCTGCTGGCGCTGCTCGGCTTCATGGCGATCGCCGCCGGAGTCAAGGTGGACAACGGCCAGCTGGCGATCCCTCAGCTGTTCGAGAACATGTTCCCCGACTGGTTCGCGGGCGTGGCCTTCGCCGCGATCGGCATCGGCGCGCTGGTGCCGGCGGCCATCATGTCGATCGCCGCGGCGAACCTCTTCACCCGCAACATCTACAAGGACTTCCTGAAGCCCGACGCGACCCCGGCGCAGGAGACCAAGGTCTCCAAGCTGGTCTCGCTCCTGGTGAAGGTCGGCGCGCTCGCCTTCGTCCTCACCATGGACAAGACGGTCGCGATCAACTTCCAGCTGCTCGGCGGGATCTGGATCCTCCAGACCATGCCCGCACTGGTCGGCGGCCTGTTCACCCGCTGGTTCCACCGCTGGGCCCTGATCGCGGGCTGGGCGGTCGGCATGGTGTACGGGACGGTCGCCGCGTACGGCGTCGCCAGCCCGACCCAGAAGCACTTCGGCGGCTCCTCGAAGGAGATCCCGGGCATCGGCGAGATCGGCTACATCGGTCTCACCGCGTTCGTCCTGAACGTGGTGGTCGTGGTCGTCCTCACCTTCGTCCTCAACGCGCTGAAGGCGCCGGCCGGGATCGACGAGACCTCGCCGTCCGACTACACGGCGGACGCGGGCGACCCGGGCGTCAAGACGGTCCTGCCGCCCGCCACCGCGGGCGCGCCCGGCGGTCACTGACCCCCGCACCGACCGCTCCGCAACGGGCCGTCGCGACTCCGGCAACGGAGGCGCGGCGGCCCGTCGCATATCCGGTACGCCCATGCGCCCCCGGTGCGGCACACTCCCCGCATGGACATTTCGATCAGGCCCATCGGCCCCGGGGAGCACGAAGCGCTGGGCGAGATCACGGCTCACGCGTATCTCGACGACGGTCTGCTGGATCTCGGGGCCGAGGACCCGTATCTGGCCGAACTGCGGGCCGTGGGACGGCGGGCCGCGGAGGCCGAGGTGCTGGTCGCCGTGGGCTCGGAGGGCGCGGTTCTCGGCGGGGTCACATACGCCCTGTCCGGGAATCCCTGGGCGGACATCGCCCTGGAGGGCGAGGCCGAGTTCCGGATGCTGGCGGTCTCGGGCGAGGCCCGCGGACGCGGGGCCGGCGAGGCTCTGGTGCGGGCGTGCATCGACCGGGCACGGGCCACGGAGGGGGTCACCGGGGTCGTCCTGTCGACGCAGGACGTCATGCGGGACGCCCACCGGATCTACCAGCGCCTCGGCTTCGTACGGACTCCGGAGCGGGACTGGGAGCCCCTGCCCGATTTCGGCCCCCTGCTCACGTTCCGGCTGGCACTGTAACCGCACTCCGCTCGCACGACACAAGATGTGGGGGCTGCCTCGATGGGCAGCCCCCACATGTATGCTCGTGCTCGCTGTCGCCGCAGGGGAATCCGGTGCGAATCCGGAACTGTCCCGCAACGGTGTGATCGGTGCGCTTTTGCGCATCCGAAGTCCGAAGACCTGTCGACAGCGCGTCCGGCTCGACCGAACCGGGCGCAGAGACGTCCGGGCCTCGCGGATGGGCCGGTGGACGCCGCACGCAGTGCTGCCGCCTCCGGGCCCCGCTCTGCCCGGCTGCCCCCGCTCCCCGCCGGCCCCGAGCCGAGCGAGGGAGAGCACCGGTGACCATCGCGCCAGCCGATCCGGTTTCAGCCGCAGGGAACGCCGCGTCCGGGAAGACCACGGAAGCCACGACGGACGGACCCGGGACCGCACTGCTGCGGACCCTCACCGACCTCACGGCCGATCTGCCCGACACCGACCCCGGCCGCGTCGCCGCCGCCGCGCTGCGCGGTCGCAACGCCCGGTCGGACGAGGCCGAGCTGCGCTCGCTGGCCACGGAGGCCGCCGCGGGCCTGATCTCCGAGGACCCCGCCTACTCCCGGCTCGCCGCCCGGCTCCTCACCCGCACGATCGCGGACGAGGCGGCCGGCCAGGGCGCGGTCTCCTTCTCCGCCTCGGTCGCCGTCGGACACCGCGAGGGCCTGATCGCGGACCGCACCGCCCAGTTCGTCCGGGTCCACGCCTCCCGGCTCGACGCCCTGGTCGGTGGCTCGCTCGTGGCCGGCGCGGACGACCGGTTCGGCTACTTCGGCCTGCGGACGCTGTACAGCCGGTACCTGCTGCGCCACCCGCTGACCCGTGCGGTGATCGAGACCCCGCAGCACTTCATGCTGCGGGTGGCGGCCGGTCTCGCCGAGGACGACACCCCGGAGGCGCTGGACGAGGTCGCCGCGCTGTACGGCCTGATGAGCCGGCTCGACTACCTCCCCTCCTCCCCCACCCTGTTCAACTCCGGTACCCGGCACCCGCAGATGTCCTCCTGCTACCTGCTGGACTCGCCGCTCGACGAGCTCGACTCGATCTACGACCGCTACCACCAGGTGGCCCGGCTCTCGAAGCACGCGGGCGGCATCGGCCTCTCGTACTCCCGTATCCGCGCCCGCGGTTCACTGATCCGCGGCACCAACGGGCACTCCAACGGCATCGTTCCGTTCCTCAAGACGCTCGACGCCTCGGTCGCCGCGGTCAACCAGGGGGGCCGCCGCAAGGGCGCAGCCGCCGTGTACCTGGAGACCTGGCACGCGGACATCGAGGAGTTCCTCGAACTGCGCGACAACACGGGCGAGGACCAGCGGCGTACGCACAACCTCAACCTGGCGCACTGGATTCCGGACGAGTTCATGCGCCGGGTCGACACCGACGGCCAGTGGTCGCTGTTCTCGCCCGCCGACGTGCCCGAGCTGGTCGACCTGTGGGGCGCGGAGTTCGACGCGGCCTACCGCGCGGCGGAGGAGGCCGGGCTGGCCCGCAAGACCATGCCCGCGCGTGACCTGTACGGCCGGATGATGCGTACGCTCGCGCAGACCGGGCAGGGCTGGATGACGTTCAAGGACGCCTCCAACCGCACGGCCAACCAGACCGCCGAGCCGGGCCGCGTGGTCCACTCCTCGAACCTGTGCACCGAGATCCTCGAAGTCACGGACGACGGCGAGACGGCGGTCTGCAACCTCGGTTCGGTCAACCTCGGCGCCTTCGTGGCCGACGGGGACATCGACTGGGAGCGGCTGGACTCCACGGTCCGTACCGCGGTGACCTTCCTCGACCGGGTCGTCGACATCAACTTCTACCCGACCGAGCAGGCCGGCTCGTCCAACGCCAGGTGGCGGCCCGTCGGCCTGGGCGCGATGGGCCTCCAGGACGTCTTCTTCCAGCTGCGTCTGCCGTTCGACTCCCCCGAGGCACGCGCGCTGTCCACGAAGATCTCCGAGCGGATCATGCTCGCCGCCTACGAGGCGTCCTGCGATCTCGCCGAGCGCTCCGGCCCCCTCCCGGCCTGGTCGCAGACGCGCACCGCCCGCGGTGTGCTGCACCCCGACCACTACGACACCGAGCTGAACTGGCCGGAGCGCTGGGACGCCCTGCGCGCCCGGGTCGCACGGACCGGCATGCGCAACTCGCTCCTGCTGGCCATCGCGCCGACGGCGACCATCGCCTCGATCGCCGGGGTCTACGAGTGCATCGAGCCGCAGGTCTCCAACCTCTTCAAGCGCGAGACGCTCAGCGGTGAGTTCCTCCAGGTCAACGCGTACCTGGTCGACGAGCTGAAGAAGCTCGGCGTGTGGGACGCGCGGACCCGGGAGGCGTTGCGCGAGGCGAGCGGTTCCGTACAGGGCTTCGCGTGGATTCCCGAGGAGGTGCGGGCGCTGTACCGCACTGCGTGGGAGATCCCGCAGCGCGGACTGATCGACATGGCGGCGGCCCGTACGCCGTTCCTCGACCAGAGCCAGTCGCTGAACCTGTTCCTGGAGACGCCGACGATCGGCAAGCTCTCCTCGATGTACGCGTACGCCTGGAAGCAGGGGCTGAAGACGACGTACTACCTGCGGTCGCGCCCGGCGACCCGGATCGCGCGGGCGGCCTCCGCCGCCCCGGTCCCCGTACAGGCGTCCGCGCCCGACGCGGACGCGATCGCCTGCTCCCTCGAAAACCCCGAGTCCTGCGAGGCCTGCCAGTAATGAGCTCCACCGACCACAAGAACCTCCTGGACCCGGGCTTCGAGCTGACCCTGCGGCCGATGCGCTATCCGGACTTCTACGAGCGTTACCGCGACGCGATCAAGAACACCTGGACGGTGGAGGAGGTCGACCTCCACTCCGACGTGGCCGACCTCGCGAAGCTGTCGCCCGGCGAGCAGCACATGATCGGCCGGCTCGTCGCGTTCTTCGCGACCGGTGACTCGATCGTCTCCAACAACCTCGTGTTGACGCTGTACAAGCACATCAACTCGCCCGAGGCGCGCCTGTATCTGTCGCGGCAGCTCTTCGAGGAGGCCGTGCACGTCCAGTTCTATCTGACGCTGCTCGACACCTATCTGCCCGATCCGGACGACCGCGCGGCGGCGTTCGACGCGGTCGAGGAGATTCCCTCGATCCGCGAGAAGGCGCAGTTCTGCTTCAAGTGGATCAACGAGGTCGAGAAGCTCGACCGGCTGGAGACGAAGGCGGACCGCCGTCGCTTCCTGCTGAACCTGATCTGCTTCGCGGCGTGCATCGAGGGGCTGTTCTTCTACGGTGCCTTCGCGTACGTGTACTGGTTCCGCTCCCGCGGCCTGCTGCACGGCCTCGCCACGGGGACCAACTGGGTCTTCCGCGACGAGACCATGCACATGAACTTCGCGTTCGAGGTCGTGGACACGGTCCGCAAGGAGGAGCCGGACCTCTTCGACGACGCCCTCCAGCAGCAGGTCACCGACATGCTGAAGGAGGCCGTCGAGGCCGAGCTGCAGTTCGGCCGCGACCTGTGCGGCGAGGGCCTGCCCGGCATGAACACCGAGTCGATGCGCCAGTACCTGGAGTGTGTGGCCGACCAGCGGCTCACCCGCCTCGGCTTCCCCGCGCTGTACGGCTCGGAGAACCCGTTCTCGTTCATGGAGCTCCAGGGTGTCCAGGAGCTGACGAACTTCTTCGAGCGCCGGCCGTCCGCGTACCAGGTGGCAGTGGAGGGCTCGGTCGGCTTCGACGACGACTTCTAGGGTCTTTCGTTTGGACCCCGCGAGCCCGGCGTGATCCAAACGAGAGGCCCTAGACCCGGGCCCAGGTTCCGACGACGGGGCGCCGCGTTGCCGTGACCGGCCGCGCGGCGCCTTCGGCGTGCGGGGGTTCGGCTCCCTGGCTCCGTTGCGCTGCGCGCAGTGCGCGGTCGATGCGCCGCTCACGGGCGAGGCCGACCAGCGCGGGCAGCAGGACGAGGGCGAAAAGGACGGCTATGCCTGCGTAGTTCACGAATGTGTTCATGCCTCTACTGTCGTCCGTTCGCCCAGAATCCGGCAGTGGCAGGACTGTCACACAGCATCGAATTACTGCCACACTGTCGCCATGCCCATGCTGAACAATGTCGCCGTTCTGCTGCTCGACGAGGTACACCCCTTCGAACTCGGCGTGCTGTGCGAGGTCTTCGGACTGGACCGCAGCGAAGAGGGGCTGCCCGTCCACGACTTCGCGGTGGTCTCCGCCGAGGGACCGGTTCTGCGGACCCACGCCGGATTCACGATCAGTACGCCGCACGGCCTCGACCGGCTGGACGAGGCCGACCTCATCGCCGTCCCCGCGGGCAGTCACTTCGCGAACCGCGCGTACCCCGAGGAGGCGCTGGACGCCCTGCGCCGGGCCGTGGACCGCGGCGCGCGGGTGCTGAGCGTCTGCTCCGGCGCGTACGTGCTCGGCGCGGCCGGACTGCTGGACGGGCGCCGCTGCACCACCCACTGGCGCCACGCCGCCGAGCTGGCCCGCCGCTTCCCTCGCGCCGTCGTCGAGCCCGATGTGCTGTACGTGGACGACGGCCCCGTCATCAGCTCGGCGGGTACGGCGGCGGGGATCGACGCCTCGCTCCACCTGGTCCGCCAGGCGTACGGGCAGGAGGTGGCCAACGCCGTCGCCCGCCGCATGGTCGTGCCCCCGCACCGCGACGGCGGGCAGGCGCAGTACATCGAGCGTCCGCTGCCCCGGGCCGCGTGCGACACGGTCGGCGAGACGCTCGCCTGGATGGAACGCCATCTGGACCAGGAGATGACCGTCGAGCAGCTCGCCGGCCTGGCCCATATGTCGCCGCGCACCTTCGCGCGCCGCTTCCAGCAGGAGACGGGGACCACTCCGTACCGCTGGCTGCTGCGCCAACGCGTACTGCTGGCACAGCACTTGCTGGAGAGCTCCGACGAGACCATGGACATGATCGCCGGCCGGACCGGCTTCGGCACCGCGGCGGCGCTCCGGCACCAGTTCACACGCTCGCTCGACACGACTCCGCAGGCGTACCGCCGCACCTTCCGCGGCCCCTCCGCGCTGCCCGAGGTCGCCTGAGCGTCCGGAGCCGAGGAGCCCCGTCCGGATACAGATCCCGGACGGGGCTCCCGTGCGAAGGGTGATGGTGCGGGTCAGATCCCGCAGCTCGACGCCGACCAGAAGTGGCTGGGCCCCTGGTTGACGTGGACGTGATCGCCGTGACCGGCGTAGCCCGGGCCGAGGATCCCGTTGAACCCGTGGTAGCGCGCCTGCTGGGCCAGGGTGCACAGCGAGTGCGGTCCCGAGCCGAGGTCGACGGCGTCGCCGTACAGATGACGGCTGTTGGAGGCCCCGCCTGCCGCCGAGTTGCAGGTGTAGGACCGGAAGCCGCTGGTGACGCGGATGGACGAGTCGCCCAGCGCGTGCCGGAGCGCCTCCAGCTTCCACATCGAGCTCAGGGCGTTGGCCTTGGCCGTACCGGCGGCCACCGCTCCCCCGGCCCAGGTGCTGTTGCAGTTGTTGAGCTCGGGGTACGTGAAGTGGATCGGCGTGCAGTCGTCGTCCTGGAGGGCGTAGAGCTTGGACTGCGTGGCCGGACCGGCGATGCCGTCGGCGGCGAGGCCGTAGGCGGACTGGAAGCGCTTGACCGCGGCGGTGGTGGCCGGGCCGTAGGAACCGTCGATGGCGAGCACGGCGTTGTAGCCGGGGTATCCGGCCACCCGGATCTGGAGCTGGGTGACATCGTTGCCGGTGGCTCCCGGCGACAGCGTCCGGGTCCAGGTGTAGCAGCCGTCGGCCTGCGCGGGACCTGCGGTCAGCACGGCTCCGCCGATCGCGAAAGCCATGGCCATGACAAGGCTGAGCAAGGCGTGTGCGGTACGTCTGAGCATGGGGGGAACTCCCTACCACGGTGAAGTGTTGGGGTGAGACTGTCGGACGAGTCGACGCGCGTCAACTGTGCCTGGAGAAACACCAGTTGACTGCTCCGGAACGGGGACGGGGCCCGGCCGCCGACGTATCGGCGACCGGGCCCCGTCCGCGGAGCGCGGGACTCAGTCGTTGGGGACGACCTCGTAGCGCGGCGTGCCCTCGGCCATCTGCCGCAGCGCGTCCTTGCGGTCACGCTTGGAGAGCCGGTCGATGTACAGGTAGCCGTACAGGTGGTCCGTCTCGTGCTGGAGGCAGCGCGCGAAGTAGCCGTTGCCCCGCACCCTCACCGGGTTGCCCTTCGCGTCCTGGCCGCGCACCACCGCGTAGTCCGGGCGGGCCAGCGCCGCGTACGCCGTCGGGACGGAGAGGCAGCCCTCGTTGGAGTCGTCGAGGACGCGCTCCCCCGCCGGCAGGTCCTCCAGGACCGGGTTGCAGATGGCGCCGACGTGCCGGGCACCGTCGTCGTCCATGCAGTCGTAGACGAAGACCTTGAGGTCCACGCCGATCTGGTTGGCGGCCAGGCCCACGCCCTCCGCCGTCCGCTGGCTGGCGAACATGTCGTCGATCAGCCGGCCCAGCTCGTCGTCGAACGCGGTGACGTCCTTGCACTCCTTGTGGAGCACCGGGTTGCCCACGACCGTGATCGGCCGCGAGGTGCCGCGCTCGCGGTACGCCGCCTCACGCGCCTCGCAGTCCTCGGTGTCGACGAGGAATCCCTCGTCGTCGACGCTGATCTGCTCGTCCGTCTCCTGCTGCGCCATGTCCGCCGTACGCCTTCCTGCAAACCTGAAACCCGTGAACTTCGGGAAAACCGGCACCGGAATTCGGTGCCCGTACAGCCTACGGGCACCACTCAGCAGACTTCTTCGAGATCCCGCCACTCACGGCTGTCAGGACTGTCCGCGACCCAGCCGTCCAGCAGCCCGCGCACCAGACCCGCCGGCGCCGCGAGCCCGCATTCGCGCTCGGGCACCCAGAGGTCACCCGCCGTGCGGTGGCCCAGCGGCCCCGGGTGACCCGGCTCGCTGTGATCATGCGGATCGAGGTGCTCGCCGTCGCCCTCGTCGCTCTCCATCCGGCTCTCCGAGCAGGCCCGGCAGAGCAGCCGTACGGATGACGACCAGTCCTCGGCGGCGAACCCCGCGTCGGACGCCAGCTGCTCCAGCGCGTCCCGGTCCGCCTCGGTGGCGGCCTCCAGGAGCACGACCCAGGTGGGTACGGGAGAGGGCGCCCACAGCTCGATCTCGTCGAAGACGGGGTACGCGGGCCCGGCGGCGGTGACCCGCTCGCCGTGCGGCACCCCGTCGTGCAGGACGACCTCGCCCCAGCGCCGGCCGGACGAGGGCAGTGGAATCGACAGCACTTCCATCCGCGCCGGGTCCAGCCTGCGGCCCCAGACGACCTCGGACTCGCCCTCGGGCGACAGCCTGACCGCCGCACTGCCCAGCTCCATGCCGAGCGGCTCGCTGGTGGCCGCCGCACTGTGCTGCCCGTTGCCCGGGACCTTGAGCCCGTACGCCTGCCAGGCCCGGCGTGCCAGTGGCCAGTCCTGGAGCGCGGTGGCCGCGATCCCGACGTTCCACCAGTCCGGAGCCCCGGACTCCCGGTCCAGGAGCGCGACGGCCCGCAGGCCCGCGGCTCTCGCCTGTTCCCAGTCATGCCTGAACTTGTGCAGCAGCGCCAGGTTGAACCAGGACTCGGCGAGCCAGGGTTCCAGGTCTACCGCGCGTGTCAGCAGCGCCCCCGCGTCCTCGTACCGGCCGTCGCCGATCAGCGTGAACGCGCGGTCCGTGGCCTGCCGCCAAGAGGCGGAGGGCCGATGCCGTACCTTCCCGAAGATCCTCACGATTCCCGCCTGTCCCGACTGGACACCCTCGTTTTCCGCTCTACTTTCGCATCCAACCATGCCCAGCCGGACGCCCGCTCATTACCCATGGGTTACCCAGGCTGGACCTGGGTCAGACCGCCCCGCGCCAGGACTCCCGCCAGCGCTTCCACGACCTGTGGCTGATAGTCGTGCCCGGTGCCCAGTCTGAGTTGCTCCAGGGCGCCGAGCGGCCCGATGGCGCTTTCCCCGCACAGGTCGTCGTATGCGTTGACCGCCCGGACGATCCTGGCGGTCAGGGGCTGCTCCCGGTAGGGATCGGCCTGCTGCTCCACCACCACGGCGACCGCGGTGTCCACTCCGGTCTGGCGGACCACCGCCCCGCCCAGGAGCGCGATCCGGCGCTGGTCGGCGGCCGGGAGAGTGGCGGTGGCCCCCTCGGACACCGGGTCCACGAGCGAGAGCTGACCGATGTCGTGCATCAGCGCCGCGTACTCCAGGACGGTCAGTTCGGGCCCGGACAGACCGAGCTCCCGGCCCACGGCGGTGGAGAGCTCGGCCACCCGGCGCGCGTGCCCGTGCGGGGTGTATCCGGCGATCTCGGTGGAGCGGGCCAGGGAGGCGATGGTCTGCCGGTAGGTCGTACGGACCGCCGCGTACCGGCGGTAGGACACCTGGGTGAGCAGCAGCGGTACGCAGAGGACGGGCAGCGCCCACAGCCCCGCGACGGCCACCCCGATCGCCATCACGGCCCCGGTCGCGCAGACCGCCGATCCGATGCCGATGAGGGCGCGCAGCTCGTCGCGGAGCAGCGGGCCGTACGGATAGCGGGTGCGGGAGTGCAGCAGGAGCGCGGCGAGCACGGCGTCGCACAGCGCGGTCAGGGCGAGCAGCAGGAGCAGGAAGAGCGCGAAGTACGGGCCCTCGCCGAACCAGCGGACGGTCTGGCCGGAGTTGTAGAGGGGCTGGAAGCACACGGCGGCGAAGCCGACGGTCAGGATGCGGCGGGCCGCCAGGTCGGGGCCGGGGCCGCTGCCGCGCGCCACATGGGGCACGGCGGCGACGAGCTGCGCGGCGACGACGACGGTGATCACCTGGAGGGCCCCGTGCGTGGTGGGCTCCCCGCCGCTGCGCCCCAGCAGGGCGTACGCGAGGGCTCCGGCGGCCCCGAGGGGCGCGGGCTCCCGCTCCCCCGGCAGGGCGCCCCAGCGCGCCAGCTCACCCGTCACCACGAGGGCGGCGAAGGCGAGGGCGTGCGCGGGTTCGGCGATGCCGTACCAGAGGGTGTGGGCGAAGGCGGCGCCGGTGAGGAGGAGCGCGGCCCCCCGAACGGCCAGGACGGCGGGGTGCGCGCCCCACCACCGCTTCCCCCGCCTCACCGGGGACGCTCCACGGGCCTGGGGCTCCCGGCAGCCCCGTCGAGCCCGTCCGGCTCCCCGCGGTCACCCGCGGCTCCGTCCGGCCCGTCCGGCGGTTCCGGACGGAGCCGCGGGCCGGCGACCCCGGCGTCCGCGTCCCTGGGCCCCGGCACCGCCATCTCGTCCGCGGTGACGGCGGTGACCGCGGCCGACCACCCGTGCCGCGCCAGCCCCCGCGCCAGCGCCCCCACCATCCGCGGATCGAACTGGGTGCCCGCGCACCGTTCGAGTTCCGCGACGGCGGCCGGAACGGGCCGCCCGCGCCGGTAGGAGCGGGTGGAGGTCATCGCGTCGAAGGCGTCGGCGACGGCGACGACCCGGGCGAACTCGGGGATCTGGTGCCCGCTGAGGCCGTACGGATAGCCGCTGCCGTCGAGCCGCTCGTGGTGGTGCAGGATCGCCGCACGCGCCTCGTCCAGGAAGCCGATGCCCCGGACGATCTCGTGTCCGTACTCCGGGTGCAGTTCGATGACCCGGCGCTCCTCCGGTGTGAGCGGACCGTCCTTGCGCAGCACCCGGGTCGGCACGCCGAGCTTGCCGACGTCGTGCAGGATGCCGGCGAACCGGAGCGCTTCGAGCCGGCGCTCCTCCATGCCGATTTCGCGGGCGATGAGCACGGAGGCCCGGCCCACCCGCTCGCTGTGCCCGCGGGTGTACTTGTCCTTGATGTCGACGGCCTGCACAAGCGCCCTGATCGTCGCCCGGTGGGCGGCGTGCTCCCGGTGGTACTGGGCGAACACCCAGCAGGAGATGTACATCGGCAGCAGGACGAAGAGCGCGGACAGGGGGCCGTACGAGCTGCGCCACAGGACGGCCATCATCAGCCCGGCGAGCGCGTGCACCAGGTGCGGCCCCAGCGAGTGCGGCAGCAGTCCGCGCCAGGCGCGCCGGGCGGGCCGCCGCTCGGCGGCGATCAGGATGCAGCCGTCCAGCGCGGTCAGGACGAGGCTGAAGGCGAGGGCCGCGGCGCAGGCGGGCAGCAGCACGTACGGAAAGTCGGGGACGCCCGCGACCCCGCTGCCGCCACCGCCGAGCGCGGCGGGACCGCCGAGCGCGGCATGGGCGCAGGAGGCGGCCCAGACGGTGAGCGAGAGCTGGGCGGCCCGCCAGACGCGGCGGGCGGCGAAGGGGGGCTGCTCGACCCGGCCGACGAGCGAACCGGGGACGGACACGAGGGCGGCGGCGGCCGGGGGCAGCAGGAACGCGGCGGCGAGCAGCAGCGGAAAGAACGATCCGGCGCTGATCGGCACGGAACTGCCGAAGAAGGGACAGCGGCCGGGGAGTTCGCAGACGAGATAGAGCGCGGTGAGCAGCGCGAGGGTGCCCCAGGGGGTACCGGCGCCGGGAGCCCCCACCGGCAGGGAACACAGGAGCGCGCAGATCACCGCGCCGAGAATGCAGGCGCGCGCCGCCCCCGGTGTGCTCCTCACCCGTACCGCCCGCCCCCTGCGTGGTCAATGGAGGCGCCAGGCTAGCGAGTTGGGCGGGCGGTCGAGTCCCGATGAGTGCGATTAGCACATTCGGGTGATGACCGGGGAGCTCAGGTGATACGCCTGAGGGCACGCCCCGTAGCGGCGTGCCCTCGGATACGGCGGTGGTGCGCGGTCAGTCGGTGGCGGGGGTCGGCAGGCCCGCGCTGTCCATCGAAAGGTCCTGCTCGGGGACCACCTGTCCCGAGCGGATCAGGTCGATCCGTCCCATCACCTTGGAGCGCAGATCGGTCGGGACGTCGTCCTGACCGCAGCAGCGCTTCACCAGCTTCTTCACGGCCTGCTCCAGGCCGTACTTCTCCAGGCACGGGGAGCACTCCTCGAAGTGCACCTCGAACTTGGTGCAGTCGCCCTCGGGCATCTCATGGTCGAGGAACTCGTAGAGATGATCGAGAACCTCTGAGCAATCCGTCTCGTGCGGCTCTCCGCAGCTCATGAGGCCGAGCCTTTCCGATCGTCCGACTCACCGGCACCGGCGGGGACGAGCCCGCGCTCACGGGCGTAGTCCTCCAGCATGCCGCGCAGTTGCCGGCGTCCGCGGTGCAGTCGGGACATCACCGTACCGATGGGAGTCCCCATGATGTCCGCGATCTCCTTGTAGGCAAAGCCCTCTACGTCCGCGAGATAGACGGCGATGCGGAACTCTTCGGGGATCGCCTGGAGCGCGGCCTTCACGTCGGAGTCCGGCAGATGGTCGAGAGCCTGGGACTCCGCGGAGCGCAGACCGGTCGACATGTGCGACTCGGCGCGCGCCAGCTGCCAGTCCTCGATCTCCTCGGCCGCACTGCGCTGGGGCTCGCGCTGCTTCTTGCGATACGAGTTGATGAACGTGTTGGTAAGGATGCGGTACATCCACGCCTTGAGGTTGGTGCCCTCACGGAACTGGTGGAAGGAGCCGTACGCCTTGGCATACGTCTCCTGGACCAGGTCCTCGGCATCGGCCGGGTTGCGCGTCATGCGCAGCGCGGCCGAGTACATCTGGTCGAGAAAACCGAGAGCGTCCCGCTCGAAACGTGCGTTCCGCTCGGCGGTCGTCTCCTCTGCGCGGCCGTCGTCGGTCCCTGTGTCGGTCCCAGTGACCGGACCCACCTCCTCCAACGATGTGGCGGAGCCGAAACCGGACCCGCTCGAATCGGAGAATAGTCGACCTTGCTTCGAGGCGGGCTGTCGATCCGATCCGCTCAGTGCCCGCTCGGGAGCGGTCTTGGCCGCGTGCAGGACCGTCCACTCCAGGTCAGCGGTGTTCGAGCGGCGCGGGCAGATGGTCGAACCCATGCGACGGACTCCCTCTCCACAGACGACGTAGTTGTACCGACGTCCCGAACAACAGTGGCCCCGCACTCATCATTCCCGGGGTCCGGAGCCTCTCGGTCACACCTCTCGGTCACACCAGGGAAGCCAGCCACCGGGTCACCGCACCGGTGATGACGGCCATCACCTGATCCTCGCTCAGGCCCGAGCGCTTCGGTACGGCGAAGCCGTGGTCCCCGTACTCCACCTCGGCGAGCTCGTAGTCCCCCGGCGGGAATTCGGCGGGTCGGCCGAAGGGGTCGTTGCCGCCCTGCACGACGAGCGTGGGGACGCCCGCGGCGAGGAGCTCGTCCGCCCGGGACTTCTCCGGACGGCCCGGAGGGTGCAGCGGGAAGCTGAGGGCGAGGACGGCGTGGGCGCCGAGCTCCGAGGCCGTACGGCAGGCGACCCGGGCACCGGCGCTGCGTCCCCCGGCGACGACCGGCAGCCCCGGCGCGGCGAGCGCGGGCCACAGCCCCCGCCATCCGGTGTCCAGGGTCTTCGGTGCGGGCGCGAGCCGCTTTCCGGCCACCCGCCACGGCTGCTCCACCAGGGCGACGCCCACCCCCTCACCGGGCAGTGCGGCGGCGAGTGCCTTCAGGTCGCGGGCCTCGATGCCGCCGCCCGCTCCGTGTCCGAGGGCCAGCACGAGGCGGGCCTTCGGGGGCAGCGCCCAGGTGATCCGGGCCGGCCCGGCGTCCGTGTCGACGGTCTGCGTTCTCTCTGTACGGCTCACAGCGGCCATCCAACCAAGCCCGTCGAAGGCAGGCCCGTCCGACACCACCGGGCCCGTCCGCCACGACGAAAGGGCTGCCGATGACCGCGTGCCCGGCTCAGAACAGCGTGCTCACTTCCGGCGCGGCCAGTTCCTCCAGCAGCTCGGGACCGTTGTTGCGGACATTGCTCACGGCGGTGGCCACCGGGTAGGCCCGCATCAGCCCTCCGGGCGGTGGCGTGAGCAGCCCCTTCAGCTCGTCGACGTCGGTGCGCGAGGGATCGAGCCAGGCGTCCCAGCGGTCCGGGGTCAGCATCAGCGGCATCCGGGGGTGGATGTCGGCGAGGGCGGCGGGCCCCTCGGCGGGGGCGACTGCGAGCGGTGACGTCTCCGCCTCGGTCGTGATCACCGAGCAGGTCACCCACCACGCCTGGGGGTGGTCGTCGGGCAGGGTCCGGTCGCGCCAGAACTCGTACAGGCCGGCCATCGCGAAGACCGAGCCGTCGGCGGGCGTCACGAAGTACGGCTGCTTGCGGGGCCGCTTCTTCCGGCCCTTCTCCTCCAACTGGCGTTCGTCGGCGCCGGTGACCCACTCGTAGTAGCCGTCCGCGGGCAGGATGCAGCGCCTCGAACCGAAGGGACGGCGGAAGGACGGCTTCTCGTGCACCGTCTCGGCGCGGGCGTTGATCATGCGGGCGCCGCCCTCGGGAGACTTCGCCCAGGAGGGCACGAGCCCCCACTTCAGGACACGGAGCTGGCGAACCGGACGCCGGTCGTCGGCGTCTTTCACCGGACGTTCCAGTACGGCGTAGACCTCTTTGGTCGGCGCCACGTTCCAGTCGGGCTCCAGGGCCTCGGCCGGCTCCCATTTCTCGACCCCGAAGAGCCCGGTCAGATCCTCGGGCCGCCGACTCGCTGCATACCGTCCGCACATAAGTGCCAGACTGCCACGACCTCCCGTCACGAACGCAAGGAGCCGCCCGGCCTATGGACAGCACCGATCTGGGCGATCTGTGGGATCGCGTCTTCGGCACCCAGCCGCTGCCCGCGCAGTGGGTGGTGGTCGTGACCGCCACGGCCGCGCTCGTCGCCGTCGTACCGAATCTCATATGGCGGCTGTCGCGGAACGCGATCACCATCGCGCACGAGGGCGGTCACGGGCTCGTCGCCCTGCTCACGGGACGGCAGCTCTCGGGCATCCGGCTGCACTCGGACACCAGCGGGCTGACCGTGAGCCGCGGAAAACCGACCGGGATCGGCATGATCCTCACGGCCGCCGCGGGATACACCGCGCCACCGCTGCTCGGCCTCGGCGGGGCGTGGCTGCTGGTCAACGGCAGGATCACGCTGCTGCTGTGGCTGGCCACGGCGCTGCTCGCGGTCATGCTGGTGATGATCCGCAATGTGTACGGGGCGCTGACGGTGATCCTCACCGGCGCGACCTTCCTGCTGGTGTCCTGGCTGGCCTCGCCCTCGGTGCAGTCGCTCTTCGCGTACACCGCGGTCTGGTTCCTGCTGCTGGGCGGCGTGCGTCCGGCGTTCGAGCTGCAGTCCAAACGGCGGCACGGCGGTGCGCCGGATTCCGACGCGGACCAGCTGGCACGGCTCACGGACGCACCGGCGGCGCTCTGGCTGTTCCTCTTCCACGCGGTGTCGGTCTGCTCGCTCATCGGCGGCGGACGCTGGCTGCTCGGCCTGTAAGGGCCGACAGCGCCCCGCGGTTTCTACCACCCTCACGTTACGCCCCGATTTCCACTGATTTGATCGGGATCTGTGTTTGCGGGAAGCCACTAAAGTGAGGGCCATGACCGAAAGTTCCGTGCACCCCGCCCTCTGGCCCGCCCCCCACGCAAGCGGCGCCGTCGACGCGACCGTCACCGTGCCCGGATCGAAGTCGGTCACCAACCGGGCGCTCGTCCTGGCCGCCCTCTCCTCCGAGCCCGGCTGGCTGCGGCGCCCGCTGCGCTCCCGCGACACCCTGCTGATGGCCCAGGCGCTGCGCACGATGGGCGTCGGCATCGAGGAGGGCATCGGCCCCGACGGCTCGGGCGAGGCATGGCGCGTCATCCCCGCCGGCCTGCACGGCCCGGCCACGATCGACGTCGGCAACGCCGGAACGGTCATGCGCTTCCTGCCGCCGGTCGCGACCCTCGCCGACGGCCCCATCCGCTTCGACGGCGACCCCCGCTCCTACGAGCGCCCCCTGGACGGCGTGATCGACGCCCTGCGCGCCCTCGGCGCCCGGATCGACGACGAGTCACGCGGCGCGCTGCCGCTCACCGTCCACGGCGCCGGTGCGCTGGACGGCGGCCCGGTGGCGATCGACGCCTCCTCGTCCTCCCAGTTCATCTCCGCGCTCCTGCTGTCGGCCCCCCGCTTCAACCAGGGGGTCGAGGTACGTCACACCGGCTCGACGCTCCCGTCGATGCCGCACATCCGGATGACCGTCGACATGCTGCGGACGGTCGGCGCCCAGGTCGACGAGCCGGAGACGGGCGGCGAGCCCAACGTGTGGCGCGTCTCCCCCTCGGCACTGCTCGGCCGCGATCTGACCGTCGAGCCGGACCTCTCCAACGCACAGCCGTTCCTCGCCGCCGCGCTGATCACCGGCGGCCGGGTCACCATCCCGGACTGGCCGCTGCGCACCACCCAGCCCGGGGACGCGCTGCGCGAGATCTTCACCGCGATGGGCGGCAGCTGCGAGCTCACCGAGCGCGGGCTCACCTTCACCGGCACCGGCCGCATCCACGGCATCGACGTGGACCTCGGCGAGGTCGGCGAGCTCACTCCGGGCATCGCCGCCGTCGCGGCCCTCGCCGACTCCCCCTCCACCCTGAGCGGCGTGGCCCACCTGCGGCTGCACGAGACGGACCGGCTGGCGGCGCTCACCAAGGAGATCAACGAGCTCGGCGGCGATGTCACCGAGACCGCCGACGGCCTGCACATCCGGCCACGCCCGCTGCACGGCGGCACCTTCCACACGTACGACGACCACCGGATGGCCACGGCCGGTTCGATCATCGGCCTCGCCGTTCCCGGCGTGGAGATCGAGAACGTGGGCACGACCGCGAAGACCCTGCCGGACTTCCCGGAGATGTGGACCGCGATGCTCGGGTCCAACGGAACGCTCGGGGTCTGACGACATGCGCCGCTACGGGAAGAACCCCGACGAGGACGACATCCGCGTCCGCCCCAACCCCAAGGGCAACCGGCCGCGTACGCACACGCGGCCGAAGCACGAGGAAGCCCAGGACGGCATGGTCCTCACCGTCGACCGGGGCAGGCTCACCTGTCTCGTCGACGGCCGCACGGTGCTGGCGATGAAGGCCCGCGAGCTGGGCCGCAAGGCAGCCGTGGTGGGCGACACCGTCTCCATCGTCGGCGACCTCTCCGGCGACAAGGACACCCTCGCCCGCATCGTCCGTATCGGCGCGCGCCGCTCGGTACTGCGACGCACGGCCGACGACGACGACCCGTACGAGCGCGTGGTCGTCGCCAACGCCGACCAGCTGGCGATCGTCACCGCACTCGCCGATCCGGAACCGCGCCCGCGCATGATCGACCGCTGCCTCGTCGCGGCGTACGACGGCGGTCTCACCCCGCTCCTCGTCCTCACCAAGTCGGACCTGGCCTCGCCGGACGCGCTGCTGGCCGCGTACACACCGCTGGGCGTCCCGTACATCGTCACCAGCCGCGAGGAGCTGGAGAACGGGGATGCCGCCGAGATCGTGCGCGAGCAGCTGAACGACCGGGTCACCGCCTTCGTCGGGCACTCCGGGGTCGGTAAGACCACCCTGGTCAACGCCCTGGTGCCGAAGGACAGGCGGCGTACGACCGGTGTCGTCAACGCGGTCACGGGCCGCGGCCGGCACACCACCACGTCGGCGCTCGCGCTCCCTCTTCCGGACGCGCGCGGATGGGTGATCGACACCCCCGGCGTCCGCTCCTTCGGACTGCACCACGTCGACCCGTCCCGGGTGATCCTGGCCTTCCCCGACCTGGAGCCCGGCACCGAGAACTGTCCGCGCGGCTGCACCCACGACGACTCGCAACCGGAATGCGCGCTCGCCGCCTGGGTGGCGGAGGGTCACGCCGACCCGGCGCGGCTCGACTCACTGCGAAGGCTGCTCGCCACCCGGGAGCGGCGCGAGGGCGACTGACGCATCCACGCGACTCGCGCACGTTTGCGAGCTCCCACGACTGGTAAGGGCATAATCGCACCAAGCGATACGAAGCAGTCACTACGTGGGAGGGAACCGGCGATGGCGTGGCTGCTGGTCGTGGTCGCAGGGCTGCTGGAGACCGGTTTCGCCGTCTGTCTGAAGCTCTCCCACGGATTCACCCGGCTCTGGCCGACGATCGCCTTCTGTGTGTTCGCGCTCGGCAGCTTCGGCCTGCTGACGCTCTCGCTGAAGAAGCTGGACGTGGGCCCGGCCTACGCGGTGTGGACGGGAATCGGCGCGGCCGGTACCGCGATCTACGGGATGGTCTTCCTCGACGACGTGGTGTCCACGCTCAAGCTGGTCTCGATCTCGCTGGTGATCCTCGGCGTGATCGGACTTCAGCTCTCCGGCTCCTCGCACTGACGGGTCTCCCGCAACCCGCCGGGTCGCCGCGCCACCGCCTCACGCACCAGTGGCGCCAGGTCCGCCGCCGCCCCGTCCGGCCCGGCGGCACCGGCCGGCGGGACGAGAGCGTACGAGAGAGCGAGCCTGAGGGCGATCTCGCAGGTCACCGCCAGCTCCGCGGCGTCACGGCCCGGCCGCCCCTCCCCCAGTGCGGCCACCGCACGGTCCCGCACCAGGGCCAGCAGCTCGGCCGGGGCCGGCGTCGCTGCGTCGGCCCGGCGGCGGGCGGGCACCGCCGACGGCGGAGCGGCCCGTACGGGGCGGGGCAGCCGCTCACCCCAGAAGCCGGTCAGTAATGCCCTGACCAGCGCGTTCGTCCGCGCGCAGTGGACCGTCCAGAGGGCCAGGGCGGCAGGCCCCTGCCCGGCGGCCAGCGCCTTCTCGACCCCGGCGAGATAGCCGTCGGTGGCCCGCCGGATCAGCGCGCGGGCCAGCCCGTCCTTGCTGCCGAACTCGTTGTAGAGGGTCTGCCGGGACACACCCGCCGCTGTCGCGACGTCGACCATCCGCACGGCCGCCCAGGGCCGGGTGGCGATCGCCGCGAGGGCGGCGTCCAGCAGGGCTTCGCGCGCTGTGGCCATCGCCGCCTCCCGCACCAGGGGACCCGCGATTCAGAGTTGACGCGTCCTCGCACCCTGTCAATAGCCCTCGCAAGCCCTCCCGCCCGTCCACCCACCGGGGCCCTGTAGCCCTGGTGAGTGGCTGTGGATACTGTGACGACATGCCCGATTACCACGATGATCTGCGTCTCGCCCATGTACTGGCGGATGCCGCCGACGCGGCGACGATGGACCGGTTCAAGGCTCTGGACCTGAAGGTCGAGACCAAGCCGGACATGACTCCGGTGAGCGAGGCCGACAAACATGCCGAGGAACTGATCCGCGGCCATCTGCACCGGGCCCGCCCCCGCGACGCGATCCTCGGCGAGGAGTACGGAATCGAGGGCACCGGGCCGCGACGCTGGGTCGTCGACCCGATCGACGGCACCAAGAACTACGTACGCGGCGTGCCCGTCTGGGCGACGCTGATCTCCCTGATGGAGGCGGGGGAGAACGGCTTCCAGCCCGTGGTCGGCGTGGTGTCGGCCCCCGCGCTGAACCGCCGCTGGTGGGCGGCGAAGGGCGCAGGCGCGTTCTCCGGCCGCAGCCTGACCTCCGCGACGCGGCTCCAGGTGTCCAAGGTGGAGCGGATCGCGGACTCCTCCTTCGCGTACGCCTCGATGACGGGCTGGGAGGAGCAGGGCAGGCTCGACGGCTTCATGGACCTCACCCGGGCCTGCTGGCGGACGCGTGGATACGGGGACTTCTGGCCGTACATGATGGTCGCCGAGGGTTCGGTGGACATCTGCGCCGAGCCGGAGCTCTCCCTGTGGGACATGGCCGCGAACGCGATCATCGTCCAGGAGGCGGGCGGGAAGTTCACCAGCCTGGACGGGGTCTCCGGCCCCGGCGGCGGGAACGCGGCGGCCTCCAACGGCCTGCTCCACCACGAGCTGCTGGGCTACCTCAACCAGCGTTACTAGAAGGGCCCCAGGGCCTGGACCTCCACACGCGCGCCCCGGCGCGATGATCCGCCGGGGCGTGCGAGGCCCGTGAGCCGCGCTCTCGCACGCCCCTGGGCCGTCCCCGCCCCCCCTTGTTGACTCCGCCCAAGGGTGCAACTCTGAGAGTCCCCCCACTTGTGAACTTGTGAATCGGCTCACACAGTCGGCTCACCAAGGAGGTGGCTCCCTTCATGCTCGTCCGTGACGCCATGAGCACGATGGTCCTCACCATCGGCCCGACCCACACCCTCCGCCAGGCGGCCCGGCTGATGTCGGCGCGCCGCGTCGGAGCAGCCGTCGTCCACGACCCGGACACCTGCGGGCTCGGCATCATCACCGAGCGCGACATCCTCGACGCGATCGGCTCGGGACAGGACCCCGACCTGGAGACCGCGTCCACCCACACCACCACCGACGTGGTCTTCGCCGCCCCCACCTGGACCCTCGAAGAGGCCGCGGAGGCCATGACGCACGGCGGCTTCCGGCATCTGATCGTGCTGGACGACGACGGTCCGGTGGGCGTCGTCTCGGTGCGCGACATCATCCGCTGCTGGGCTCCGGCCAGGCGTCACCCGGTGGAGCTGGCGGTCTGACCCCCGCTCGCCTCCGACGGCGGCGGGCCGGACCCCCGAGGGAATCCGGCCCACCGTCGATGACCTGCCGCAGCGGTCCTAGCCGCGCAGCGCCTGGACCGCGGCCTCCAGCCGCTTGCCGAAGTCGCCGTCCGCCCGGCGGAAGTTGTCGATCGCGCGCTCGGCTATGTCGTCGCGCGAGACCTTGGCGATGAACCCGGCCAGGTTGCCGATCAAACGGGCCTTCTCGTCCTCCGAGTACAGCCGGTAGAGGTTCCCGGCCTGCACGAAGTCGTCGTCCTCGGCGTGCGCCGGGGCCTCGTGGCTGCCGGTGGCGCCGGTGACCGGGAGGGGCTGCCACAGGGGCCGGTCCGTCTGGGCGGGGCCGCCGAAGCTGTTCGGCTCGTAGTTCTTGGCGCCCTTGTGGCGACCGTCGTACAGATAGCCGTCACGGCTGTTGGTGCGCGCCTCGGTGGCGTGCGGACGGTTCACCGGCAGGTGGTCGGCGTTGATGCCGACGCGGTAGCGGTGGGCGTCGCCGTACGCGAACAGACGGCCCTGGAGCATCTTGTCCGGGGAGGGACCGATGCCCGGCACGAAGTGCGCGGGGCTGAAGATGGACTGCTCGGTCTCGGCGAAGACGTTCTCCGGGTTGCGGTTGAGCTCCAGCTTCCCGATCTCGATCGGCGGGTAGTCCGCGTGCGGCCACACCTTGGTGAGGTCGAACGGATTGAAGCGGTACGTGGCCGCCTCGGCCGCCGGCATGATCTGGACCTGCACCGTCCAGGTCGGGAACTCACCGCGCTCGATGGCCTCGCGAAGGTCGCGCTGGTGGGAGTCGGGGTCCTCACCGGCGAGCTTGTTGGCCTCGTCCTGCGTCAGGTTCTTGATGCCCTGGTCGGTCTTGAAGTGGTACTTGACCCAGAAGACCTCGCCGGCCTCGTTGTTCCACTGGTACGTGTGCGAGCCGTAGCCGTTCATGTGGCGCAGCGTCGCCGGGATGCCCCGGTCGCCGAAGAGCCAGGTCACCTGGTGCGTCGACTCGGGCGACAGCCCCCAGAAGTCCCAGACGTTGTCCGCCTCCTGCGAGCCGGTGTACGGGTCGCGCTTCTGGGTGTGGATGAAGTCGGGGAACTTGATGGCGTCCTTGATGAAGAACACCGGGGTGTTGTTGCCGACGAGGTCGTAGTTGCCCTCCTCGGTGTAGAACTTCAGCGCGAACCCACGGGGGTCGCGCACCGCGTCGGCGGAGCCGAGGTTGCCCGCGACGGTGGAGAAGCGCAGGAAGGTCTCGGTCTGCTTGCCGACCTCGGAGAGGAACGCGGCACGCGTCCACTGCGATACGTCCCGGGTCAGCGTGAAGGTGCCGTACGCACCCGCGCCGCGGGCGTGCACGATGCGCTCCGGAATGCGCTCACGGTTGAAGTGCGCGAGCTTCTCCAGCAGTGCCTGGTCCTGGACGAGGACCGGCCCCCCGACGCCCGCGGTCTCGCTGTTCTGGTTGTCGGCGACCGGCGCGCCGGCCTCCGTGGTGAGCGGTCCCTGCGTCACGTGCGCCTCCTGCGTCATGTCCTGCACAGCATCGTTTCCTGCACAGCCTGTCCCTTGGTCAATCCCGGTTCCGATCCTACAATGGACAATGTCTAAGTCAAGTGAGCATCCAAAGTCACACCCATTCGGGATGCGACGACCCCACTGTTAGGCTGAGCCCATGAGTGACCTGCTGGAACGACTCCGTGGACGCGGCTGGCGCATGACGGCGCAGCGGCGTGTCGTGGCCGAGGTCCTCGACGGAGACCACGTGCACCTGACGGCGGACGAGGTTCACGCGAGGGCCGTCGCCAGGCTGCCCGAGATCTCCCGGGCGACCGTCTACAACACCTTGGGCGAGATGGTGTCGCTCGGCGAGGTCATCGAGGTCTCCACCGACCGTCGGGCCAAGCGGTACGACCCCAACGCCCACCGCCCGCACCACCACCTGGTCTGCGCGCGGTGCGGCGCCATCCGCGACGTACACCCGTCGGGCAACCCGCTCGCGGACCTGCCGGCCGCCGAGCGCTTCGGCTTCACGGTCTCCGACGTCGAGGTCACCTACCGCGGCGTCTGCCCGGCCTGCGCCGCCGCGGCCTGAGCACTCCTGAACGACGAAGGGCCGCGGTGCTTGTCGCACCGCGGCCCTTCATCCGTTCACGCACACGACAGAGGCCCGGATCCCTCATCGGGATCCGGGCCTCTGTCTTCAGTAGCGGGGACAGGATTTGAACCTGCGACCTCTGGGTTATGAGCCCAGCGAGCTACCGAGCTGCTCCACCCCGCGTCGTTGAATGCAACATTACGTTACCCCGCCGACCAGTGCAAATTCATTCAGACGGCCGGTACGGGGCCGCCCGTCCGGCGGCCCCGCGGCACTACGCGGTCAGTTCCTGGTGCAGCGCTTCCAGCAGGCGAGCGGCCCGCTCGGCCACCTCCGCCGGTCCCAGCTCGACGGCCCGCGCGCACCAGCGCTGCCCCTCCGTGAGCTCGCCCCGACGGGCGGCGAGCAGCGCGAGGCGCAGCGCGGCGCGACCGTGCCCCTCGTTCGCCGCACGGCTCCACCAGAGCGCCGCCTCGCGCTCGCTGCCCTCCCGGGCGAGCAGCAGACCGAGGTTGAAGGCACCGTTGCGGCTGCCCGACTCGGCGGCCTCCCGGTACCAGTGCGCGGCGCTCTCCATGTCACCGCGCGCCGCCGCAAGCATCCCGACCCGCACCTGCGCACGGCGGTGGCCCTGTTGCGCGGCCCGCTCGTACCACTCCTCGCACTCGGTCTTCTCCGGCATCGGCTCACCGAGCGCCGGCGGCCCGGGCGGCGGCTGCCGCGCGTCGAGCACCCCGGCAAGCCGGAAGGCGGCCTCGGCGCTCCCGCCGCCCGCGGCGCACCGCAGATGACGCTCGGCTTCCTGGCCCTTGCCGTCACGCAGCAGCGCCATGCCCACCTGGAGGGCCGCATCGGTGTGCCCCGCCGCCGCGGCCCGCTCGTACCAGGCCAGCGCCGTACGGTCCTCGTCACGCCCCGCGTGCAGGATGCCGAGGTTGAAGGCGGCGTCGACACTGCCGGCCTCGGCAGCCTTGGAGAACCAGGGCTCCGCTCCGGTGTGGTCACCGGCCTGGAGCAGGAGCACGGCCAGCGCGTTGGCCGCCTCGCGGTGCCCCGCGTAGGCGGCACGGCGATACCACTGCTCGGCCTGCGGCGTACGGTCCTGGGCGGCGCAGAGCAGCCCGAGGTTGTACGCCCCGTTGACGTCGCCCGCGTCCATGGCGGCGCGGTACCAGCGCTCGGCGGTCTGCTGCTCGCCCCGGGCGGCGTGGAGCGCACCCAGGGCGTTGGCGGCGTTGCCGTCGCCGTCCTGGGCGGCGCGCAGCCACCAGACGGCCGCGCTCTCCTCGTCCCCCGCGTCGCGCAGCAGGAAGCCGAGCGCGCAGGCGGCACGCGGCTCGCCCTCCTTGGCGGCCGTGAGGTACCAGCGGCCGGCCTCCTTCAGCTCGCCGCGCTGCTCCAGGATGGCGCCGAGGTGCAGCGCGGCACGCCGGTGACCGCGTGCGGCGGCCTGCCGGTACCACTGCTCGGCCTCGCCCATGCGTCCGGCGGCCGGACCCGCCACGGGCCCGTCGCCGGCCCGCTTGCGCGCGCCACCGGCCTTGCCGTCGCCGGCCCCGGCCTGCTTGACGATGCCCGTGTGCGGACCGCTCGCGGGGGCCTCGGTCTCCGTCGGCTCGACGGCTCCGCGAGGCCCGAGCACACGGCCGGAGTCGTGGGAGCCCGTACCGCGTCCGAGGCCGAAGGCATCGTGCGGATCGTCGAGGGCCTTGCGCTCCAGGGTGCGCGCCAGGCGGTACGCCGCCTCCCGGTGCCCCTGCTCGGCGGCAGCTCGCAGCCAGCGCTCGGCACCGACGTCACTGCGGTGCTCCAGCAGATCGGCCAGGGCGTAGGCACCCAGCGCGTGGCCCTGCTCGGCGGACTGGCGCAGCCAGTACTCGGCACCGGGCTCGTCGCCGCGCTCCCGGAAGTGTCGGCCCAGGGCGTGGGCGGCAGCCGCCGAACCCGCGACGGCGGCGATCCGCCACCATCCCGCGGCCTCGTCCGCGTACCCGCGCTGGTGGAGCAGGACGCCCAGGTTGTTGGCCGCGGCCCGGTCGCCTTCCCCGGTGGCCGCGCGCAGATACCGCTCGGCGGCGTCAAGGTCGCCCCGGCGCAGCAGCAGTGCGCCGAGCACGCTCATCGACGCGGTGTCGCCGGCGTCGGCGGCACGGCGGTGGCGTGCTTCGGTCTCGGCGCCGTCCGCCGCCTCGGCGGCAGAGGCGGTGTCGGCTGCGCAGGTGGCGTCGGTGGTCTCGGCGATGGCTGCGACAAATGCCTCATCCGACATGCTTTCCGTCTTCTGGACGCGCCGCTGCACAAACCGCCCTGTCTCCAACAGAGTTGCCCTGTCCCCCATAAATACCATCGTCGCACCACCTGTAACCCGCGTACACCTGGTATATCGCGGCCAGTGAGGTCACTTCAGCGTTTTGTCGACATGCCCACAGAGAGATAAGTCAAACACGCCTGGGTCCAACTCATGCCCCGCGAACCGCACTTCACGCGGATGGCGCCGTAAAGACCGACAACATGACAAAGGCCCGGATCCTGTCGGATCCGGGCCTTTGTCTTTTCAGTAGCGGGGACAGGATTTGAACCTGCGACCTCTGGGTTATGAGCCCAGCGAGCTACCGAGCTGCTCCACCCCGCGTCGTTGTGTTGAAACAGTACCACGACGCGCGGGGTGGAATTTCTCAGCTGCCCTGGTCAGTGCCCTTCTCGTCGGCCTTGTCGGCCGTATCGGCACCGTCGGCGTCACTGCCCGGCGCGGGCTGAGCGGCGGCGGCCCGCTGAAGGGCGTTCTCCAGATCCGCCTGCGCCTTGCCGTAGGCGGTCCAGTCCTGCTTCTGCAGCGCCTCCTGGCCCGCCGTGTACGCCTTCTGGGCGTCCGCGATGGCCTTCTTCAGCGCGGCGTCCCCGGTGGCCGGAGGCTCCGTCGTGTCGCCCGGTGGCTCCGTGGGCTCCGTCGGCGGCGTCGTGCCGGAGTCCTCGACCCCGAAGACCGCGTTGAGCGCCTCACCGAGACTGTTCTCGAACACGATCTTCGACCCGTACGAGGCGGCCACCTTGCGCAGCAGCGGGTAGTTCTGCGTGCCACCGCGCGTGTACACCGGTTCGATGTAGAGGAAGCCACCGTCGAGCGGCACGGTCAGCAGATTTCCGTACTCGATGTCGGAGTCGGTGCCCTTGAGGTTTCTCACGAACTCGGCGACGTCGTCGTTGCCGTTGAGCTCACTCTGTACCTGGCCCGGGCCCTTCACCGTGGTGGTGACTCTCAACAGCCGCATGGTGCCGTAGTCCTTGCTGGCCGCGTCCGCGTCCACCGCCATGAACGCCCCGAGGTCGGGCCGCCCCTTCGGTGTGAACGTCGTGGTCAGCGAGAACTTCTGCGTGTCCTGGCCCGGCATCTTCATGCTCAGGTAGTACGGCGGAACGGCCCCGGGCTCCTTGTTGGTGGGGTCGTCCGGCACCTGCCAGGCGTCACTCCCGCTGTAGAACTGGGCGGGGTCCTCGACGTGATAGCGCGTGAGCAGCTCCCGCTGGACCTTGAACAGGTCCTGCGGGTAGCGCAGATGGTCCATCAGCTCGGCGGGGATGTCCGCCCGGGACTTCACGGTCCCCGGGAACGCCTTGCGCCACGTCTTGAGAACCGGGTCCTTGGTGTCCCACTCGTAGAGCTTGACCTTGCCGTCGTAGGCGTCGACGGTGGCCTTCACCGAGTTGCGGATGTAGTTGACCTGGTTCTGCTGGGCGACGACCGCACGCTGGTTGGTGGTCAGCGAGTCGGCCGTGGTGTCCCCCAGCGTCGTACGCGAGGCGTACGGGTAGCCGTTGGTCGTGGTGTAGGCGTCGACCACCCACTGGATCCGGCCGTCGACGACCGCCGGGTAGGCGTCGCCGTCGATGGTCAGCCACGGAGCGACCGCTTCGACGCGCTCCTTGGGGGTGCGGTTGTACAGGATCCGCGAACCCTCGCCGATGGCTCCCGAGTACAGGATCTGCGGCTCGCTGAAGGACACGGCGTAGGCGGCACGGTTGAACGCGTTGCCGAGGCTGACGCCGCTGTCGCCCTTGTAGCTGGTCGTCTTCTCGCCGTCCTCCTCGTAGTCGAGCTCCTTCTGGGGCCCGCCGACGATGGAGTACTGCGTGGTCTTCTCGCCGTAGTAGATCCGCTGCTCGTACTTGCCCAGCTGGCCACTGGCCGGCAGCCCCGACTCGGTGAAGTCCGGCGAGCCCGCCGGGTTCGTTCCCGTCGTGGTCCCCCGGGCCGCGATCGCGCCGTAGCCGTGGGTGTACGTGAAGTGGTCGTTGATCCAGTTCCGCTTGGGCAGACCTTCGAGGTTGAGCTCCCGAAGGCCGATGACGGTGTCCTGCTCCTTGCCGTCGGGGCCCTTGTAGCGGTCGACGTCCAGCGTCTTGGGGAACTGGTAGTAGTTCCTCTTCTGCTGGAGCTGCTGGAAGGCCGGGGAGACGACGTTGGGGTCCATCACCCGGTAACTGGCCGCCGCGTCCGCGTCGGTGCGCAGCTTGGCGTCGTCGGTCTCCGTGCTCTTGCCCGTGTAGTCGTCGACCTGTGCGTCGTCGATGTCGTAGGCGTCCCGTGTCGCGTCGATGTTCTTCGCGATGAACGGGGCCTCCTTGGCCTGCTCGTTCGGCTGGACCTGGAACTTCTGCACGATCGCCGGGTAGAGCCCGCCGATGAGGATCGCCGAGAGCACCATGAGCCCGAAGCCGATCACCGGCAGCTGCCAGGTGCGACGCCACAGCGTCGCGAAGAACAGCACGGCGCAGATCGCGGCGATGCAGAAGAGGATCGTCTTCGCCGGGAGGTAGGCGTTCGCGTCGACGTACCGCAAGCCCGTCCAGTTGTCCGTCGCCTTGAAGTCGCTCGACTTCACCGCCAGCCCGTACCGGTCGAGCCAGTACGCCACGGCCTTCAGCGAGACGAAGATGCCGAGCAGCACCGACAGATGGCCGGTGGCCGCTCCGGTCGCGCGCGCGCCCGGGCTGGTGATCCGCAGTCCGCCGTACAGGTAGTGCGTCAGCGCGGCGGCGATCAGCGACAGCACGGCCGCCGCGAAACCGAAGCCGAGCATGAAGCGGTACCACGGAAGGTCAAAGGCGTAGAAGGACACGTCCAGCTTGAACTGGGGGTCCTTCTGGCCGAAGGGCACACCGTTGACGTACATCAGCCAGGTGCGCCACTGGCCCGAGGCGGACGCCCCGGCGATCAGCCCGACGAGCGCGGTGATCGCGAGCAGCACCCACTTCTTGTACGGGGCGACGCTCATCCGGTAGCGGTCCAGGCTCTGCTGTTCCAGCGACATCGCGCTCAGCGGCGGCCTGAGCCGGTGCGCGAGCCAGATGTTCACGCCGACGGCGACCGCCATCAGCAGTCCGAAGACGAGGAACAGTCCGATCTTGGTCCACAGGGTGGTGGTGAAGACGGACGAATACTCGACCGACCTGTACCAGAGCCAGTCCGTCCAGAACCCCGCGAACATGACGAAGGCCATGGCGAGCACCGCCAGGACACCCAAAGTCATGAGCAGGGTACGGACGCGCCGGGACGGGCGGCCGACTCTGATCCGTGGCCCGGTCGGGCCTCCGCCGCGGTCCGGCATCTGGAAAGCCAACGTGCGCACCTCGAAGTTCGCGGTCGTGTGGAGCAGGCCCAGCGATCGTAGAGCCCACCTATGCAACTTACTGAGGCTTTACCTAGTTCCCGTTACCGGGGCGGAAGGAGGCAGGATATTGACCATGCCCAACGTTTCCCCCTCCGGCCCTCCGATGGCCGCGAGCCCCCTGACTGTCGCCGTACTCGAAATCGACGCCTATGCCGCCAACCTCGGCTGGGACCAGCCGGCCCGGCTCTTCGCCCTGGTCGACACCGCCCGGCTGCGCGTCCAGGAGCCCGGGCTCGCCGCCCAGCTCGGCCTGGACGACGCCGCTTCCACGACCGCGTCCCTCACACCGATCGAGCAGGACGAGCTCCCCGCCGGCACGGCGCTGGACGAGTTCCTCGCCACCATCGCCTGGCCGGACGCCGTGGTCGGGTGTGCGATGACCGTGGAGCGGCTGATGCTGCCGCCGTCCGCCGAGGCGTCCGTGCCCGAGGGGATGAGTGACGCTCAGCTGACCAAGTGGGTCGCCAAGCACCCGGACCGCCAGGAGGTCCGGATGACGGTGGCGGTGCTGCGCGACGGCTCGCGCGACTCGGCCGTGCGGCTGCGGGAGAAGGACTCCCCCACCGAGGTGCTGACCGGTGCGGGGCTCGTTCCCGGGCTGGCCGAGGCGCTCGCCGCGACCTTCGAGTCCTGACCCTCGCGTTCCCGGTCCCCCGGTCCCGGTGCTCCCGGCCCGGTGGGACCGGCCCCGCGGGACCGGCCGTCAGCTCGCCGAGCAGCTCGGCAGACCGGCTGTCTTCCCCGCGCGGATCTTGTCCAGCGACTTCTTCGCGTCGTCGAGGTTCTTCACCCGCACCAGCGTGAGACCGCTCGGGATGTCGGACGCGGCTGCGGCGCAGTTGTCGTCGGGGGTCAGGAAGTACCGGGCTCCCGCGTCGCGGGCGCCGACCAGCTTCATGTTGATGCCGCCGATCGGGCCGACCTTGCCGTCGTCGTCGATCGTGCCGGTGCCCGCGATGAACTTCCCGCCCGTCAGGTTCCCCGGGGTCAGCTTGTCGATGATGCCCAGGGAGAACATCAGGCCGGCACTGGGGCCGCCCACGTCGGCGAGCTTGATGTCGATCTCGAACGGGAACGTGTGATCCGTCCCGGCCTGGATGCCGACGATCGCCCGGTTCTCCTTCGGAGCCTTCTCCGTGGTGATGACGATCTTCTCGGTCGAGCGGGGCTGCCTGCCCGCCTTCTCGGCGGCAGCCGCTTCCTTGGCCGGGACGATCGTGAAGGTGACGTCCTCGCCGGGCTTGTGCTTGGTGACCAGCTTGGCGACGTCCTCGGGCTGCTTGACGGCCACGCCGTCCACCGCCTTGATCACGTCACCGGCGTGCAGCTGTCCCTGCGCGGGGCTGCCCTTGATGACGGTGGACACCACGACGCGGGACGAGACGGGGATGTCCATCTCCTTCAGAGCGGCGACCTTCGCGCTCTCCTGGGACTGGCTGAACTCCTCGGCGTTCTCCTGCGTCGACTCCTCTTCCGTCTTCCCGTCCGGGTAGAGGGTGTCGTGCGGCACGACCACGCTGTCGTGGGCCAGCCAGCCGTAGACCGCCTCGACGATGTTCATCTCGTAGTCCGCGCCCGTGACGCGGACCGTCGTCATGTTGAGATGCCCCGTCGTGGGGTAGGTCTTGCGGCCACTGATCTGCAGGACGGGCTCGCCACGGGCTTCGCCCAGCGTGTTCACGGTAGGCCCCGGCGACATCTCGGAATACCGCACGGGAATCAGCACGCCTGCGCAGAGCAGCGCGATGAGGATGAGGGTGGAAGCGAGCATCGTCGCGGTGCGGCGTGGCATGGAACGACAGTACGGGAACGGCCTGTCAGTGCACCGCCGGGGCCGGTCCGTACGAGGAGGACGGCAGGGCCGCGGGATGCGTCACGCGGCGGGATGCGGGGTCATACGGCATCGGATCCGGAGTGCGATTTCTCCATCGCGTCACGGAACCTGGCGTAGCCGGCGAGTTCGGAGACGTCGCCGGTCGTGCGGTTACGCGCGGCCCAGCTTCCCCATATCGCAGCACCAACAGCAGCGAAAAGTGGAATCAGCAACCAAGCAAGTGCCGCCATTACGACCTCCCTACCCCATGAGTGACCGCAAGTGACCGATCAGCAGATTAACGATCCGGAAGGCCAACGCTCATGGCAGGGGGGCGGTTACGCAAATCGGGGCTGATCCTCCCCGGCGCGGTTTGCGGTCAGCAGGCTCCCACCCACTCCTCCGTGCCGTCCGAGAAGCGCTGGTGCTTCCAGATCGGAACCTCGTGCTTGAGGTCGTCGATCAGCTTCCGGCAGGCGTCGAACGCCTCTCCCCGGTGGGCGCAGGAGACGGCGACGACCACCGCCAGATCGCCCACCTCCAGTTCACCCACACGGTGGACGGCCGCCAGTGCGCGGACCGGGAACTCGGCGACGACCTTCTCGGCCACCTTCCGCATCTCGTCCTGCGCGGAGGGGTGGCAGGAGTAGCCGAGTGCGCCGACGTCCTGCCCTTCGTCGTGGTTGCGCACCGTGCCGACGAAGAGCGCGATGCCGCCGGCCGCGTCGTCCCCCACGGCTCTGAAGATCTCGTCCACCGAGAGTGGCGTGTCGCGGATCTCCAGCAGCCGGATGGGGTCGAGAGCCGCCTGCTCGCCGGGGTGGTCATGGGTGCGTGCCATGGGGTCCATGGTGCCGCACCGCACTGACATCGCGGAATAGCGTTTTCGACCGGCGGGCCGCCGGCCGCCTTGGAGCCTCCTACAGCCGCCCGCACCGGCCCGGCGCAGGCCCCGCCGACTCGGGTCTTTCGTTCGGATCAGCCCCGCGTGACCCGAACGAAGGGCCCAGACGAGAGGCCCTGGGACAGGGCCTAGATCCGGCGGCGTGCCTTGCGGGCGCGCCGCACGAGGGCGGCGGTACCCAGCAGGGCGACGGTCGCACCGGCCGCACCGGCCGCTGTGGCGTCCTTGCGGCCGAGCCGGCGCCCGGCGAGGGTGTGACGGCCCTCGACCTCCTCCAGGAGCGCTCCGAGGACCTCCTCGTTGGTCCACTTGGGCCGCCATCCCGCATCGTGCAGCCGGCTCACGCTGACCACCCAGGGGTGCATCGTGTACGCGAGGTCGCCCGCCGGGGAGGGGGTGAGGCCGATCCGGTGGAGCCGTGCCGCCGCGCCGAGGGCGACGGCGGAGGGGAGCTCCATGCGACGCACGCCGCTGAGCTCCTCCACCTCCTGCTGCTCCAGCCACCCGTCGCAGCCGACCGCGAACTCTCCGTCGATCTTCTCCAGCGCGGCGTACTCCAGGGCCGTGACCAGGTCGTCCACGTGGCAGAACTGCCAGGTGGGACGTGATCCCGCGACGACCAGGAGCCGCGGCGACTCGAAGTAGCGGGTCAGCGCCGTGTCCGTACCGCCGACCAGGACGGTGGGTCGCACGACGGTGACGTTGAGTCCGGGGTGGGCGCGCGGGGCCCGTCTGCCGAGCCGTTCGATCTCCAGCAGGTCCCCGACGCCGGTGGCCTCGGCCGTGGCGCGCAGTTCGGCGTCCTCGGAGAGCGGGATGTCGTTGTCCGGCAGGGCCCCGTAGACCATCGCCGAGGTGCACAGCACCACCCGGTGCACGCCCACCGCCGCGGCGGCCGTGAGCACCGTCTGCGTACCGCGCACGTTGTACGCGGTCCGGGCGGCGGGGTCGGTCTCCAGGTCGAGATCGAGCGCCAGATGCACCACGACGTCCGCGCCGCGCAGCTTCTCCGCGATGGCGGGGTCACGTACGTCCAGGATGTGCCAGGTCGCCTCGGAGACGTCTCCCCGGCGTTCGTCGATGGCGATGACCTGCTTGATCTCGTCGGATGCGACGAGATGGGCGGTGAGGAGTTCACCGACGCCGCTCGCGGCTCCGGTGACCGCGACGACGGGGCCCCGGCTCTTGGAGCGGTTCTTTTCGGGCTTGCTCTCGGACGATGGGTCGGCCAGGTTTCGCGCTGCGCGAACCTGCGGATCTGGGGAACTCACCGGGCGTCTCCAGCGGTTGTCTTCAGTACGTACCCGAATGACGCGTACGTACCAGGTGGCGTCCATCCTGCCGCAGGCCGGGAGCCGGCGGAGCACTGAGGCCCTAAGCGGGCTTGGTGTCTACGCTGGATGGTGATGTCGGGCAGTCGCCGTCGGTTCGAGCCGGCGGCCCTACGAGCCGAGGAAACCCGTGAGTGACACCCCATTCGGATTCGGCCTTCCGCCGGAGGAGCCGGAAGACGGCGACGAAGGCAAGAAGAAGGACCCCACCGGAGGTGGCCAGGGTCCCGGCGGCCCGGGCAACCCGTTCGGCTTCGGCCCCGGCGCGGGCGGTGACAATCCGTTCGCAGCCATGTTCGGTTCGATGAACCCGAACGACCTGGGTGCGGCCTTCCAGCAGCTCGGCCAGATGCTCAGCTACGAGGGCGGTCCCGTGAACTGGGACATGGCCAAGCAGATCGCCCGCCAGACGGTGTCGCAGGGCACTCCGGACGGCACCAAGGACGCGAGCGTGGGTCCCGCGGAGCGGACGGCGGTCGACGAGGCGCTGCGGCTGGCCGACCTCTGGCTGGACGGCGTGACCTCGCTTCCGTCGGGTTCGGTCTCGACGGTGGCGTGGAGCCGCGCGGAGTGGGTCGAGGCGTCCCTCCCCGCCTGGCAGCAGCTGGTCGACCCGGTGGCCGAGCGTGTCGGCCTGGCCATGGGCGACGTCCTGCCGGAGGAGATGCAGGCCATGGCCGGCCCGCTGATCGGCATGATGCGGTCCATGGGCGGCGCCATGTTCGGGCAGCAAATCGGGCAGGCCGTGGGCGTGCTCGCCGGTGAAGTGGTCGGTTCCACGGACATCGGGCTGCCGCTGGGCCCGGCCGGCAAGGCCGCGCTCCTTCCGTTGAACGTCGAGCAGTTCGGCAAGGACCTGGGCGTCGCCCAGGACGAGGTGCGGCTCTACCTCGCCCTGCGCGAGGCGGCCCACCAGCGGCTCTTCGCCCATGTGCCGTGGCTGCGCTCCCACCTCTTCGGTGCGGTCGAGGCGTACGCGCGCGGCATCAAGGTCGACACCAGCAAGCTGGAGGACGTCGTCGGCCAGTTCGACCCGACGCATCCCGAGCAGCTGCAGGACGCCCTCCAGCAGGGAATGTTCCAGCCGGAGGACACGCCGGAGCAGAAGGCGTCGCTGGCCCGCCTGGAGACGGCGCTCGCGCTGGTCGAGGGCTGGGTGGACGCGGTGGTCCACGAGGCCGCCAAGACCCGTCTGACCTCGGCGGACGCCCTGCGCGAGACCCTGCGCAGGCGCCGTGCGTCCGGTGGCCCCGCCGAGCAGACCTTCGCCACGCTGATCGGACTCCAGCTGCGTCCGCGACGGCTGCGGGACGCCTCGCGGCTGTGGGCCTCGCTCACGGACGCACGGGGTGTCGACGGCCGTGACGCGTTGTGGGAGCACCCGGACATGCTGCCGACGGCCCATGACCTGGACGACCCGGACGGCTTCGTCCATCACGAGCAGATGGACTTCTCCGAGCTGGACAAGATGCTCGGTGAGGCCGCCAAGGGACCGCAGAAGCCCGCCTCCGCCGCGGACGGCGCCGACGAGCCGGGTTCCGAGGACAAGGACGGCAAGGACAGCAAGGACGACACCGACCAGTGAGCCTGCACGACGACGCCGTCCTCGTACTGAAGAGCTGCACATCAGGCGACGACACCGCGCAGGACGACCTGCGTCAGGTCTACCTCGACCACCTCGCACAGCATCCGGACGGCATGTGGAAGGCGTGCGAGGCCGGTCATCTGACCGCCAGCGCTCTGGTGATCGACGCCGAGCGCGGCCGGGTCCTGCTGACCCTGCACAGGAAGCTGCAGATGTGGCTCCAGATGGGCGGGCACTGCGAGCCTCAGGACGCCTCCCTGGCCGCCGCCGCGCTGCGTGAGGCGACGGAGGAATCCGGGATAGAGGGCCTGACGCTGCTGCCCGGCGGGCCGGTGCGGCTGGACCGGCACCCGATTCCGGCGCCCTGCAACTGGCACCTGGACGTGCAGTACGCGGCACTCGCCCCGGCCGGCGCCACCGAGCAGATCAGCGACGAGTCGCTGGACCTGCGGTGGTACGCCTACGAGGAGGTCGCGGCCGTGGCCGACACCTCGGTCGTACGGCTGCTGGAGGGCACCCTGGCGGCGCTGGAAGAGCGCCACCGGCCGTAAGGCGGCACGACCCCGCTATCGCGTAAGGGGCGGTCTCCTGAGAGACCGCCCCTTACGCGATACCGCTGCCCGATGATCAGTTCCAGGCGTTGTTCTGGTTCTGAGCGTGCGAGCCCTGCTGGCCGACTCCGAACTGGGCACCGACGCCCTGTCCGATCCCGGCATGCTGCGGGGGCATGACCTCGCTCGGCTGGACGAGGGCGAAGCCCTGCCCGAGGAAGCTGAGCTCCCAGCCCTCGCCGGTGTTGCCGCGTCGCCGCCGGACTCCTGAGGAGTGCGTCTGCGCCTGCATCTGCACCCGCAGCGAGCTGGACCAGGCCACGATCGCGTCGGCGTCGACGTTCACGTACTTGTCCGGCGTCACCTGCATCATCAGAGGCTGGCCGGAGGTCATCAGCGCGACCTTGCCGGAGCCGGAGATGTTGAGCTGGTACTTCCCGGTGCCGGAGATGCCGTACTGGCTGTCCACCGCGATGACCTCGGTGTGCAGCGTGGAGTCGAGGGCGAGGACATAGGCGCTGTCCACCGTCATTCCCTCGTGGTCGACGTCCACGACGTGGATGTACTGGGCGAGGTTGGCCAGGTAGACGGTGCCCTGCCCCGTGCAGCGCATCAGGTCGAGACCCTCACCCGTGTTCGCACGGGCGCGCCGCTGCCCCTGGGAGCGGTACTCGCCGTCGAACTCCATCAGGCCCTGGTACGCGACCATGGCCCCCTTGCGGGCGAGGATGTCGTCGTGACCGGTCAGCGAGACCCGCAGGAGCTGCGGGTTCTGGATGGTGTACCGGTCCTGGGACTGCTGCTCGGTGTGAGCGAAAAGCGGACTCTGCATGGTGTTTTCTCCTCCCCCTCAGTTCCGGATCCGCAGGCGGTCGGTACTGTCCTCGCTCGGCTGGACGACGACGATGCCCTGTCCCGAGAAGGCCATCTGGTACGCCTCACCGCTGCCCCGCCCGATGAGCGAGGACGCCTTGAAGCTGCGCTTGCCCTTCACCTTCAGGTTCGGGGACCACGCGACCAGCGCGTCCGGGTCGACGTACGTCTCGTCCTCGCCCCGGCCGCAGTCGACGACGATCGGCGTGCCGCGGGAGGTGATGGCGACCCACCCGGTGCCCTGGATTCCTACGTTCCACAGGCCCTGGCCGGCGAACTTGGCAAGCCCCTTGACCCGCTCGACACCCCAGGTGAGGTGGGCGTCGAAGGCGAGAAGGTTGGTGCCGTTGACCGAGAGGGAGTCGTTGTTGAGGTTGATGACGACCACATCGGCGCCGTAGTCGGCCAGGTAGAGAAGCCCGTCGCCCGCGCACTTCATGATGGGTGCGCCCTCGCCGGTGACCCACTGGGAGGCGGCCTGCCGGACTGCGGGCGGATTGGGTTCGTACTGGATGAAGCCCTCGTACGCCACCATCGAGCCGGTGCGTGCGTACAGGTCCTGGCCCGAGGCCATGGCGACCTTGAGCATCGTGCGGCCGTGATTCTCCATCCGGGCCGTTACGGGGGTCGGGGCGAAGCCCGCGAGTTGCTGGTTCATGACGGGCTCCCTCACACCTCGTAGGGCTGGACGACGATGAAGTTTCCGGGGGCTCCCCGGAACTGGAGGTTCACGGTCTCTCCGCTGTGTCCCGGATACGCGTTGCGGCGCAGCCTGACCTGGCTGGAGAGGATCACCTGGGACGCAGAGGACCAGGCCACGACGGCGTTGCAGTCGGCGAACGTGGTCGGGGTGACCGGCAGGACGACGGGAACACCATGGGTCTTCACGACCACGGTGCCGGTGCCCTGGAACTGCATGGTGAACAGGGCGCCGCCGGGGATGCCGTGGCCCTCGATCCTGCGGACCTCGTACTGGAGCGACTCGTCGAAGGCGAGAACGCTCTCGGCGGAGACACAGATGCCGTCGCCCTGCAGCTCGATGGGATGCAGGTGCGAGCCCTCCTCGGCGAGGAAGACCTGGCCCCGGCCCGTACAGCGCATCAGCTGCATTTCCTGACCGGTGGCGTTTCCGACCACACGACCCGCGAAACCCGCGCTCTTGTAGCCGAAGTCGACCTTGCCCTGGTACATCACCATGCTGCCCTGACGGGCCAGCACGGGGTTGCCACCCATGGTCAGGTCGACCCGCATGAGCTGCTGGTTCTGCGGGGTCCAGCGCTGGCCGGTCGGCGTCTCCTTGTAGAGCTGGAGAGCCGCCTGAAGACCGGCACCGCCCTGCGGGACACCCTGGGGCACGCCCTGCGGCATGCCGGGAGGCTGCTGCCCGTAAGGGGCGGGAGCCGGCTGGCCGAACGCGGCCGGAGGCTGCTGCCCGTACGGAGCGGCGGGTGGTGCGGCCTGCCCGGGCACCTGTCCGAACTGCGGCTGCTGCGGCTGTCCGTACGGGGACGGAGCCGGCGGTGCCATGGGCGCCGCCATGGTCGGCGCGGAATGCATCGGCTGCTGCGGCGCGGGGGCCGGGGCGGCAGGGGCTCCGAAGGCGGGTGCGGGCTGCGGGGCCTGCGGAGCCGGGGCTCCGAAGGCGGGGGGCGCGGTCGCCTGGGCGGGCGGGGCGAACGACGGGGCGGCTGCCGGCGGGGCGGCCGGGGCTTCCTCCGCGACCTCGCCGCCGAAGTTCTTCAGCAGCGCGTCCAGGCCACCGTCGAAACCCTGGCCGACGGCGGCGAAGCGCCAGACGTCCTTGAGGTAGAAGTCGCCCAGCATCACGGCGCGCTCGGTGGTGAACTCCGAGCCGGTGAAGGCGTACTTCACCACCTCTTCGCCGCCTGCCACGATCCGGATGTATCCGGGTCCGACTTGCGACATCTGTCCCGCACCGTCGAGAGTCGCGGTGAACGACAGCTTGTGGATGTTCGCCGGAATGCGGTCGAGCGTGACGCGGAACGACTCGGTGTCACCGGACTGTGCGCCGAGCAGCTGAATGGACTCCTCGGGCGACTTCGGCTGGTTGAAGAAGATGAAATACCGGTCGTCCGAGAGCTGCTCATTGGCATCGAGGCCGAAGCAGCTGATGTCGAAGGTCAGTCCGGGGCCCGCGATCTGCACACCTACGTACAGATCCGTCCCGGGCGTGAGGTCACTGATCTTGGCCTTGTGGCCGCGTTGGAATTCCCTGGCCATGCGTAACGACCGTCCCCCATCCCGAATGTGAATGCGTCGCGTCAGGCTAACCGCAAACGGCGACAACGAGCCAAGTCGGTACACACCCGGTACAGAATCACCGAACGTCACTCCTCACGTGCGGCGGGCAGGTGCGGAAGCCGGTCGGCCGCCACGACGCCCTCGAGATAGCCCCGGGCCCGCTCGGTGCGGGGATACGCCTCCAGCAGCCGCCAGAATCGCGGACCGTGACCGGGGACGAGCAGATGGGCCAGCTCGTGGACGAGCACGTAGTCGACGACGTACTCCGGCATCCCCTGCAGCCGGTGCGAAAGCCGGATGGATCCCTCGGCCGGAGTGCAGGAGCCCCATCGCGTGTTCTGGTTGGTCACCCACCGCACGGACGCGGGCCGGGCACGGCCCGCGAAGTACTGGGCGGACAGGCGCTCGGCGCGCTCGGCCAGCTCGCTGTCGCCGATGACCCGCTTGCTCTCCTGGGCGGCGAGTTTGTCGAGCATCACGCTCACCCAGCGCTGCTCCTCCGCCTCCGACATCCGGGCGGGGATCAGCACGATGGTGCGGTCGCCCTCGCGGTACGCGGAGACCGTTCTGTTACGCCGGGCACTCCTGCGGACCTCGACCGCGCTCGTCGCGGAAGCGCGGGGCGGGCGGGCAGCCGCGCTGCGCTGACTGCTTCCGGCGCTGCGCGCGGGGATCTCCCCGGCCAAGCCGGGTGACGGTTCGGCGGGCACGCCACGACGTTACCCGCTGTCAGTGGCGGAAGTCCCGACTCCGGAACCGGAGACGGCGATCCGGTCCACGGCATGCACCATTTGAACGACTAATACCCCCCGCCTGTGGAGAACTTTCCGCAGACTTCGCGCCGCCACCGCATTCTGGCAAAGGATCTTCACAGCGAACGGGGAGAAGTAGTCATGCATCCGATGCTCAAGCCCGCACTGCGCCGCGCATGGCGCGAACGTAACACCGTCCAATTCGGAGTGACCCCTGCCCACGCGGTGACGCTCGGTCCCGTGGATATTGCCACCGGGAGCTTTCTGGAACTGCTCGACGGCACGCGGGGGCTGCAACTCCTTCACGAGGAAGCCCGGTCGCTGGACCTTTCGGACCGTCATGTGGACGTGCTGGTAGCGCGCCTGACGGAGGCGGGGCTGCTCGACGATCCTCGGGGAGGCGGCCCGGAGGCCGATGCGTTACGCGCCCGGGCGGACACCCTGGAGCGGCAGCGCCCTGATCTCGCGTCACTCTCCGTCGTGCATCCGGAACCGGGCAGCGCGCTACGGCGGCTCGCGGCCCGGCGCGCCATGCACGTCCAGGTGCGGGGTGCGGGGCGGGTGGGCGCCGTGATCGCGTCGGTGCTCTCCGGGGCGGGGGTGGGCCGGGTCGAGGTGCTGGACGGGGGGCGCGCCGAGCCCTGGGACGTCGCCCCCGGAGGGCTTCCGGCATCCGCGGTCGGAGAGCGGAGGGACTCGGCGGCCCGTCAACTCGTACGCCGGTCCGCCGTGGGCGGGACCCCGCGGGCCGCGGAGACGACCGGGGCGCCGGCAGGCGGCGAACCGGGCCTGTCCCTGATCGTGGTCGCCCCGCGGGACGGCCTCTCGGCGTACGCCCCCGATCCCGCCACCGCCGCCCCGTGGATCGCTTCGGGAAGTCCCCATCTCTACGCGGGTGTGATCGAGGCCACAGGTGTGGTCGGCCCGCTGGTGCTGCCGGGCGGTACGGGGTGCGCGGGCTGCCTGGCGCTGCACCGCGCCGATCGTGACCAGCAATGGCCACGGATGCTGGCGCAGTGGCGCTCCGGTCGGCGCAGCACCGTTCCGGCCTGCGAAGTGGGCCTGGCGACGGCGGTGGCGGGGCTCGCGGCGGCGCACGCGCTGTCCTTCCTCGACGGAGAGTTGCCCGCCAGTACGGGTGCCCGCTGGGAGGCCGCGATGCCGCTGCTGGACTGGCGGTCGGAGCAGTTGGGCCCCCACCGCGACTGCTCCTGCGGCGCGGCTGGGCACACTGAGGGGGAGCTCACCTCCGAGGCGGGTGCCGTACACGACACAATGGCCGGGTGACCGCTGTCGACGGCAACGCCGACGACCCACGCGGCACGGTCTGGGAACTGGAGGGGCACATGTCTGATCTTCCCCGGAAGGCGGTCACCCGTACCGCCAAGCTGGCCGCGCTGCCGCTCGGCTTCGCCGGCCGTGCAACGTGGGGCCTGGGCAAGCGGATCGGCGGGAAGTCCGCCGAGCTGGTCGCCCGCGAGGTGCAGCAGCGCACTGCCGATCAACTCTTCCGCGTCCTCGGCGAGTTGAAGGGTGGTGCGATGAAGCTCGGACAGGCGTTGTCCGTCTTCGAGTCGGCCCTGCCCGAGGAGGTCGCGGGCCCCTACCGGGCTGCGCTCACCAAGCTGCAGGAAGCGGCGCCGCCCATGCCCGCGCGCACCGTGCACGCGGTATTGGAGGAGCGGCTCGGCGAGGACTGGCGGGATCTTTTCCTCTCGTTCGAGGACAAGCCGTCCGCCGCCGCGTCGATCGGGCAGGTCCACCGCGCCGTGTGGCACGACGGACGTGACGTCGCGGTGAAGGTGCAGTACCCGGGCGCGGGCGAGGCGCTGCTCTCGGATCTGACCCAGTTGAGCCGTTTCGCCCGGCTGTTCGGCCCGCTGGTCCCGGGGATGGACGTCAAGCCGCTCATCAAGGAACTGCGCGAGCGGGTGGCGGAGGAACTGGACTACGGCCTGGAGGCGGAGTCCCAGCGGCAGCACGCGGCGGAGTTCGAGGACGATCCGGATGTGGTCGTCCCGGGTGTGGTGCACCAGTCCGAACAGGTCCTGGTGTCGGAGTGGATCGACGGCATTCCGCTGGCCGACGTGATCGCCGAGGGCACGGTGGAGCAGCGGGACCGGGCCGGCCAGTTGCTGGCGCGCTTCCTCTTCTCGGGTCCGGCGCGTACGGGTCTGCTGCACGCCGATCCGCACCCGGGCAACTTCCGGCTGCTGCCCGCCGCCGAAAGCGATGGCGAGGACGGCCCGGAGGGGGACGGCCTGGACGGCGACCCCGAGCAGTGGCGGCTCGGAGTGCTGGACTTCGGCACGGTGGACCGGCTGCCGGGCGGGCTGCCTCAGACCATCGGCGACTCGCTGCGGATGACGCTGGAGGGCGACGCCGAAGCGGTGTACGAGCTGCTGCGCGGAGCGGGCTTCGTCAGGGAGTCGATCGAGCTCGCGCCGGACGCGGTGCTCGACTACCTCCTGCCGATCATCGAGCCGGCGCAGGTGGACGAGTTCACCTTCACCCGTGGCTGGCTGCGCGCCCAGGCGGCCCGGATCGCCGATCCTCGCTCCCCCGCCCATCAGCTGGGCAAGCAGTTGAACCTTCCGCCGTCCTATCTGCTGATACACCGCGTGACGCTGAGCACGATCGGGGTGCTGTGCCAGCTGGGTGCGACCGTGCGTCTCCGGGACGAACTCGAATCATGGCTCCCGGGCTTCGTGGCCGAGGCCGTGGCCGAGAACGAGGACGAGTGGGAAGAGGACGAGCAGGCTGTCGAGCAGAAGAGCGCGGCCGTCGAGGCGTAGGGCTGGGAGCGGGGCCGGAGACGGTGCGCCTTCGAAGGAGGCGCACCGTGGTCACCACCAGGTGGAGTCGAGGCGGCTCTCGATGGCCCTGATGTGGGCGCGGGCGCAGTCGTCGCACAGGTAGTGCCGGCTGCCGTTCTCCACGGAACAGCTCCAGGTCGGCGGTGCGGTGCCGTCGGGGGCAGCGGTGCCGCACCGGGCGCACACCACATGCTCGGCACCCGGCTGTACGGGCTGAGTCTCCTCGTCCACCTGGTGACGATAACGCCGTGGGCGCTGTGCGGCGCGGCACAACGCACCGCGGGGCCGGCCTGTTCGGACCGGCCCCGCGGAGGGGGTGGCTGCTCGCCGGGCAGAGCGGTTGCCCGGGCAGCGGTGTTCTTTCGGGGCGGGGCCCCGGGGTCTCCTCTGCGGAGTCCTTAGTGCATGACCGCCATGGCCAGCGCGCGGCGGGCACGCATCGAGGCGCGCTCCGCACGGCGGTGCATCCGCCGGGCGGCGACCAGGCGCACGGCCTGTCGGTCCGCCTCGGCCTCCCTCAGGCGGTCGTTCATATGCGCACGTGCCAGGGCTTCTGGAATGAGTTGCATCTCGCGGGTCCTGTTCTGACGCGAGTCGTTCGCGCCGATGATCGTGACGTTCGGGGTTGCGGAGCCGATGGGCTCGCTCGTGGGGGTGGTCATTGGTGCCTGATTTCGGGGGTCATGGGTGTGGGGACGGTCGATCGTTCCGATGCGCTTCAGTCGTGCGGGGGCGGGAACCCCCAGGCCGGCGGTCACGCCGCGACCGGGTTCTTGCGCGGACGGCCACGCGGACGCTTGCGGGCGACGACGACGCCCTGGACGAAGAGCTCGCCGCCCCAGACGCCCCACGGCTCGCGCCGCTCCTTGGCACCGGCGAGACACGCCTCGACGAGCGGGCAGGTCCGGCAGAGGGACTTGGCGTACTCGACATCGGCCGGCGACTCGGCGAAGAAGACCTCGGGGTCGTACGAACGGCAGGGGACGGGCACACCGAGGTTCTCGATGGCGTCGTCGAGCGCGGTGAGCGCGGTGAGCGGGATCAAGGTGGAGTCCTCCGTGAGGCCGGGCGGGGAGATCGTGTCGGAAGGCGGTACGGACGGGGCGTGCGTGTCGAGTTGCACGGTGGTGGTGTCCTCGTCTGGTCGTGCCGGCCTGTTGGCCGGTTGGCGGCTGGTACCAGGTGCTGCTTGTCCCGAGGCTCCTTCGTCACGTCTCATCCCGTTCGGACAAAACAAAAGGGCCGCGGATCCCGAGTGGGGTTCCGCGGCCCTGAAGGCGCCGGCCTGATTCTCGATCAGGCTGGATCGCTCCAGGGTTCAGGCCCACGGAAGGCCCACATCGTGTGGTGCTGCGTCGTCTGCTTCTTGGCTCCGGCACCGACGGCCGCAAAGGCATAGGCCGGGGCCTGTCCCTTCGCTACTGCTGCTGCCGGTGCCTCGATCGGTCGCTCATTGCGCTCCCGCATCACGGGCAGGAGAGCGGCCGGAGACAGCGGGCGAGCGGCGGAAATGCCGGACAGACCGGTGCCACGAAGCACGGATTCCGAAGAGCAGGCGAGGCCGAGCGAGTACGCGGAGACGACCGAGAGATCGGTCATTTTGCTGGTGCTGATGATGCTGATCACAGGAATCGCCTCCTCTCGGCGTCTAGGGGGACCGGCCGGGACCGGTCCTGCGTATTCGGATAAGTACAGCACGGAATCAGGGCTTCAGAGAAGTCGCTGTTCCCGTGGTTAAGAACCTATGGTGATGACTGGGGCAGGCGCAAACTATTTTTTCGACGAGTTTTTCTCACACCTCGTCCTCGCCGTCCCCGGCCTCCTCACCCACTGCCTCACCTGCGCAGATGGCCAGCACGTCGGCGCCGAACCGGGTCAGCTTCCGGTTACCGACACCGGCGATGGTCACCAGCTCGCCCTCGCTGGCCGGCACCGCCTCGGCGATGGCCATCAGGGTCTTGTCCGTGAAGACGCAGAAGGCGGGCTGGCCGATCTCCTGGGCCTGCACGGCCCGCCAGTCGCGCAGCCGCTCGTACAGTGCCTCGTCCATGTCGGACGGACAGTCCTCGCAGCGCATCAGTTTCATCGCACCGGCCTCGGTGAGAGTCCTGCCGCAGACCCGGCACCGCACGGGGCCGCGGCGCTTCCGCTTTGCCGCCGCGTCCGGGCCGCTGCCGCCCGTCCCCGCCCACTGACCGGACCCACGGTCGATGCCTCCGCCGCCGCCCGTGCCACCACGGGTTCCGAGCGCCGCCGAGCCCGGCCGGAGGCCGTTCAGGAAGCGCGTGGGCCGTCGGCCGCCGCGGCCACCGGGCGAACGGGAGAGCGCCCACGACAGGGTGAGGTGGAGGCGGGCGCGGGTGACTCCTACGTACAGCAGGCGCCGCTCCTCCTCGACCTGTTCGTCGGTCTTGGCGTAGGTGATCGGCATCATGCCCTCGGTCAGCCCGACGAGGAACACGGCGTCCCACTCCAGGCCCTTCGCCGAGTGCAGCGAGGCCAGCGTGACGCCCTGAACGGTGGGGGCGTGCTGGGCCGCTGCCCGCTCGTCGAGCTCGGCGACCAGATCGGAGAGGGTCGCCCCCGGTTTGGCCTGTTCGAAGTCCTCGGCGAGGCGCACCAGGGCGGCGAGCGACTCCCAGCGGTCCCGCACCGCGCCGGAGCCGGCCGGCGGCCGGCTGGTCCAGCCCTTCGTGGAGAGCACCGCCCGCACCTCGGAGGGCAGCCCCTCGGCCTGGTCGAGCAGCGAGTCGTTGCCCCCGGCGCGCGCCGCGCCGCGCAGGGCCATGCCCGCTTCCCTCACCTCCGCGCGCTCGAAGAAGCGCTCCGCGCCGCGCAGCTGGTAGGGCACGCCCGCGTCGGCCAGCGCCTGCTCGTAGACCTCGGACTGGGAGTTGACCCGGTAGAGCACGGCGATCTCGCCGGCCGGGACGCCCGCGGCGATCAGATCGCGGATGCGGCGTGCGGTGCCCTCGGCCTCGGCGGGCTCGTCCGCGTACTCCGTGTAGGCCGGGGCGGGGCCCTTGTCGCGCTGCGAGACCAGTTCGAGCCGGTGCTCGGCGGCCCGGCCCCGGGCCTGGCTCAGCAGCCCGTTGGCGAGGTGGACGACCTGGGGCGTGGAGCGGTAGTCCCGGACCAGCTTGACCATCGTCGCGTTGGGGTGGCGGGTACGGAAGTTCAGCAGGTGGTCGGGGGTGGCTCCGGTGAAGGAGTAGATGGTCTGGCTGGCGTCCCCGACAACGCACAGGTTGTCGCGGTCGCCGAGCCAGAGGTCCAGCAAGCGCTGCTGGAGCGGGCTGACGTCCTGGTACTCGTCGACCACGAAGTGCTGGTACTGGCTGCGGACGTGGTCCGCGATGTCGTGCCGGTCCTGGAGGATGCCGACGGTGAGGAGCAGCACGTCCTCGAAGTCGATCACCGAGCGGTCGCGCTTGAGCTGCTCGTACATCGAGTAGATCTGGGAGAGCTCGGCCGGGTCGCGCGGAGCGTCCCGCTGGGTCTTCGCGACCGCTGCCGGATAGTCGGCGGGCACCGTCTGGGTGACCTTGGCCCACTCGATCTCGCTCGTCGCGTCCCGCAACTCGTTGCGGTCGAGCCTGATCCCGCAGCGGGCCGCGGCCTCGGCGACCAGCTGGACCTTGCGCTCGACGAGACGCGGCAGCTCGCCACCGACTGCTTTCGGCCAGAAGTACTGGAGCTGGCGCAGCGCCGCGGAGTGGAAGGTTCGCGCCTGTACGCCGGTGGCGCCGAGCTGGCGGAGGCGGCCCCGCATCTCTCCGGCCGCACGGTTGGTGAACGTGACGGCAAGCACGGTCGTCGGCTGGAGTATCCCCGCACGCACCCCGTACGCGATGCGATGAGTGATCGCGCGCGTCTTGCCCGTACCGGCTCCGGCCAGCACACACACGGGTCCGTTCAGAGCGGTGGCGACCTCGCGCTGCTCCGGGTCGAGCCCGTCCAGCACGGCGTCCGGGGACTCGGGGACCTGTGGGAAGAGGGTGGAATGCGTTGCTGCTGTCACCCCGCCATGCTGCCAGGTCGCAGGGGGCCCGCGCGGAGGTTGTCCACAGGGGTGAACGATCCGTCGTACTAATCCCCGCCGGCCCCCTCGCCGACCTCGGTGATCCACAGGCCCCGATCCCGGTCGGGGCACCGATTCCCGGGGTGCGGCGGGAATGGGGGACGGGGTCACGTACGTTCCCTTGCGTGCGGGAACGCACAATCTCAGCTTTACAGCGAGACGGACGAGACAGAGGAGCGCGAGACATGCAGGGCACTGTGACGATGTACAGCACCACATGGTGCGGCTACTGCCGTCGCCTCAAGGGTCAGATGGACCGCGAGGGCATCGCCTACACCGAGATCAACATCGAGCAGGACCCCGAGTCCGCGGCGTTCGTCGAGAAGGCGAATGGCGGAAACCAGACGGTGCCGACCGTGCTGTTCCCCGACGGTTCGACCCTGACGAACCCCTCGCTGGCCCAGGTCAAGCAGAAGGTCGGCGTCTGACCCGCCTGCGCGTCCGTGCCGAAAAGCCCCCGCCGAGGCGGGGGCTTTTCGCTGCGCCGGTGCGTCGGCGCGGGTGGGTCAGACCGTGCTGCGCGGCCTCGGGAGCGGCTTGCCGTACCAGAGCTCGATGAGCCGGGCGGCGATCGAGATGCCGAAGGGCGGCATGACCTCGCCCGACTCGAAGGCGGCCGTCAGGTCCTCGCGGGAGAACCAGCGGGCCTCCTCGATCTCCTCGCCGTCGACGTTGATCTCCGACGTGGTGGCCCGCGCCATGAAGCCGAGCATCAGGCTCGACGGGAACGGCCAGGGCTGGCTGGCGATGTACTCGACCTCGCCGACCGTGATGCCCGCCTCCTCGAAGACCTCGCGCGCCACCGACTGCTCGATCGACTCCCCCGGCTCGACGAAGCCCGCGAGCGTCGAGAAGCGGCCTTCGGGCCAGTGCACCTGGCGGCCCAGCAGGGCCCGGTCCTGGTCGTCCGTGACCAGCATGATCACCGCGGGGTCGGTACGCGGGTAGTGCTCGGCGCCGCACGCCTGGCAGCGGCGGATGTGGCCGGCCGCCGCGATGACGGTGCGCTCGCCGCAGCGGGAGCAGAAGCGGTGCAGACGCTGCCAGTTCTCCAGGGCCACCGCATGGACCATGAGTCCGGCGTCCCGTGCGCCGAGCAGGAGCCCCGCCTCGCGCAGACCAGCCGGGCGGGCCGACTGGTCCATGCGGCCGGGCAGGGAGTCCTTCTGGAGCGCGAAGTAGCTGACGCCTTCCTCGTCGGTACCGAGGAAGTAGCGGTGAGTCTCGGTGACCGGTGCCTCGAACGCCTGGGTCATCACGATCTCGGTGCCGCCGTCGGCCGTGTCGTCGATCAGCACCTGGCCGCCGGACACGACGAAGACCCTGGTCGTCGGGTGGCTCCAGGCTGCGGCCAGCCATGCCTCGTCGAGGCGGTGGTGGGCGGCGCGGTCGATGCCGCTCGGTGCGGTGAGACCGATGGGTCGGTCTGCGGTCGCGTTGTCGAAGGTGCTCACAGGTGCTTCCTACTCCCCCGGGATGGATCGGGTGCCACGTGGTCTCAGCGGAGTGCCGCGGCCAGCTCGCCCCACAGATGGGCGGCGGTCTCCACACCCTTGAAAAGGAGGTCGATCTCGACCTTCTCGTCGGGGGCGTGCCAGCCGTCGGACGGTACGGAAATGCCCAGGAAGAGAACGGGCGCGCCGAGCACGTCCTGGAGGTCGGCCGCGGGGCCCGAGCCGCCTTCACGGGTGAAGAGGATCTTCTTCCCGAAGGCGCGGCCCATCGCACGGGTCACCGCCTGGAGGGCGGGGTGGTCGAGCGGAGTCAGACACGGCCGGGTGGCGGGCGAGAAGGTGATGCGGTGGCGGATGCCCTGCGGGATCTGCGCCTCGGCCCACTTCCGTACGGACCGCTCGATGTGGTCGGGGTGCTGGCCGGCGACCAGCCGGAAGCTGAGCTTCACCAGTGCGGAGGACGGAATGATCGTCTTGCTGCCGGCGCCCTGGTAGCCGCCGCCGATGCCGTTGACCTCGGCGGTGGGGCGGGCCCAGATCCGCTCCAGGGTGGAGTAGCCCGCCTCGCCCGACGCGGCCTGCGACTTGGCCGTGCGCAGCCAGGTGTCCTCGTCGAAGGGCAGCTCGGCGAAGAGGGCCCGCTCGGTGTCGGTGAGCTCGGTCACACCGTCGTAGAAGCCGGGGACCGTGACGCGTCCGTCCGCGTCGTGGAGCGCGGCCACGAGGCGGGCCACGGCGGTCGCGGGGTTGGGCACCGCGCCGCCGAACGAGCCCGAGTGGATGTCCTGGCCGGGGCCGTGCAGCTCGATCTCGCACTCCGCGAGGCCGCGCATGCCGGTGCAGACGGTCGGGGTCGTCTCGTCCCACATGCCGGTGTCGGAGACGATCACGGCGTCGGCTGCGAGCCGGGCGGCGTGCTGTTCGGCCAGGGCGCGGAAGTTCGGGGAGCCCGACTCCTCCTCGCCCTCGATGAGGAGCTTGAGGTGGACGGCCGGGGTGGAGCGGCCGGTCGCGGCGAGGTGGGCCCGGACGCCGAGTGTGTGGAAGAACACCTGGCCCTTGTCGTCGGCCGCGCCCCGTCCGTACATCCTGCCGTCGCGGATCACCGGTTCGAACGGGTCGGTGTGCCAGCCGTCCTCGCGGGCCGCCGGCTGCACGTCGTGGTGGCCGTAGACGAGGACGGTCGGGGCGTCCGGGTCGTCGCTCGGCCACTCCGCGAAGACGGCGGGGGCGCCGGGCGTCTCCCAGATCTCGGTGACCGGGAAACCGGTCTCCCCGAGCTTGGCCGACAGCCACTCCGCACTGCTCCGTACGTCCCCGTCGTGCTCCGGCTGGGCGGAGACGGAAGGGATGCGCAGCCAGGCCGCGAGGTCTTCGAGAAAGGCCGCGCGGTGCGTCTCCACGTACGTACGGACGGCGCTGTCCGGGGTGTCGCTCATGGCCTTGAGCCTAGTGCCTCGCCCAGGGAGCTCTGCCCGTGAAGGAGCGTCGCCCGGTGCGTGCGACCGCAGGGCGGCCGGCAGCCCTCGCAGGAGGGCTACTTGGGCTTTCGGCCACCGCCGCGAGCGTGCGTGCCGGGCTGCGCGACGGGGGGAACCGTGCCGGGCGGGCCGCTGATGCCCTGCGGAGAAGGCTCGTCGAGCAGGATCCGTTCCAGCTCGGCACGGCCCGGCAGGTTCCTGGGGTGGACGGTCTCTCCGCTGCGCACGTAGAGGAAGGTGGCCGTGACCGAGTCGAGCGGCAGCCCGTGGAGCTCCGCCCAGGCGAGGCGGTAGACGGCGAGCTGGAGCGGATCGGCGGTCCGGTTGCGGCTGGTCTTCCAGTCGACGATCTCGTACGTGTCACCTGTGCGGTAGACCGCGTCGATCCGGCCGCGGATCACCCGGCCCGCGAGGCTTATCTGGAAGGGCGTCTCGACGCGGTAGGGGGTACGGCGGGCGTACTCCGTGCGCTCGAATGCCTCCTTGAGCTCCGCGAGGTCGTGCTCGTCGGCGATCTCGGCGTCGCTCCCGTCGCCGCCGGGGAGCTCGTCGGGGCCGAGCATGGGCAGCGGCAGTTCCTCGTAGCGGGACTCCACCCAGGCGTGGAAGCGCGTGCCCCTGCGGGCGGCCGGCTGGGGCGGCCGTGGCATGGGGCGGGCCAGCTCCCGGGCGAAGCCGTCGGGGTCCTCGGCCAGGTGCAGCAGTTGCGTGGCGGAGAGCGAGGCGGGGACGACGACGTCGCGCACGGTGGCGCGGGCACGGCGCAGCTCTCCGGCGAGGGCTTCGAGATCGCGGTCCCACGAGGCGAGGGTGCGGGAGTCCTCGGGGGTGAGGTCCACGGGCTCGCGGGCCGCGGGGATGTGGGGGGCCGGTTCCGGCTTCGGGGTCGGGGGCGGTGCCGGTGCGGTCGTGGGCGGTTCGGTGGCGAGGGTGTCCCAGTCCACGGCCTCGTCCGCGTACGGCTCGCTCTCCCCGTCCGGGTACGGGTCGTCGTAGGGGGCGTCCGCCTCGCCGTACGCACTGTCGGGCTCCGCGTGCACAGCGGCCGGCGGCCGGGCGTCGTACACGTCCGGTACGGGGCCGACGGCGGCCAGTGCTTCCAGGTGGGCCAGCACCGTGTCCCTGGCCGCGCGGCGGCGGGTCATGGCCTCCGCGTCCAGGGGCAGCGGCCACGCCTGGTCGGCGTCCTTCTCCTGGAGGGCGGGGTTCTCCTCGTCCTCGGCCGGTTCGTCGGCCCAGACCTCGATCTCCCCGTATCCGGCGGCGCAGTGCTCGTACAGCGCGTCCAGGAAGTCGGACGGGCCGCGCGTCTTCTTCTGGGACGGCCCCCACCAGTGCCCGGAGCCGAGCAGCAGCGTGCGCGGGCGCGTGAAGGTGACGTACCCGAGGCGGAGCTCCTCGGTGTGCTGATGCTCCTTCATCTCCTCCTTGAACGCCTTCAGTCCCCTGGCGTCCCAGGAGTGGACGACCGGAAGCGTGGCCGTGTCACCACGCAGGGCGTGCGGCAGGACCTTGGACTGGGAGGTCCAGGAGTCCCGGGTCTGGCTGCTCGGAAACTGGCCGGTGACCAGCCCGGGCACCGCGACGACATCCCATTCGAGGCCCTTGGACTTGTGCGCGGTGAGGACCTTGACGGTGTTCTCGCCGCCCGGCAGCGCGTTGTCGAGGCCCTTCTCGTACTGCACGGCCGTGCGCAGGTAGCCGAGGAAGGCGAGGAGGGTGGCCTCACCGTCGACCGAGGCGAAGCCTGCCGCTATGTCCAGGAAGTTGCCCAGGGTCTCCCGGCGGCGTGCGGCCAGGGCCTGCGGTGACGCGGAGAGCTCGACCTCGAGACCGGTGGTGGCGAGGACGCGGTGCAGCACGTCCATGAGCGGGTCGGCCAGCGAGCGGCGCAGGTCGCGCAGTTCGGCGGCGAGCCGGGCGAAGCGGATGCGGGCCTCGGCGGAGAACGGCAGTCCGTCGTCCTGGGCGCCGCCCGCCTCCAGGAAGGTGTCGAGCGCGTCCGCGAGGGAGATCACCTCGGCCGGGTCGACGCCCTCGACGGCTTCGGCGAGCCGGCGGTCGGGGTCGACGTCCTCGTCGTCCTGGGAGGCGTGGTGCACGAGGAGACGCGCCCGGCGGCCGAGGAGGGCGAGGTCGCGGGGGCCGATCCGCCAGCGCGGTCCGGTGAGCAGCCGGACCAGGGAGGCGTTGGCCCCGGGGTCCTGAAGAACCTCGCAGACGGCGACGAGGTCGGCAACCTCGGGGAGGTGCAGCAGTCCGGAGAGGCCGACGACCTCGACCGGGATGTCGCGGTCGACCAGTGCGGCCTGGATCTCGGCGAAGTCACCGGCGGTGCGGCACAGGACGGCGATCTCGCCGGGCGCCCTCCCCGTCGCCACGAGATGGGCGATCGAGTCGGCGAGCCACGCGATCTCCTCGGTGTGCGTGCGGAGCAGGGCGCAGCGGACGGTGCCGTCGTGCTCGGCGCCGGGGGCGGGACGCAGTGCCTCGACGCCTTCGTGCATGGCGCGCAGCGGGTCGGCGAGGCCGTTGGCCAGGTGGAGGAGACGGCCGCCGCTGCGCCGGTTCTCGCTGAGCGAGTAGCGGGTGGCGGGGGTGCCGTCGGCATGCGGGAAGTGGACGGGGAAGTCGTCGAGGTTCGCCACGGAGGCGCCCCGCCAGCCGTAGATCGCCTGGCACGGGTCGCCCACGGCGGTCACGGCGTGGCCCGCCGCTCCCTCCTGGTGGCCGCCGAACAGTGCGGAGAGCAGCAGCCGCTGGGCGACGGACGTGTCCTGGTACTCGTCGAGCAGGACGACCCGGAACTCGTCGCGCAGGAGGGCGCCGACCTCGGGCCGGGTGAGCGCCAGCTCGGCGGAGAGCGCGATCTGGTCCCCGAAGTCGAGGAGGTCACGGCTGCGTTTGGCCGCCCGGTAGCGCAGGGTCAGGCCGAGCAGCTCGCGCCGGGCCCCGGCGGCTTCGGGGAGCTTGCGGAGCTCGGCGTTGGTGAGCTTGGCCGTTTCGAGCGTGCGCAGCAGTTCGGTGTCGTACTCCGCGAGCTGCTCGGGGCGTACGAGATGTTCGGCGAGCTCCGCGTCGAGCGCCAGCAGATCGCTGACCAGCGTGGGGAACGACCGGGTCAGGGCCGGATAGGGACCGGGCGCCTCGCGCAGCACCCGGGCCGCGAGCTGGTAGCGGGTGGCGTCGGCGAGGAGGCGCGTGGTGGGTTCGAGGCCGATGCGCAGCCCGTGCTCGGTGAGCAGGCGGCCTGCGAACGCGTGGTACGTCGAGATGCTCGGTTCGCCGGGAGGGTTGTCCGGGTCGATGGCGTCCGGGTCGGTGACCCCGGCGGCCACCAGGGCCTTGCGGACCCGCTCGGCGAGCTCGCCCGCCGCCTTGTTCGTGAAGGTGAGCCCCAGGACCTGCTCGGGCGCCACCTGGCCGGTGCCGACCAGCCACACCACGCGCGCCGCCATCACCGTGGTCTTCCCGGACCCGGCTCCGGCCACGATCACCTGCGGGGCGGGCGGCGCGGTGATGCAGGCCGTCTGCTCCGGGGTGAACGGAATCCCGAGAAGCTCCTTGAGCTCCTCGGGATCGCTGATACGTGAGGACACTCCAGAGAGGCTAACCGGACCCACTGACAACGTGCGGCGAGCGCCCTCGGCCACCCGGTCCCGTACCCCCTGGCCGCTCAGTCCAGGACCTGGCGGCCCTCGGGCTGCGCGCTGCACGAGGCGCGGAAGGTGCAGTGCGTGCAGTGCTGGCCGGTCGAGGGCGTGAACCGTTCGTCCAGGACCCGTCCCGCCGCCGTCGCCAGCAGGTCGGAGACCCACTCCCCCGACAGGGGTTCCTGGGCCTGCACCCGGGGAAGGGCGTCGCCGCCCTCCTTCTTGGGGGCCGGCTGACGCAGCTGTACGAGTTCGGCGCCGCCGGATTCCGGCCGGTGCCCGTCGAAGACCTCGTCGAGGGCGCCTTCCCGCACGGCCAGCTGGTACACGGCGAGCTGCGGGTGGGCGGCCACCTCGTCCCTGGTCGGTGCCGCCTTCCCGGTCTTGAAGTCGACGACGTAGGCCCGGCCGTCGGCATCCTGTTCGACGCGGTCCATGGAGCCCCGGATGCGTACCGCGTACTCCCCCGCTTCGAGCGTCACGTCGAAATCGTGCTCGCTGGCGGCGGGGGTGCGGCCGGTGCGGTCCATGACGTGCCAGCGCAGGAAGCGTTCGAGTGCGGCGCGTGCGTGGTCCTTCTCCTGCTGCGACTTCCAGGGCGCGTCGAAGGCCAGCCCGTTCCACACGGAGTCCAGGCGCTCCATCAGGACGGCCAGATCGGCGGGGGTCCGGCCGGAGGCGACCTCGTCGGCGAGTACGTGGACGACGTTCCCGAAGCCCTGGGCGGCGGTCGCCGGGGCGTCCGCCTTCACCTCACGGCCCAGGAACCACTGGAGCGCGCAGGTGTTGGCCAGTTGGTCGAGTGCGCTGCCGGACAGGGCGACGGGGTGGTCCCGGTCGCGCAGCGGGACGGCGGAGCGGGTCGGCTCGTCGAGGCCCCACCAGCGGTACGGGTGAGCCGCCGGGACGAGCGGCTGGCCCTCCTCGTCGGTCAGCGCGGCCAGGCGGGCGAGCCGGTGGGCCGCGGCCTCGCGCAGGGTGCCGGAGGCCGCGGGGTCGACGGTGGTGGCGCGGAGCTCGGCGACCAGCGCGGCGACGGCCAGGGGGCGGCGCGGGCGACCGGTGACGTCCTTGGGCTCGGCACCGAGCTCGCTGAGGAACCGGGACGGCTGGTCGCCGTCGTCGGCCGGGGCCTTGACCGCCGTGACGACGAGGCGGTCCCGGGCACGGGTCGCCGCGACGTAGAAGAGCCTGCGTTCCTCGGCGAGGAGCGCTCCCGGGGTCAGGGGTTCGGCGAGGCCGTCGCGGCCGATCCGGTCCGCTTCGAGGAGCGATCCACGGCGGCGCAGGTCGGGCCAGAGGCCCTCCTGCACTCCGGCGACGACGACGAAGCGCCACTCCAGGCCCTTGGAACGGTGCGCCGTCATGAGGCGTACGGCGTCGGGGCGCACCACACGTCTGGAGAGGGTGTCCGCGGCGATGTCCTGGGCGTCGATCTCCTCCAGGAAGTTGAGTGCGCCGCGCCCGCCGGTGCGCTCCTCGGCGCGGGCTGCGGTGTCGAAGAGTGCGCAGACGGCGTCGAGGTCCCGGTCGGCGTTGCGGCCCGCGGAACCGCCGCGCAGGGCGGACCGTTCGAGCCGGCCGGGCCACGGGGTGCCGTCCCACAGCACCCAGAGGGCCTCCTCGGCGGTGCCGCCGCCTTCGAGGAGTTCACGCGCCTTGCGCAGGAGGGCGCCGAGGCGCTGGGCGCCACGGGCGTACGCGGGGTCGTGCGCGACCAGGCGTTCGGGCTCGGCGAGCGCCCGGGCCAGCAGCTCGCCGGAGGGCGGCGGTACGCGGTTACCTCCGGCGCGCTCCTCGTCGCGCAGAGCGCGGCCGAGACGGCGCAGGTCGGCGGCGTCCATGGAGCCGAGGGGCGAGGTGAGGAGGGTGAGGGCGGTCTCGGTGTCGAGCCAGGTCAGCGGACCGGCGGTCCCCGTGACGGCATCGTGCCCGGGCTCCCCCGGCTCCCCGGCTCGGCCGGATTCCGTCTCGTCGGACGGGTCGTCGGCGGGCGCCTCGTCCGCCGGAGCCTCGGGCACGGGCTGGTTCAGGGCGGCCGTGGCGACGGTACGGAGCGCTGTCAGAAGCGGTGCGACCGCGGGTTCGTGGCGCAGCGGAAGATCGTCGCCGTCCACTTCCAGGGGCACTCCGGCGGAGGTGAGGGCACGGCGCACGGAGGGGATCGAGCGGCCTCCGGCGCGTACCAGCACCGCCATCTCGTTCCACGGCACACCGTCCTCCAGGTGCGCGCGTCGCAGCAGGTCGGCGATGTTGTCGAGCTCCGCCGACGCGGTCGGGTAGGTGTACGTCTCGACCCGGCCGCCCTCCCGGGCCGCGGTGAGCTCACGGTGGGCGCGCACCTTGTCGGAGGGCAGCCGGGTGAGCGGCATCCGGCGGGTGAGCAGCCGGGTGGCATCGAGCAGTGCGGCCCCGGAGCGGCGCGACGTGGTGAGGACGGCGACGGGCGCGGGCGCTCCGTCGGCGCGCGGGAAGGCGTCCGGGAAGTCGAGGATGCCGTTCACGTCGGCGCCCCGGAACGTGTAGATCGACTGGTCCGGGTCGCCGAACGCGACCAGGGTCCGGCCACCGCCGGCGCCCGGGAGGCGCCCCCGGTTCCCGGCCAGCGCGCGCAGCAGCCGTACCTGCGAGGGGTCCGTGTCCTGGTACTCGTCGACGAACACCGCGTCGTACTGCTGCGCCAGCAGGGCCGACACCTCGGGGCGTTCCGCGAGGAGCACGGCCCGGTGGACCAGCTCCGCGTAGTCCAGGACCCCCTGCGCGTCCAGGACGTCCAGGTATTCGGCGAGGAACTGCGCGGCGGCGCTCCAGTCGGGGCGGCCCGTGCGCCGTGCGAAGGCGGCGAGGGCGTCCGGGCCGAGGCCCAGCTCCCGGCTCCGCGCCAGCACGGCCCGCACCTCGTCGGCGAAGCCACGCGTGGTCAGACAGGCGCGCAGTTCGTCGGGCCAGCGCACATGGGCGAGGCCCTGCCGCTCCAGGTCGACCTGGCCCGCGAGCAGCTCACGGACGGTCACGTCCTGCTCCGGGCCGGAGAGCAGACGCAGCGGGTCGGCGAACAGATCGGCGTCCTGGTGGGCGCGGACCAGTGCGTAACAGTAGGAGTGGAACGTGGTGGCCTGCGGTCCCCGGGCGGCGCCGAGACGGGCCGCCATCCGGTCGCGGAGCTCCACCGCGGCCTTGCGGCTGAAGGTGAGGACGAGGATGCGCGCCGGATCGGTCCCCGCGGACACCTTGGCCGCGACAGCCTCGACGAGGGTCGTGGTCTTGCCCGTACCGGGTCCCGCGAGGACCAGGAGCGGCCCTCCGTCGTGGTCAACCACGGCGCGCTGCGCTGCGTCCAGGAGAGGGGAGCCCACGGAGCCCGGCGGGGTGCGCACCAGTCGGTACGCACCCGGGGTCCCCCGCCTGGCCTGGCGGTGCGGACTGTGCCGGGTGGAAGAGGAGGAGCTCACGTGGGTCGCCGGTCCTGGTGGGTGTACTGGTGTGCGGGTGCTTCGGATGTGGATGCCTGTTGTACGGACGCCCGCTGTGCGCGTGCTCCGCACGCGGAGGACGAAAGGGCGGAACGTGCCGCGCGTGAACGACGCTACGCCAGCCGCGGCTCAGGACGCAGCGAGTCCGTTGCGTCCCTTCTCACGTGTCCGGCCGGTCCGGTCCGCGCCGAGCGCCCCGGACCCGACGCGCGCCCGTTGGGGGCCCGGCGCCACCCGGCGAACGGACGGATGGCCGAAGCTGTCAGATGTGAGCTTCCTCGCCCCCGCCGCCCTGGGCCGTGCCCGTGGCGCCGTCCCACCGCGCACGCTTCATGTCGAGGCGCGGAAGGTGACCCTCCGCACTGCGCGGCGCCTCGCGCAGGGGGGTGCTCTCCTCGCGGTAGTGGTCCAGGGCCCGCAGCTCGTGGCCGGGAAGCAGGGCCCCGTCGGCCCGCACCACGCGCCACCAGGGCACCGCGGATCCGTACAGCGCCATCACCCGGCCGACCTGCCGCGGGCCGCCCTCACCGAGCCATTCCGCGACGTCCCCGTACGTCATGACGCGGCCGGGCGGGATCAGGTCGGCGACGTCCAGGACCCGCTCCGCGTACTCCGGCAGGGCCGGGGTCGTCGGCTCGGCGCCGCCTCCGCTCGTCCGGTTCTCGCTCATCCGGCACATCCTGCCGTACGCCACCGACAGTGCGTCCCCGGCCGAGCGGCTTCGGTGACACAGCATGCGCGTACGGGCAAAGGGGCGTATCTTGCGCTTCGCGCGCCCGTGCGATGCACCCTGATGCCCCCCTCTGTCCGCAGGCCGTGCCACCATCATGCGGGCGGTGACCGGTGATACGAGAACACGAAGACCAATCAGAGGCGACGAAGGAGCAGGGCGTGCAGCCACCGAAGGCGGCGGACGCCTCTGATGCCGAGTCCCGCCCGGACTCCCTGGACGCTCCGGACTCCCCGGACTCCCCGGACTCCCCGGACTCCCCGGACTCCCTGGACGCTCCGGGCCACGAACCCGACGACCTCGCCGGGTCGACCCTCTCGACCGCGAACGAGGAGCTGACCGACCGCGTCTCCGGGGACGAACCGCTGCTGCCCGCCCGGGTGCACCGCCCCGCGGACCTCATGCGGCTCCTCATCGGGATCCTCGCGATCGTCGTGGTGTTCTCCATCGCCGCGTTCGCCCAGGGGACCACCACCGGCCTCGAGGACGACATCACCAAGGGGACGGACCAGGCCCCCGACCTGCTGATCAAGATCGCGGGGCTGGTCTCCAGCATCGCGGTGCTGCTCGTGCCGGTCGCCTTCGCCATCGAGCGCCTCGTCAAACGTGACGGGCTCCGGATCGCGGACGGCGTGCTCGCCGCCGTGCTGGCCCACGGCGTCACCCTGGCCACCGACCTCTGGGTGGCCCGCTCGGCCCCCGACTCCATCCAGGACGCCCTGACCCAGCCCCAGCCGGGGGACGCGCTCACCGATCCGGTGCACGGCTACCTCGCTCCCGTCATCGCCTATATGACGGCGGTCGGGATGGCGCGAAGACCACGCTGGCGGGTCGTGCTGTGGGTGGTGCTGCTCCTGGACGCCTTCGCGATGCTGGTGGGCGGCTACACCACACCGCTCTCCATCATCCTCACCGTGCTCATCGGCTGGACCGTGGCGTACGGAACGGTGTACGCGGTGGGCTCGCCCAACGTCCGCCCGACCGGCCAGCACCTGATGGCCGGCCTGCGCCACGTCGGATTCCGCCCGGTCGCGGCGATGCGCGCCGACGACGCCCCCGACAACCCCGACCACAACGACCGCGGACGCCGGTATCTCGTCACCCTGGAGGACGGGCCACCTCTCGACGTGACCGTCGTCGACCGCGAACAGCAGGCCCAGGGATTCTTCTACCGGGCCTGGCGCAGGCTCACCCTGCGCGGAATCACCCAGCGCCGCTCCATCCAGTCGCTGCGTCAGGCGCTGGAGCAGGAGGCACTCCTCGCGTACGCGGCGATCGCCGCCGGGGCCAACGCGCCCAAGCTGATCGCCACCTCGGAGCTCGGTCCCGACGCGGTGATGCTCGTGTACGAGCACATCGGTGGGCGCTCACTGGACGCGATGACGGACGAGGAGATCACCGACGACCTGGTGCGGGGCGCCTGGCGGCAGGTGCAGGCCCTCCAGTCGCGGCGCATCGCCCACCGCAGGCTCACGGGCGACGCGATTCTGGTGGATCGTTCCGGCAAGGCGTTCGTCACCGATCTGCGGGGCGGCGAGATCGCGGCCGGCGACCTGGTCCTGCGGATGGACGTCGCCCAGCTGCTCACCACCACCGGCCTGCGGGTGGGCGCGGAGAGGGCCGTGGCCGGCGCGCTCGCCGTGCTCGGCCCGGATGCCGTCGCCGACGCGCTGCCGCTGCTCCAGCCGATCGCCCTCAGCCGTTCGACCCGGGCGACGCTGCGCAGGATCGCCCGGGAGCGCTCGCAGCGCGAGCGCGAGGCCGTACTGGAGGCTTCGCAGGCGGCCAAGCACGCCAAGGAACCCGAGGCCGAACCGGCGGGCGGCGGCGACCGCAAGTCCGCGCGGAAGTCCTTGCGCACCGAGAAGCAGGCGGAGAAGCGGGCGATCGACGACGCGCTCGACGAGGCACGCGAGGAGGACCTCCTCGCGCAGATCCGCCGTCAGGTGCTGCTGATCCGCCCGCAGGCGCCGGTCGAGCCAGTGCGGCTGGAGCGCATCAAGCCGCGCACACTGTTCAGCTTCATCGCCGGTTCGATCGCCGCGTACTTCCTGATCTCGCAGGTCACCGAGGCCGACTTCGGCACCGTCGTCGAGCAGGCCGAGTGGGGCTGGGTGGCCGCCGCGCTGGGCTTCTCGGCCCTCAGCTACATCGCCGCCGCGATGAGCCTGCTCGGCTTCGTGCCGGAGCGGGTGCCGTTCGGCAAGACCCTGCTGGCGCAGGTCGCGGGATCGTTCGTGAAGATCGTCGCCCCGGCCGCGGTCGGCGGGGTGGCGCTGAACACGCGCTTCCTGCAACGCGCGGGAGTGCGCCCCGGACTCGCCGTCGCGAGTGTCGGTGCCTCCCAGCTCTTCGGTCTCGGCTGCCACATCCTGCTGCTGGCCCTGTTCGGCTATCTGACGGGTACGGAGAGGACCCCGGACTCGCTCACGCCGTCCCGGACGGTGATCGCCGGGCTGCTGACGGTCGCGGTGCTGGTGCTGGTGGTGACCGCGATCCCGTTCCTGCGGAAGTTCGTGGTGACCCGGGTGCGCTCGCTGTTCGCCGGCGTCGTCCCGCGCATGCTCGACGTGGTGCAGCGCCCGCAGAAGCTGGTCACCGGCATCGGCGGCATGCTGCTGCTGACCGGCCTCTTCGTGCTCTGTCTGGACGCGTCGATCCGGGCCTTCAGCGGTCCCGACGTGCCCCAGCTCAGCTACGCGAGCATCGCGGTGGTCTTCCTCGCGGGCAACGCGCTGGGCTCGGCGGCGCCGACCCCCGGCGGCATGGGAGCGGTCGAGGGTGCGCTGACGCTGGGCCTGATCGCGGTGGGCCTGCCCAAGGAGGTCGCGGCTCCTGCCGTCCTGCTGTATCGCGTGATGACGCTGTGGCTGCCGGTGCTTCCCGGCTGGATCTGCTTCAACCAGCTGACGCGCAAGGGCGAGCTCTGAGACGGACGGTGCGGGGCGGCACCGGCCGCCACCACCCGCTTGGACCGCGCCCCGCGCGCTCCCCCGCGCCCCGCAGCACGATGGGCTCATGAGGACTTCCCCTGCCCTTCGTGCCGCCGCCCTCGCCGCCACCGCCACCGTGCTGCTGCCCCTGGCCGCCTGCTCGGACGGTGGGGACGGCGACGGCTCGGAGCGTTCGAAGCCCTCTCCGGCGTCGACGGCCTCCCCCGCGTCGACCGCGGCGGAGGTGTCTTCCCAGAAGCTCGACTGGAAACCCTGTCCGGCCCCGAACGAGGCCCAGGGCGGCGGCGACTCCCCGTCCCCGCTGCCCGGCGGCGTGACCTGGGAATGCTCGTTCATGGACGCCCCGCTGGACTACGCGAAACCGGACGGAAGGACGATCGAGCTGGCGCTCGTCCGGGGCAGGGCCAGGAACCAGGACAGGCGGATCGGCTCCCTCATCTTCAACTTCGGCGGCCCGGGGGCCTCCGGCGTCGCCACCCTGCCGTCCTTCGGCACGGAGTACGAGAAGCTCCGCACCCGCTACGACCTGGTGAGCTTCGACCCGCGCGGGGTCGGCCGCAGCGAGGGCGTCGAGTGCGCGGACGACGCCCAGCTCGACGAGCTCTACGCACAGGACGCCACCCCGGACGACGCGGCGGAGGAGAAGACGTTCGTCGAAGGCCACGAGGCGTACATCGAGGAATGCGAGACGAACTCGGGCCCCGAACTCCCCTACGTCGGTACGACGAACGCCGCCCGCGACATGGACCTGCTGCGCCAGGTGCTCGGCGACGACAAGTTGTACTACTTCGGCATCTCGTACGGCACCGAGCTGGGCGGGGTCTACGCCCACCTGTTCCCCAAGAAGGTCGGCAGGGCGGTCCTGGACGCGGTGGTCGATCCGACCGAGAGCTCCGAGCAGTCCTCGCTCGGCCAGGCCGAGGGCTTCCAGCTCGCCCTGGACAACTTCACGGCGGACTGCGCGGAGCGCGACGACTGCAAGCTGCCCGGCGCCACCGGGAAGGAGGTCGAGGCGTGGATCTCCGACTTCCTCGACCAGCTGGACAAGGAACCCATCGAGGGGCTCGGCGACCGGCAGCTGACGCAGACCCAGGCCACCACCGGCATCGCGTCCTCCCTCTACTCCCAGGAGACCTGGCCGCTCCTCGAACAGGGCCTCGACGAGGCGGACGGTGGCAACGGCGGACTGCTCCTGGCCCTGGCCGACTCGCTGAACGGGCGTTCCGAGGACGGCCGTTACGACAACTCCAACGCCGCCAACGCCGCGATCAACTGCGCCGACTCCAAGGAGCGGTTCACTCTGGAGCAGACCAGGGCGGCCCTCCCCGCCTTCCGCAAGGCGTCCCCCGTCTTCGGTGACTATCTGGGCTGGGGGCTGATGGGCTGCACCGGCTGGCCGGTCGCGGGCGCCTGGGACACCCCGGACGTCAGCGCTCCCGGATCGGCCCCGATCCTCGTCATCGGCAACACCGGAGACCCGGCGACGCCGTACGAGGGCGCGAAGGCGATGGCCGCCGAGCTGGGCAAGGGCGTGGGGATCGAGCTCACGTACAAGGGCGAGGGCCACGGCGCGTACAACAGCGGCAACGCCTGTGTGCAAAAGGCGGTAGACGGCTATCTGCTGAACGGCACGGTCCCGGCCTCGGGCACCGTCTGCGGCTGAGCGGCCGACGGGCTGTCGGTGGCGGCGATTAGCATGGCCGCACATCTGTACCGCCCGCCGCGCGTTCCCTCGCGTCCGGGCATCGGGGAGGGAACGCGTCATGCGCGAACACGGACGGATCCGGCGGGCCGTCGCCCTGGCCGGAGCGGCCCTGCTGGTGACGGGGGTCCTCGCGGGATGCGACTCCGCCGCGGAACCGGAGGCTTCGGATCCGACCACGGGCCGGCCCACCCCGTCGGCCACCGGCAAGGGTGCGCAGGGCTCGCCGGGACTGCCCGCCGCGCTCACCTCCCAACACCCGGACTGGAAGCGCTGCAAGGCCCCCGAGGGCGGCACCGACCCCGGCTCGGACTGGAAGTGCGCCACCGTCGACGTACCGCTGGACTACGCGAAACCGTCGGGCGGGACGATCGGGATCGCACTGATCCGCAAGGAGGCCCGGGACGGGGACAAGCGCCTCGGTTCGATGCTCTTCAACTTCGGCGGACCCGGCGGTTCGGGTGTCGACATCCTGCCCCGCGCCGCCCCCTCGTACGAGAAGCTCAACTCCCGTTACGACCTGGTGGGTTTTGATCCCCGCGGGGTCGCCGGGAGCTCCGGGGTCAGGTGCCGCACCGACAGGGAGCAGGACACCACCAACCGTACGGTCGACATGACACCGGACACCCCGGCGGAGGAAGCCGCCTTCGTCAACGACGGCGCGGCCTTCGGCGCGGGCTGCGAGCGCCGCTCCGCCGCACTGCTCCCGCACGTCGGTACGTCGAACGCGGCCCGCGACATGGACCTGATCCGCCAGGTCCTGGGCGACGCCAAGCTCTCCTACTTCGGCATCTCGTACGGCACGGAGCTCGGTGCGACCTACGCCCATCTGTTCCCCGCGAACGTGGGGCGGACCGTCCTGGACGCGGTCGTCGACCCGACGGCGGACGGGGTGGGTCACGCCCGGAACCAGACGAAGGGATTCCAGCGGGCGCTGGAGAACTACCTGAAGAGCCGTGGCCAGGCCCCGGAGGCGGGCACGCAGCGGATCGCCCGGCTGCTCCAGAGGATCGACGGCAGCCCGCTGCCCACCGATTCGGGCCGCAGGCTCAACGAGTCCCTGGCCATCATCGGCATCGTGACGCCGCTCTACTCCGAGAGCAGCTGGCCCTCGTTGACCGCCGCGCTGGACGAGGCGGAGACGAAGGGCACGGGGAACGGGCTCCTCGACCTCGCCGACGCGTACAACGGCCGTGACGAGAACGGGCGTTACGACACCCAGAGCCACTCGCAGCGCGCCATCTCCTGTGCCGACACCACGTCCCGCCCGACGGTCGACGAGGCCAGGGCGCTGCTGCCCGAATTCCGGAAGCTCTCCCCGGTCTTCGGGCCGTTCCTGGCCTGGGACACGGCCGGCTGGTGTGCGCAGTGGCCGGTCGACGGGGAGCACGACACTCCCGAGGCGAGCGCACCGGGCGCGGGCCCGATCCTCGTCATAGGCACAACCGGCGACCCGGCGACCCCGTACGAGGGCGCGCAGAAGATGGCGGACGAGCTGGGCGAGGGCGTCGGCATCATGATCACCAACAAGGGTGAGGGGCACGGCGCGTACGGCGAGAGCACGTGCGTGACGTCCACGGTCGACGACTACTTCCTGGACGGCGAGGTCCCGGCGGACGGCAAGGTCTGCTCGTAGCGGCGACTCCGACGGGAAGGGGCCGGCCCGCAGACGCGCGGACCGGCCCCTTCTTCGTACGTCGGGTCTAGTAGACCGGCTTCTCGGGCTCGATCTGGTGGACCCAGCCGATCACGCCGCCGCCCACGTGCACCGCGTCGGCGAAGCCCGCCGACTTGAGGACCGCGAGGACCTCGGCGCTGCGGACACCGGTCTTGCAGTGCAGGACGATGCGCCTGTCCTGCGGGAGGTCCTGGAGGGCGTTGCCCATGAGGAACTCGTTCTTCGGGATCAGCCTGGCACCCGGGATCGAGACGATCTCGTACTCGTTCGGCTCGCGAACGTCGATGATCTCGATCTTCTCGTCCCCGTCGATCCACTCCTTGAGCTGCTTGGGAGTGATCGTGGAGCCGAGCGCCGCCTCCTGGGCCTCCTCGGACACGACGCCGCAGAAGGCTTCGTAGTCGATGAGCTCGGTGACGGTCGGGTTCTCGCCGCAGACCGCGCAGTTCGGGTCCTTGCGGACCTTCACCTGGCGGTACTGCATCTCCAGCGCGTCGTAGATCATCAGTCGGCCGACGAGCGGGTCACCGATACCGGCGAGCAGCTTGATGGCCTCGTTGACCTGGATGGAGCCGATGGACGCGCAGAGCACGCCCAGGACACCGCCCTCGGCGCAGGACGGGACCATGCCGGGGGGCGGCGGCTCCGGGTAGAGGCAGCGGTAGCAGGGACCGTGCTCGGACCAGAAGACGGACGCCTGGCCGTCGAAGCGGTAGATCGAGCCCCAGACGTACGGCTTGTTCAGCAGGACGGCCGCGTCGTTGACGAGATAGCGGGTGGCGAAGTTGTCCGTGCCGTCCACGATCAGGTCGTACTGGGCGAAGATGTCCATCACGTTGTCGGCTTCGAGCCGCTCTTCGTGGAGGACGACCTCGACGTACGGGTTGATGCCCAGCACCGAGTCCTTGGCGGACTGGGCCTTGGACCGGCCGATGTCGGCCTGGCTGTGAATGATCTGGCGCTGCAGGTTCGACTCGTCGACCTCGTCGAACTCCACGATGCCGAGCGTGCCGACACCGGCCGCGGCCAGGTACATCAGCGCCGGCGAGCCGAGGCCGCCGGCGCCCACACACAGGACCTTCGCGTTCTTCAGCCGCTTCTGTCCGTCCATCCCGACATCCGGGATGATCAGGTGGCGGGAGTACCTGCGGACCTCGTCGACGGTGAGCTCAGCAGCTGGCTCGACCAAGGGTGGCAGCGACACAGGAACCTCAACAATGCAGGTGGTCGGTTTCTACGTACTTCGGCTACGTACGGTTGTTCTTGCCGTAACACTGCCACGCCCCCTCTCATTCCGAGATACCAGGTCCGATCCGCGAGACAATTTCGTCCCAGTAACTGGGCAGCGCCGTGAATGGATCGATTTGTCCCCCTTCTTGGGTCCGGGTCGTCCGGTCCGTGAAGAAGATCGTCCCCGCGCCCTGCCAGCGGGCGATGCGCATGGCCTCGTCCAGGTGGGTGCGCGGGACGCCGTGCACGAAGTGCGCGAAACGGCCGGGCGGGTAGGCGGCGGTCCACTCCGCCACCTGCGACCAGCGGTAGTCGGTCCACGCGCCCCGGAAGGTGACGAGCTGGTCGGCCGCCTCGGCATAGCCCGGGTACGGATGGGTGTCGTGCCCCAGGACGAGCCGGCCGCCGCCGTCCGCGTTGTCGCTGTCCGCGAGGAGCGAGGAGAGCGCGGCGACGAGCCGCCTGACGGCGGGGAGATCGGCGCGCTCGGCGGGGCACCGGTCGAGGTAGAAGCCGCCGACCCGGTACCAGGCCAGGAAGGACCGGGCGTCGGCGACGATCTCGTCGAAGGGCCGGTTCCCCCCGGCCAGATCGAGGTGGCCGAGCAGCCTGCCTCCCGCGGCCCGGACGGTGTCGTCCGGCGCCTCGCCGCGCAGGGCGCGCTCCCTCGCGTTGCGCAGCCGGCCCGCGGCCTCCAGACAGTGCGGGTCGGGACGGCCGCCGGGCCCGTTGTCGATATTGAGGACCGCCCAGTGCAGCGGTGTGCCCGGGCGGGTCAGTTCGGCCCATTCGACGGGGGCGAGCAGCGGATGCGCATAGCCGGGGACGCCGAATCCGAGCTGTTCGCCGCCACTGGTCCGCCGGGCCGTACCGGTGGTGGTCAGATGCGGCATGCCGCCTCCATCCAGATGTCCGCGAGGGACTCCTCCAGATTGATCCGGGGGCGCCAGCCGAGCCGGTCGCGGGCGGTGCGGACATCGGCCTGCTGCCAGGCGCCGCAGCCGTCCGGGTAGGGGGACGGGGTCGCCGAGAGGTGTTCGACGACCGTCTCGACGGAGGCGCGGGGTGCGCCGATCGGGAGCCTGGCCGGGGGTGCGTCCAGTTCGTGGAGCGCGCCCGCGTAACCGGCGACCCGGGCGAGGACGGCGGCGGCGTCGCGGAGCCGGACGGCCCGGCCCGTACCGATGTTGACGACTCCCTGCGCGGCGGAGAGCGAGGCGGCGTGCACGGCGCGCGCCACGTCGCGCACATCGACGAAGTCGCGCTGCACGCCCAGTCCGCTGAGCTTGAGTTCGCCGTCGCCCGACTGCATGGCCCGGCGCATCGCCTCGGCGAGTCGGCCGAGCGGGGATCCGGCGGGGGTGCCGGGCCCGACGGGCGAGAAGACCCGCAGCACGACCGCGTCGAGGTCGGACCCGAGGACCAGTTCGGTGGCGGCGAGCTTGCTGACCCCGTACGGGCCGCCGGGGCGGGGGACGGCGTCCTCGGCGGTCGAGGAGCCGGGCTGGGAGGGCCCGTACTCGGCGGAGCAGCCGACCTGGACGAGCCGGGCACCGCAGCCGCTCCGGCGCAGCGCCTCGCAGACGGTGGCGACGGCGACGGTGTTGTGACGCGTCAGGTCGCGTGCGCCGCCGCGGGTGGCGCCCGCGCAGTTGACGACGACTCCGGGGTGGACGGCGTCGAGGAAGCGGGTGAGCGCCCCCGGACTGCCGCCCGCGAGGTCGAACCGTACGTCGGCGTCGTCGCCCCGGCCGAGGGCCGTGAGGTGCACGGCCGGGTCGGCGAGCAGGCGGTCGGCGACGAAACGGCCGAGGAATCCGTTGGCTCCGAGCAGCAGCACCCTCATCGCGCGCCCCCTGAGTGCCGACGGCGGGCTGCCGGTGCGGGGGATTGGGGGGTCATATCCGGTTTCTCCTTGGGGCTTTTGTCGATATGTGCGGTGTGAGATGGACCCGCGGCGTCGGCTCCGCGGAGGTGAAGCGGTGGATCGGTGTCACTTCGTCTCCGCTCGCGCCGTGGCGTGAGCGGAGGCCCTGGAGAGGGCGACTGCGGCGTGGATCAACAGCCCGAGGGCCGCCGCGCCGCAGGCGAGGGTCGGTACGGCTGCGGTGCCGGCCGCCGCGACGACGGCGTCGACGGGCCGGGCGAGGGAGTCGAGGCCGGGCAGGCGCCCGGCCAGGACCAGGGCGGGGGCCGCCACTTCGACGGCGCAGGCGGCGGCGAGGCCGGTGGTGGCGGGCTCGGGGAAGCCGTGGACGGTCAGCAGACGGGCCAGGAAGAGGAGGAGCCCGAGGGCGGTCGCCGCCACGGGCACGCCACCTCCCCCGTACGCGAGACCGGCGAGGGAGAGCAGGAGGAGGAGCGCGCAGAGGAAGAGCACGACGACGCCGAGGAGCACGGGGCGCACCCCTGCGCCGAACTCCTCCAGCGCGCGGCTGCCCGCGAGTTTGCGGTGCGCGTGTACGGAGAAGAGGTGCGCGCACCAGGCGGCGGGGGCGACGGCGAGCGCGAGGCCGAGCAGGGGGGCGGGGTCACCGGCCCAACCGCCGTCCGGGCCACCGGTCATGACCTGGGTGAGCAGTCCCTCGCCGTACATGGCGTAGCCGAGGAGCCAGCAGCCGTACACCGTTGCCGCCCCGACGGGGCGGCTCTCGGCGCGCAGGGGCCCGCGGCTCAGACAGAGCCGCAGACCGAGAAGGACGAGGAGCACGCCGGCGCCCGTCACCACGGACCTGACGCCCCCGTCGAGCACCCCTTCGGTGGCCCGGAGCGCGCCCACGGTCGCGAGGCAGGCGGCGCCGGGCAGCAGCGCGAGCAGCGTCCACCCCGCACGCGCCTCCGTGTCGCGCCCCGCGCGCGGCGGCGGCGGCGCGTCGCGCTCGCGCACGACACCCGGCACCCGGGCGTACAGCTCCTCGGCGAGCGAGAAGACGTCACGGTGGCGATAGCGGGCGGCGGTGCGGTCGGTGAGTCCGTGGGCCTCCAGTCCTGCGGCGATCTCCAACGGGTCGACGGCCCTCTCGCAGAGCTCGCGGTGCCGGTGCATGAGCGACTTCACGGGGTCGGCGGGACCGCGCCGCGCGACGGGCTTGCGCGCGGTGGTCCCGGGGGCGACCTCGGGCGCCCGGAGGAGGGGGACCGGGGCGGGGGCGGGAGAGGGAGCCGAGTGGTCCCCCTCCGTCGTGGCCTCGCGGTCTTCGGAGGCCGCGGCTCCATCGGCTCCGGGCGGTCCGGCGCCGTCCGGTCCGTTTCCGCTCTCGTCCGCGTCCGCGTCCTCGTCCGCGTCCCCGTCCCCGCCCTCGTCCCCGTCCCCGCCCTCGCCCGCGTCACCGGCGGCCGACGCCCCACCGGCCACGTCGAGCGGCGCGTCGGCGCCGGGGGACGAGTCCGGCTCCGGTGACGGGTCCTCAGCCGATTCCAGGTGCGCGGCAGGACCGGCGTCCGGTGTCGGGGTGGCGTCCAGGAGGCCCCACGGCGGTGCGGAGATCTCCGTGAGGTCCGAAACCGGGGTCGCAAGGACCAGGGCTTCGGAGCGGGAGTCCCAGCCTCCGTCGGCGCGTGGCGCGACGGGTGCGTCCAGGGCTTCGGTCGTGCGTCGGCCCATCGGGGTTCCTCCGTGGTCATGGCCGGTCTTGTGATCACCCATCGCCGTCCCCCGCCCCGGCCGCGGCAGCGCACACGTCCTCGGGCCCGGCGGCCCAGCTCGGCCGCCGCACGGCGCCCGTGCCGGCCGGCACGGCGGCGGGGGCCGGCTGGGCCGTCCAGTGGCCGAGCAGATGGGCCTCGGCCGGAGTGGCGAAGGGACGCGGCTCGCCATCGGCGTCCACCGCGTCGGCTTCCCGCCACGCCGGGGAGCGCGAGATCAGCTCCAGGTAAATGCCGCGAAATGCCGCAAGGTTCTGTTCGACGGTGAAGAGTTCGAGCGCCCTGGCGCGCGCCGCCGCACCGAGGCGTGCGCGGCGCTCGGGGTCGCACAGCAGCGCGATGCAGGCATCGGCGAGCGCCCGCGGATTGCGCGGCGGCACCACGAGCCCGGTGCCCCCGATGACCTCGACGACGGCGCCCACGTCCGTGGAGACGGTGGCCCGGCCGCAGAACATCGCCTCGACGAGGCTGATGGGGAAGCCTTCGACGACGCTGGACAGGACGATGACGCCGCCCGCCGCGTACGCCTCCGAGAGGTCGGGGACCTCGGGGCCGCCGATCTCCTCGAAGGAGACCGGGTTGTCGCCCACGGCGTGGGCGCCGGTGGCCTCGTCGGGGAAGAGCTGGGCGGCGAGGGCCCGGCAGGTCGCGAGGTACGCGTCCCCCTCGCCCCCCTGCACCGGTGCGCCGAAGATCCGCAGCCGCGCGTCCGGTTCGGCCCTGCGCACCTCGGCGAAGGCGTGCAGCAGGGCGATCAGGTCCTTGGCAGGTTCGATCCGGCCCACCCACACCAGCGTGTCCGGACCGCTGCCGTCCTCGCTCTCCCCCACACCCCGGAAGCGCTCCGCCGCCATGCCCGGGTAGACCGTCCGCAGCTTGGCGCGGTCGGCGCCGCACCGCTCCTGCCAGCGGCGCACATGGGTGTTGCCCGGGGTGATGACCGCGGCCTGGCGGTAGACCTCGGCGGCGAGCTGTCCGTGGAAGTTGGCGAGCAGGGTGCGTACCGGAGCCGTGAACGGCTCGCCGGGCGTGGCGAGGTAGTGGGACCGCAGGTGCACGCCGTGCTCCGTGACCAGCAGCGGCACTCCGAAGAAGCGTTTGGCCAGAAGCCCGGGCAGGGCTGCCGCACCCCCCGACGCCGCATGGCAGAGGTCGACGGCGCCGAGGCTCTCCTCGTCGTACCAGTCGAGGGAGAGGGGGCGCAGCACCCGCTCCAGCTCAGCGGCGAAGGTGAGGAGATCGGGCACGGTGGCGGACTGGACGGTGCGCCCGGTGCCCCGTGCGCGGCACGCCGATTCCAGGATGCGCACGGTGGTCTCGGAACGCAGGGCGGTGTGCAGTCCGCCGCGCTCCCTGGCCAGTTCGGCCAGCCCGTAGAGGGCCTCCGTGAAGCGGGCTCCCGCCGCGCTGCCGGCTCCCGAGTCCGCCGCGGCGCCCGTCCCGCTGTCGTCGGCGGCGCAGACGGTGGCGGCGAGCGCCGTCAGATGCGCCGTGAAGCGCCGGCGTTCGCGGCGCCCGTAGGAGCGTCCGTCACCGGTCACGATCCTGGCCAGCAGCCCTCTCGGACCGCTGCCGCGCAGGGCGTCGTCGTCGGAGGTCCACAAGGGGGCCGTCCGCACCCGGCTGATCTGGGACGGCAGTCTCACCCAGCCCTGTTCCTCCTGGTGGGCGGAGCGGCTGAGCGCGTAGAGGTCGAACTCGTGCTGAGGAAGACCGCGCACCAGCCGGTCGCACCAGAGTCTGGACTCACCGGTCGCATACGGATAACCACCGTCGGTGAGGAGTCCGATCCGCACGAGCACACCCCCGATCTCCCTTGTGGACGGCCGCCGTTGGAACGGCGACTCGCAGCGGGACGACCGTAAGCGGATACGCCGGTGGCGCGACGGACGGTTGTCCGTCGCGCCACCGAAAGGGGTGAACCGTCGTAACTTTCCCGCTCCGGTCGCGTTCCGTCGCGATAAGGAGCGGGATCGTCACACACGGTCAGGCTGCGGCCAGCTCCTTACGCGTCGTCCGGCGCGCCGCGGCGAGCAGCGGGTCGAGCGCCGGCACGGCCGCGAGGAGCTGCCGGGTGTACGGGTCCCGGGGATTGCCGTACACCTCGTCGGCCGGCCCCTGCTCCACGATCCGGCCCTGCCGCATCACCGCGACCCGGTCGCTGACCTGCCGTACGACCGCGAGGTCGTGGGCGATGAAGACGAGTCCGATGCCCAGCTCGCGCTGGAGCTCGGCGAGGAGGGCGACGACCTGCGCCTGGGTCGTGACGTCCAGCGCGGAGACCGGCTCGTCGCAGACGATGAGCTTCGGCTCGGCGGCCAGGGCGCGGGCGATCCCGACGCGCTGGCGCTGTCCCCCGCTGAACTCGTGCGGATAGCGTTCGTACCGGTCGGGGTCGAGCCCGACCCGCTCCAGGAGCTCGCCCACGCGGGCACGGATACGGGTCTCGTCCCTCTCCCCCGCCGCACGCAGCGGGTCGGCCACGGACTCGCCGACCGAACGCCGCGGATTGAGCGAGGACACCGGGTCCTGGAAGACCATCTGGAGGTCCCGCCGGTACGGGAGCAGCGCCTTGTCCGAGAGCGAGCCGATCTCCGTACCCGCGTAACGGAGCCGGCCCTCGCACGGGTCCAGCAGCCGCACGAGCATCCGCCCGAGCGTCGTCTTGCCGCTGCCGCTCTCGCCGACGATGCCGAGGGTCTCGCCGGCGTGGACGGTCAGCGAGACCCCGTCCACGGCGGTGATCCGGCCGCGTCCCCGGCCGAACTCGCGCCGCAGGTCCACGGCTTCGAGCAGCGGTGCCGCGTCGGCGGTCGCCCGGGGGCGCGGGACGGGGGCCACCCGGACCGCGTCCACCCGGGGCACGGCGGCGAGCAGTTCCCGGGTGTACGGCTCCCGGGGCGCGCCCAGCACCTCGGCGACCGGGCCGCGTTCGACCTCGCGTCCGGCCCGCATGACCAGCACCTCGTCGACGCTCTCCGCCGCGACCCCCACGTCGTGGGTGACCAGCAGCAGGCCCATGCCCGTCTCGTGGCGCAGGGTGTGCAGGAGGTCCAGGATCTGGGCCTGCACGGTGACGTCCAGGGCGGTGGTCGGTTCGTCGGCGATCAGCAGCCGCGGTTCGCAGGCCAGGGCCATCGCGATCAGGGCGCGCTGCCGCATCCCGCCGGAGAACTCGTGCGGCCGGGAGTCCGCCCGCCGGGCCGCGTCCGGGATGCCGACCCGGTCCAGGACCTCCACGGCCCGGGCCCTGGCCGCCCGCCGCGAGGCGGAGTTGTGCACCCGGTACACCTCGGCGATCTGGTCGCCGACCGCGTAGTACGGGTCGAGCGAGGACAGCGGGTCCTGGAAGACCATGGCGGCCTTCGCTCCCCGCAGGGCGCGCAGTTCACGGTCGTCCGCGGCGCCCACGTCCGTACCCGCGACACGGACGGTTCCGGAGACCCGGGCCCCCGTACCGCGGTGCAGGCCGAGCAGGGCGTACGCCGAGGCGCTCTTGCCTGAGCCGGATTCGCCCACGACGCCGAGTGCGCCGCCGGCTTCCAGGGTGAACGAGAGGCCGTCCACGGCACGGACGCCGCCGAAGTCGACGGTGAGGCCCTCGACCTCCACCAGGGGCTGCGCTCCGGCCTCCACCCGGGACTCCGTCCGGGGCTTCGTCAGGGGCTTTGTCATGACAGGACCACCCGTCGGTCGGCCAGCGCGTACAGCAGGTCCGCGACGGCATTGGCGAGCACCACGAAGAAGCCGGTCACCAGCACCATGCCGACGACCACGGGCAGGTCGACGACCTTGACGGCGTGGACCAGTTCGCGCCCGATGCCCGGGATCCCGAAGAGCGACTCGGTGAGCACCGCGCCGCCGAACATGCTGCCGATGTCGAGCGCGCCGAGCGCGATCACGGGTGCGACCGCCCCGCGCAGCGCGTGCCGGCCGATGAGGGCGCGTTCGCCGACACCGTAGGCACGGAAGGTGCGCACGTGGTCGTCGGCGAGCGTCTCCAACATGGCGCTCCTGGTCAGCCGGGCGTACTTGGCGGACTCGATGAGGGCCAGCGACACCCAGGGCAGCAGCAGTCCCCAGGCCCACTGTTCGGGGTTCTCGGTGAAGGGCACGTACGTCGGCGACGGCAGCCACTGGAGGGTGGAGCAGAAGACGATGATGAGCAGCAGCCCGATCACGAAGACGGGGGTGGCGGTGCCCGCGAGGGTCAGCCAGGTCAGCACCCGTTCGGTGATCCGGCCCCGCCGCCACACGGAGAGCACTCCGGTTCCGACACCGAGCAGGACGTAGCCGACGAAGGCGCCGACGACGAGGGATCCGGTGACGGGCAGTTTGGCCAGGATCAGTTCGGTGACCTGCTGGTCGCTCTGGTACGAGACCCCGAGGCAGGGCGCGGAGCAGTGCTCGATGCCGGTGCCGGTGGAGAAGTCGCGTCCGGCGACGATGCCCTGGAGGAAGTGTCCGTACTGCACGTACACCGGGTCGTTCAGTCGCAGTTGCTCGGTGACCTGGGCGACCTGGGCGGGTGAGCAGCGCGGGCCGCAGGCGATCTGGGCGACGTCGCCCGGGGCCACGTAGAAGATCGCGTACAGGATGACGGTGAGCGCGAGGAGCACGAAGAGGGCTCCCCCGAGCCTGCGCAGTGCGAAGCCGGTCATGAGGACTGTTCCTTCTTCCGTCCTGTGCCGATCCGCAGCCGCGAGGCGGCCCGCGGGTCGAGTGCCGTGCGGACGCCCTCGCCGAGAACGGTCAGCGCGAGCACGGTGACGAAGAGCAGCCCGGTGGGGAGCAGCAGATAGGTGGGGGCCGCCCGGTACCAGGTGTCGGCCTCGGTGAGCATCTGGCCCCAGGACGGGGTGGGCGGTTTGATGCCGACGCCGAGGAAGGACAGGGCCGCCTCGACGACGATGTTGGTGGGGAACAGCAGCGCCGCGTACGTGATGACGGGTGCGGCGAGCGAGGGCAGCAGCTCCCGCCGGGCGATGCTCCACTTGCCGCGTCCGCCGAGCCGGGCCGCCGAGACGAAGTCGAGGGATTTCAGGGCGAGTGCCTGGGACCGCACGATCTTCGACGTACCGGCCCAGTTGATCCCGCCGATGACGAGGGCGATCAGGACGGGGCGGGGGAAGGACTGCGGGACCACCGCGAGGAGCGCCAGCGCGATCACCATGAGCGGCAGGGCGACGTTGATGTCGGTGATCCGGCTGAGTACCTGGTCCACCCAGCGGCTGCCGAGGGCCGCGGCGAGACCGACGAGGAGTCCGATGGCGACCTGGAGCACGGTCGCGACGACGGCGACACCGAGTGAGACGCGCGCTCCGTAGACGACGCGGGCGAAGAGGTCGCGGCCGGTCTGCGGTTCGACACCGAGCCAGTGGTCCGTGCTGATGCCTCCGAAGGGGCCGATCGGCACGCCGCCTGCCGCGGAGTCGACGAGGTCGGGGTGGTACGTGTTGGGGTCCTGGCCCGCCAGCGCGGCGAGGAGCGGCGCGGCGAGTGCGACCAGGACGAGCAGGAGGACCACGACCGCCGCGGCGGTGGCCGCGCGCTGTGCGCGCAGCCGCCGCCAGAACAGCCGGGCCCCCGAGGCGGGGACGGCGACCGGCGCCGCTCCCGCCTCCTGGGCCAGAAGTGCCTGGGACATGGTTACTTGACCGAGACCTGGGAGATGTCGAGGACGCCGGTCCAGTCGCTGATGACGACGTTGCTGATGTCCTGGCCGTAGAGCCGCTTGTACACCGGGTGGAAGAGCGGCACGGTCAGTGCCTGCTCACCGATCTTCTTGTCGAGCGCGCCCCAGCGCTGGGCGGCGGCGCTCAGGTCGGTCAGCTTGTTGATCTCGTCGATCTCCTTGTTGACCGCGGGGTCGTCCAGGAAGCCGGTGTTGAAGTTGGCGCCGTCCTTCACGATCTGCCGGCCGTCGAAGATCGGCGCGAGGAACGGACCGCCGGAGGGCCAGTCGGCACCCCAGTGGGCGAGGAAGAAGCCCGGCTCCTTGTCGGCGCTGTGGATGGTGTCGGAGTAGTCGTTGCTCTCCAGGCCCTTGAGCTGGACCGTGATGCCGGCCTTCTTGAGCGCGGCCTGGAGCGCGGTGGCGATCTCCGGGCTGGTCTCGAAGTCCTTGTCGTTGGAGTGGGTGAGGGTGACGGTCAGGCCCTTGGGGTGACCGGCCTCCTTCAGCAGCTCCCTGGCCTTGGCCGCGTTACCGGTCTTACCGGCCGGGAAGTGGTCGTAGGGCGTGTAGCCGAAGGACTTCTGGTTCGGCAGATAGGTGGTGGCGGCCTCGGCGAGCGAGGAGCCGCCGGCCGCGTTGACCACCGAGGAGCGGTCGACCGCGTACGCGATCGCCTGACGCACCTTCGGGTCGTCGAACGGCTTCACCTTCGGGTTGAACGCGATGTAGTTCGTGTAACCGAAGTGACCCGTGCCGACGCGGGAGGCGAGTGCCTTGTCGTCGGTGACCTGGGCGAGTTCGGCCGGCCCCAGGTTGGTGTCGGTGGTGACGGCCGCGGCGTCGGCGCCCTGCGACGCGGAGAGCCGCTGGTTGATGACCGCGGAGTCGAGCCCGGAGCGCACGTCGACCCGGTCCGGGTACGCCTTGCGCTCCTCGTCGGTCGCCGCCGACCAGTGCGGGTTGCGCTCCAGGACGAGCCGCTCGCCGTCGTTCTCGTTCGTGACGACCTTGTACGGCCCCGACGAGACCGGGTGCTCCTCGTACTTCGTGCCCGTGTCCTTGGCCTGCGGCACGGGGGTGGTCTGGGTCTGGGTGGCCAGGTAGGGGAATTCGCCCTCGGGCTTGTTGAGGCGGAAGACGATGGTCTTCGCGTCCGGCACCTCGATGGAGTCGAGGCCCTTCTTGTCCTTGTACGGCCCCTGGTAGTCGGCCCCGCCGATCAGCCAGTCGCGCAGGTACGGGGCGCCGCCGGAGAGCTCGGCGGCGAACGAGCGCTCGATGCCGTACTTGATGTCCGCGCTGGTGATCGCGGTGCCGTCCTCGTACTTCAGCCCGTCCTTGAGCGTGTACGTCCAGACGGTGGCGTTCTCGCTGGGCGTGCCCAGGTCGGTCGCGAGGTCGGGCACGACCTTCGCACCCTCGGCGCCGTCCTCCCGGTTGCGGGTGGTGAGCGTACGGAAGACGAGGGAGGGGACGTTGCCACCGCCGGAGGTATAGAGCCGCGCGGGGTCGAAGTCCTCCTGGGGGTTGCTGTTGAGGACGGTGAGGGTGCCGCCCTTCTTCGGCTTGCCCGCGGCTCCGGAGTCGCCGTCGCTCCCCTTGCTGTCCTGGGGCCCGGCGCAGGCGGCGGCGCCCACAGCCAGGACGAGACCGACGGCTGCCGCTGCCACGCGGCGCGATATGACGGACGTTTGACGCATCGGAAGATGACCTCTCGGTGTACTGCTGGCAGGAATTGCGGAATAGGTCCGTGCGCAGGCGACAGCGAGAAGAACGGGACGGAACACCGAAATGCCGCGCCTGCGGGCGGAATACGCCCAGGCGCGGCAGTCATGAATGGCCGAAGGACCGGAAAGGGTCCGGAAAAGGGGCCGACGCGCGCTCGGGCAGGCGTCAGCGACAGAGAACGTCGGCTACGCAGATTCCGGTCACGCCAAGAAGCGCCAGCTCAATGGCGGCGCGCTCGGAGGTGACAGGGCTGCGTGACATGCCGAGAAATATGGACGACCCGATCGCCGATGTCAACGCGGAATAAGACGCCCGTCTCGCGATGCGGACAGGTCGTGGACACGCGCTCCGGAGCGGACGTGCCCCGCGAGCGGACAGCGGCCTCAATTCCCGGGATGTACCCAGGGGTTGGGCCGGCACTTGATGCCGCCGATCTCCAGCGACTTGGTCTGCTGCTGCATCACAGGGGCAAGCGCGCCGGGCGTCCCGCAGCTCACGTGCCCGTACCCCAGCCGGTGGCCGACCTCGTGGTTGATGAGCATCTGACGGTAGGCCAGCAGCTTCTCCGGACCGAAGGTCGACGAGCCCTGGGCCCAGCGGTAGGCATTGATCATGACGCGTTCGGTCGAGGCGGAATCGCAGGAGACATTGTCCTCGGTCGTGTCCAGACCCGACTTCTCGCACCAGACCCCCGTGGTCGCCGGACTGGCCAGCGTGATCACGAAATCGGCGTCGCCCGAGGAGATCCGCTCGAACGTCATGGCACCGTTGTGCGCCCAGCTCCGGTCGTCGTTCAGCGTCTTCTGAACGGCATCGGCGAAAAGTCCGCTGTCGAGGCCGAGACCCTTTTCGATATCGATCCGGTAGCGGTACTTCTGCCCCTTGCCCGGCGCTTTCGCCAGACCGGGAACGGCCTCGAATGTCCCGCCGGCCTTCAGTTCGGGAGCGAGGGGATAGGGCTTCGCCATCTTCTGCTCGTACGACAGCGGCTTGACCCGGGCCACCTTCGGCTGCGGCGTCGGCCGGGAGACGGAACGGGAGGCGTCCTCGCTACCCTCGCGGTCCACCCCGGCGGCCTGGGAGGCGAGGCCGCGGTCGTCACCGTCCTGGGCGACCTGTCCGGCCACCACGACGGCGAGCACGGTCGTGACAGCGGCGGCGGCGATCCCGGTGAAGGTACGTCCCTTGCCACCCTTGCCCGGTGCGGAACCCCCGGTCGCGTCGGCGTCCTGGGACTCCTGTTCGTGGTCCCGGTCGGTGACCGAGCCGTACGGGTCGGCGGGCTGCTGCGAAGCGGCCGGAACACCGTCGAACGCGTCGACGAATTCCCGGCGGGGCCCCGGGAGCATCGGGCCTTCGGCCACCGAAGGCCGCATCCCCGAGCGCCGGTCGGCAGCACGCTGCGCCGCCTCCTGGGCCGACACCTGCCGGGCCACCGCCTGCTGGGCGGACGCCTGCTGAGCGGGAGTCCGCCCGGTGCCGGACATCTGCGGCGCCCCTCGCGGCACTCCGCCACGGGCCGCTCCGGCGTATCCGGTGGGCCCGGAGGGACCCGTCTGTCCCGGCCGTCCGGCGCCCTGCCAGTCCCCGTACCGCTGCTGCGGTCCGGTTCCCCAGCCGCCGCCCGCCTCGCGCTGTTCGGGGTGGCCGCCGCGCACCTGCGGCGTGCCGTGGAACGGGGTGTGTCCGTCACCGCCGGGCGACGTGGCGGTTCCGCGCCTGCGCCGTCCGCTGCCGGCCCCGGACGGGGTCGCCCCCGCCGGAGCGGCCCCTGACGGGCCCGTCCCGGGATCGCCGCCCGAACTCGCGGCGCTCGCGCTGCCCTGGCTCTTGGCCTCGGGGCCCTTTCGGCTATGTCGTCCCACGCCCCGGATCAGCTCCCGCCGCATTCGTCGAGCAGGTCCCGGAACGCCTGGGCGACCGTCTCCGGGTACTCCATCATCGCCACGTGCCCCGCTTCGGGCACGGTCAGCAGCCTGGCGTCGCGGAAGGCCGCGGACGCCCTGCGTGCCATCCGGTACGAGACGAGCTGGTCCCGTCCGCCGTACACGAGCTGGGTCGGTGCGAGCACCCGCTCGGCCTGGCGCCACAGCCCGTGCTGCCCGCCCAGTGTGTAGGCATCGACGATGCCCCGGGCGGAGCGCGTCATGGCGTCCCAGAAGTACGGCAGTTCCAGCCGGCGCTCCATCTCCGCCACCGCGTGACGGAGTCCTTCTTCGGAGACCCGTGCCGGATCGCCGTAACAGAGTGCCATGACTCCGCGCGTGCGCTGCTCGGCGGTCCAGTCCTTGGTGAGCCGCGAGAAGAGGGAAGCGACCCCCGGGACGGCCAGCAGCGCGGTCGGCACGGCGGACCGCTGCACCCGGAGTTCCGGCAGGGCGGGCGAGACGAGCGTGAGGGTGCGCACCAGGTCGGGACGGACGGCGGCGACCCTGGTGGCGACGGCGCCGCCCAGGGAATTGCCGAAGAGGTGGACGGGTCCGCGCTCCCCCGCGTCGATCAGCCGGATCACGGCCCGCGCGTGCCCGGTCACCGAGTAGTTGCCGTCGTCCGGCGGCGGCGAGTCCCCGAAGCCGGGAAGGTCGACCGCCTCGCTGTCGAGCACGTCCTCCAACAGCGGCATCAGCGCCGACCAGTTCTGGGACGAGCCGCCGAGACCGTGGACGTAGAGGGCGGGGGCGAGCCCCGCACGCAGCGGCGGCCGGGAGCGGACGGTCAGAGTGAGGCCCGCCAGCGTGACGGAGCGCAGCCTCTCCCCTTCCGCGACCCTGACGGCACTGACCGTGGGGGCCGCCGCGGCAGCGGCGGCGCGGGTACCCGGCAGCTCGGTCGAAGACATGCGGCAATGTTACGAGACGATCACGCGCCGGTTCGTGTGTTCGCCGTCACAGACCGCGTAGCGGCTCCGCACGGTTGCTCCTACGCTTCAAGGGAAGGAAGGAAGCCGCCATGACGGTCGACCCGAGCGACCCGGACACGTTCGAGGACATCCAGCCCGACGAGCCGGACCAGGAGACCCCCGATGCCGATGCCGCGGAGCAGCACGCGGATGTCCAGCAGCGGCGCGACGAACCACTGACGGGCATCGACCGGGAGCAGGCGAACGAGGCGGATGCGGCGGAGCAGGCCCGCGTTGTCGCCCAGGACGAAGACGATTACCGGTAATACGCCCCGCTTTGCTCTCGGACTCCGCTGATCTGTGGCTATCGCACTCGTCCGGTCCGTGAAATTCTGCGTCCGCGCCGCGCATACCCGGGTTACCCAAAAGTACGATGGCCGCACGGCGCAGCGTGCACGGAAACAGCTGTGCTTGAACACAATTTTGGGAGGCGGCGTGACAGCCATCGAGCAGACAGAGGCAGCGCGCCCGCGGGGCACTCGCCTGCCCCGCCGTGCCCGACGCAATCAGTTGCTGGGCGCCGCGCAGGAGGTCTTCGTCGCGCAGGGCTACCACTCCGCCGCGATGGACGACATCGCCGAGCGGGCGGGCGTCAGCAAGCCGGTGCTCTACCAGCACTTCCCGGGCAAGCTGGAGCTCTATCTGGCCCTGCTCGACCAGCACTGCGAGGCACTGCTCCAGGCGGTGCGTACGGCACTGGCTTCGACGACGGACAACAAGCTGCGCGTCGAGGCGACGATGGACGCCTACTTCGCGTACGTGGAGGACGAGGGCGGAGCCTTCCGGCTGGTCTTCGAGTCCGACCTGACGAACGAGCCCGCGGTACGGGAACGGGTCGACCGGGTCTCGCTCCAGTGCGCGGAGGCCATCTCCGACGTCATCGCCGGTGACACGGGACTGTCCAAGGACGAGTCCATGCTGCTCGCGGTCGGCCTGGGCGGTGTCTCCCAGGTGGTGGCCCGCTACTGGCTCTCCAGCGGCTCCAGCATCCCCCGCGACACGGCGGTGCAGCTGCTGACCTCGCTCGCCTGGCGGGGCATCGCGGGGTTCCCGCTGCACGGCACCGATCAGCACTGACCCGCGGCGACCGGCACCGGACCCCGGTGATCACCTCCGGTGTTCGCTGCGGGCGTTGCCGGTCGGGCCGTGGTCCCTCTCCTCACCGGGCTAATGTGTGCTGCGTACGGCGCGGTTCACCGCGCAGGGACTGACCGTCGGAGGGACATAGCCGTGGAGGTCAAGATCGGGGTGCAGCACACGCCCCGGGAGATCGTTCTGGAGAGCGGGCTTTCCGCCGAAAAGGTCGAGAGCGCGGTCGCCGAGGCGCTCTCCGGCAAGGCGCAGCTGCTCAGCCTCACGGACGACAAGGGCCGCAAGGTTCTCGTGCCGGCCGACCGGATCGCGTACGTGGAGATCGGCGAGCCCAGCACCCGACGGGTGGGGTTCGGCGCGCTCTAGGCGCGACGCAACGCACACGAAGGAGCGGCCCGGCGGATATCCGCCGGGCCGCTCCTTCGTGTGCGTGCCGCACCGGGCCGGGTACGCCGTCGGCCGTCCCCCGGAGGGGTTTCCGCAGGCTGCGGGAGGGTTGCGTTCCGCAGGCCCCGGGTAAGACCGCCTACGACCGATTTGCCCTCCCCGCAACCCGCGAGGTGATCCTCTGTGATCTGGGAATCCTTCGGCTCCGTCGTGCTCGGACTCGCCCTCTCCTGGGCGGCGCTCCGCTCGCTGCCGGACCGGCTCCCGTCCCGCCGTGCGGTCTTCACCACCGGCGCACTGGGTGCCCTGTTCGGCGCGTATCTGACGCACTCGGCGCTGGGGACCGGCCATGTGCCGGCGACTCTGGCCGGTGCCGTGTTCGTCGGGACGGTGACGCTGTCCCTGCTGATCCGCCCACGCAGCCGCCGCCTCGCCCGCTCGGCGGCGGCCCAGTAGGTCCGGTACCCCCTGTGCGCGGGTGACTACGCGGCGAGCCCGAGGGCGGCCATCCGCTTGGTGTGCGCCTCGGTGATCCGGGAGAACATCCGGCCGACCTCGGCCAGGTCGAAGCCGTCGGCCACCCCGCCGACGAGCATCGTCGACAGCGCGTCACGGTCGGCGACCACCCGCTGGGCCTGCGAGAGCGCCTCGCCCATCAGCCGGCGGGCCCACAGGGCCAGCCGTCCGCCGACCCTCGGCTCGGCCTCGATGGCGGCACGTACCTTCTCGACCGCGAAGTTCCCGTGCCCGGTGTCGTCGAGCACGGCGAGGACGAGGGAGCGGGTGTCCGTGTCGAGGCGGGCCGCGACCTCCCGGTAGAAGTCACTGGCGATCGAGTCGCCCACGTACGCCTTGACCAGGCCCTCCAGCCAGTCCGACGGCGCGGTCTGGCGGTGGAAGTCGTCGAGCGCCTTGGCGAACGGCTCCATGGCCGCCGTGGGCTCCTCGTCGATCGCGGTGAGGCGCTCCGTCAGCTGCTCGAAATGATGGAATTCGGCGGAGGCCATCTTTGCCAGCTCCGCCTTGTCACCGAGCGTCGGAGCGAGTTTGGCGTCCTCGGCGAGTCGCTCGAAGGCCGCAAGTTCCCCGTAGGCAAGTGCGCCGAGAAGATCGACGACAGCGGCGCGGTACTGCGGCGCGGCGGACGCGGTGGCCCAGTCCTGGGCGGCGATCCCGGTGAGTGCGGGGGCTTCATTGGCGTTGTCAGGCGTCTCCATGGAGCGCACAATAGCCGCCTCCGGGAGAGGTGTAAGGGCCCGGCCAGGCATGCACGTCACACCGTTCCGATGAATTCGCCCAACACACATGCGCGAATCCGGGGTACAGTGGTATTGCGCTTACTGAGCATTTGACTGTGCTCGGAGCGCTTTTGAATGAGGATGCCCGGTCGGTGGCCCGATCGGCTCCGACCCGACAGCCCTCCACGCGGGGCGTACGACACGTACGACCGCAGATGAGGGGCCCCCTCAGCGGCACGAGCGCTCGAGCGACGGCAGTGGTCCCGCGCCACCCGGCCCATCCACGGCCGGATGACCAACCCCGGCACGGTACGACCCCCAGCGTTCGCCTCGGACCGCGTCTCACAGAAGAGGCAGCACCCTGACTACGTTCCGCGACCTCGGAATCCTTCCCGAGACGGCCGAAGCCCTTGAGGCAGTCGGCATCATGTCCCCCTTCCCCATCCAGGAGATGACGCTCCCCGTAGCGCTCTCCGGCTCCGACGTCATCGGCCAGGCCAAGACCGGCACCGGCAAGACGCTCGGCTTCGGACTCCCCCTCCTGGAGCGCGTCACCGTCCCCGCCGACGTCGAGGCCGGGCGCGCCACGCCCGACAAGCTGACCGACGCGCCGCAGGCGCTGATCGTCGTTCCGACCCGTGAGCTGTGCCAGCAGGTCACCAACGACCTGCTGACCGCCGGCAAGGTCCGTAACGTCCGCGTGCTCGCGATCTACGGCGGCCGTGCGTACGAGCCTCAGGTCGAGGCCCTCAAGAAGGGCGTCGATGTGATTGTCGGCACCCCGGGGCGTCTCCTCGACCTGGCGGGTCAGCGCAAGCTCGACCTCTCGCACATCCGTGTGCTCGTCCTCGACGAGGCCGACGAGATGCTCGACCTGGGCTTCCTGCCCGACGTCGAGCGCATCATCACGATGCTGCCGCCGAAGCGCCAGACGATGCTGTTCTCGGCCACGATGCCGGGCGCGGTCATCAGCCTCGCGCGGCGCTACATGTCGCAGCCGACGCACATCAACGCCACGTCGCCCGACGACGAGGGCACGACGGTCAAGAACACCGCGCAGTACGTCTACCGCGCCCACAACATGGACAAGCCGGAGATGCTCTCCCGCATCCTCCAGGCCGAGGGCCGCGGGCTCGCGATGATCTTCTGCCGTACCAAGCGCACGGCGGCCGACATCGCCGAGCAGCTGGAGAAGCGCGGTTTCGCCTCCGGCGCGGTCCACGGCGACCTCGGCCAGGGCGCCCGTGAGCAGGCGCTGCGCGCCTTCCGCAACGGCAAGGTGGACGTGCTCGTCTGCACCGACGTCGCCGCGCGCGGTATCGACGTCGAGGGTGTGACCCACGTCGTCAACTACCAGTCGCCCGAGGACGAGAAGACCTACCTCCACCGCATCGGCCGCACCGGCCGCGCGGGGGCCAAGGGCATCGCGATCACGCTGGTGGACTGGGACGACATCCCGCGCTGGCAGCTGATCAACAAGGCGCTGGACCTGAACTTCCCGGACCCGGTCGAGACGTACTCCACGTCGCCGCACCTCTACGAGGAGCTCAGCATCCCGGCGGGCACCAAGGGTGTCCTGCCGCGTGCCGAGCGGACGCGTGCGGGTCTGCGGGCGGAAGAGGTCGAGGACCTCGGCGAGACCGGCGGCCGTGGCCGCAAGTCCGCCGCCCCGGCCCAGGCGACCGTCCGTGAGGAGCGCCCGGCCCGTACGCCGCGTCAGCGTCGTCGTACGCGGGGCGGCAGCACGCTCGAAGAGGGCGCCGTGACGGTGCCCGCACCGGCCGCCGAGGCGGTCGTCGACCCGGCGGAGCCGCGTACGCCGCGCCGTCGCCGTCGTGGCCGTGTGGGCGTCGCCGAGGGTGTCGCCGCCGAGGCGGCGGCAGCCGTGGCCGAGGCCGCGCCGGTCGCCGTCGAGGAGGCCGCGGAGCCCGTGGCCGAGGAGAAGCCGCGCCGCCGCCGTACCCGTACGGTCGCCGTGGAGCCGGTCGCCGAGACGGTGACGGAGGCCCCGGCACCCAAGGTGAAGGCCACCCGGACCCGGGTCAAGGCAGCGCCGGAGGTCGTCGACTTCCAGACCGTCGCCGTCGCGGTCGCCGAGCCGGTCACCAAGCCGCGCCGCCGCGCCCGTGTCATCAAGCCCGCCGTCGACGAGGTCGACTTCCAGATCGCCCCGCCGTCCGAGCCGGTGACGGAGACGCGCCGCCGGACCCGTCCCGCCGCCAAGCCGAAGACGGAGACGGTGACGGAGGCTCCGGCCGCCGACGGCGAGACCAAGCCGCGCCGCCGCCGTCCGCGCGCCGCGGCCGTGAAGGCGGAGACCGCCGAGGTGGCCGCTCCCGCGGCGACCGAGGCCGAGGCCGACGCGAAGCCGCGCCGCCGCCGTGCCCGCGCGACGACGGCCAAGGCCGAAGCGGTCACGACCGAGAGCTGACCGGCACCGTACGACACCGAGGGCCGGGTACTCCGCACACGCGGGGCACCCGGCCCCTCGTGCGTCCGGCACCGGGCACGCCGGAGCCCGGCGATAACCTCGCTCCATGAGCCGGCCACCCACCTTCACCCCGCCCCCCTGCGCCCGCGCCCGCACCCTGCGCACCGCGCGCGGGGACTTCGCCGTGCTGGACGCCGCACCGCGTACCGACGCACACTCCACCGCGCTCCTGCTGCCCGGATACACCGGCAGCAAGGAGGACTTCATCGCCCTGCTCGAACCGCTCGCCGACGCCGGCTACCGCGTGGTCTCGGTGGACGGCCGAGGGCAGTACGAGACGGAGGGCACGGACCGTCAGGAGAGGTACGCGCAGGAGGAGTTGGCCCGCGATGTGCTGGCGCAGGCGGAGGTGCTCGGCGCCCCCGGCGACCGCATCCACCTGCTCGGCCACTCGCTCGGCGGCCAGGTCGCCCGCGCCGCCGTACTGCTGGACGCCTCGCCCTTCCGCTCGCTGACCCTCATGTCCTCCGGTCCCGCCGAGGTCGCCCCCGGCCAGCGGGACAGGATCAAGATGCTCGCCGACGCCCTGCGCACGCTGAGCATGGCCGAGGTGTGGGAGGCCATGCGGCTCCTCGACCCGCCGCAGGACGCCGACACGGGGGACGGCGAGGACCTGCGCCGGCGCTGGCTGAGCCACCACCCCGCGCAGCTCGTCGCGACGGGCGCCCAGTTGTCGGCCGAGCCCGACCGGGTGGCGGAACTCGCCGCCCTGGCACTGCCCGTCCATGTGGTGTCGGGCGAGCGCGACGACGTCTGGCCCGTGGAGCTGTTCGACGACATGGCCCGGCGGCTGGGCGCCCGGCGCACGACGGTCGAGGGCGCCGAACACTCCCCCAACACGGCCAGGCCCCGCGAGACGGCGGCGGCGCTGGTCTCGTTCTGGGACGGCCACTGACCCCGCTCCGGCGGAGGTGAGTGGGGGCCGCCCGGTGTTCCCGTCGACGGGAACACCGGGCGGCGGCCGGCTCAGTACTGCGACTGCAGGTGCTGCCAGAAGCCGTCGCGCAGCGCGCGCCGCAGATGGGCGTGGCCGCGCAGGGAGTGCTGGAGCAGCCGCTCGGCCTCCACCAGCAGGTCCTGGTCGACGGAGCCCGGCAGGTAGGGGTGGCCGGGCAGCAGGTCGGCCAGGGACTCACGGCCCCGGGCGGAGAGCCAGGTGGCGGCGATCTGGGCGCCGACGAAGCGGACGTTCTCGCGCGAGGGCGCCGGGGTGTCGTCCTCGAACGTGGTGACGGAGCGCCGCGTGACGTAGGGGCGGCAGAAGTCGAGGTCGAAGGTGCGCTGGCTGTCGACCTCCCACAGCAGCGGCTCGGCCTGGTTGCGCCCCTCCCCCGCCTCGATGCCCCAGAGGTGGACACGGGCCCCGTAGCCCTGCGCCGCCTCGACCGCGGACACCAGGTCCTCGTCCCCGCCGACGAGCGCCGCGTCACTGATGGCGCGGTGTCTGGCGAGCGATTCGAGGTCGGTGCGGATCAGTGAATCGACGCCCTTCTGCTGGTTGTTGGCGTTGAGGTTGCCGAGTCTGACCTTGACGTCGGGGAGTTCGGCGATGGACTGCTGCTCGACGGTGTGGATGCGGCGCCTGGCCCCGTCGTACCAGTAGACGCGCAGCAGCCTGCTGTCCGCGAAGATGGTCCGCGCCTTGTCGATGAACGCCTCGATCATTCCCTCCGCGTCGAGGTCGAAGTTGCGGCGGTCCTCCGTACCGGTGACGAGCAGTCCGGCCGCGGCGTACACATAGCCCGCGTCCACGAAGATCGCGTGGGTCGAGGGGGTCTTCGACACCTCGGCGAGCACGCGCGTGAGCAGCGTGTTGGTGCGGTCCAGGTACTCGCGGATATCGGCCTGGCTCTCCGTCCGCGCGTCCGCTTCGTTCATGCGGACCTCGTCGGCTGCGTCCGCGCAGCTGCTACCTGGTAGTTAGACATCCAAAAAATTTCCTTAGCGTAGGGAATGTTTGCAGAGAGCAAGCCGTTGTACACCCTGTGGAGCGTGGACAGCGATGCCTTGCGCTCTTCATCCTTGCGGACGGGTCACCCCGTCCTCACAGCAGTTCTCCAGCAGGAGGATCAGACGAAGGGAAGCCATATGCGCTTCGAGATCATGCGACTCGACGATGTCGACGGTACCGCCGTGGACAGCACCGTCGTGGACGCCGCCTCCGTCAACCGGATGGTGCAGCAGGCCGCAGCAGTGGGCCAGCGCATCTACATCCGGCCGGCCGAAAGCTCGGCTTCGTAACGCCTGACACAGCATTGCGCCGCTAAAGACGAAGCGCCCCCGTACGGAAGGACCGTACGGGGGCGCTGTGGTGTCCGGGGTCAGGCGTTCTGGATGACCTGGGTGACACCGTTGATGATCTGCTGGACGGCAATGGCCGAGAGCATCATTCCGGCGAGCCTGGTCACCAGCACCACACCGCCGTCCTTGATCACGCGGATGATGAGCAGCGAGTAACGCATCGTCAGCCAGAGCACGATGTGCATGGCGACGATGGCGGCCCAGACCGAGATCTGTCCGGCCGCGCCGTCGGCGTTCTGCACCGCCAGGATCACCGAGACGATCGCACCGGGACCGGCGAGCAGAGGCATGCCCAGCGGTACGAGCGCCACGTTGACGTCCTTGGTCTGCGTGGGCTCGTCGGTCTTGCCGGTGAGCAGGTCGAGCGCGATGAGCAGCAGGAGCAGTCCGCCCGCGATCATCAGCGCGGGCACGGAGACGTGCAGGTAGTCGAGGATCTGCTGACCGAGCAGACCGAAGACGGCGATCACACCGAAGGCGACCGCGACGGCCTGGAGGGCCATCCTGCGCTGGACCTTGGCGGGCCGGCCGGCGGTGAGGGCCAGGAAGATGGGGGTGATTCCGGGCGGATCCATAATCACAAAAAGCGTGAGAAAAAGGGATCCGAAGACAGCGACGTCGAACACAGTGAGCCTTGCGAGTGGGGAGCGGGTCGAACAGGAGGTGCGCGCCGGACGGCAGGAGTGACGGCAGCCGTACGCGGCCGTGGCGGCCGGGCGCGCGGAGGTGTGACGGGAAGGCGTGGGGGTACGGCGCGGGCGCCGTGTGCGGCCTTACGGGCGGCGGGGTCCACCGGCGCCCGGAACCGGGAAGGCTCCCGCCGCGCGCCGGGTGATCTCGCCGTAGATCTCGGGGTCGGTGGTGTACTCCCCGAGCTGCACGGTCTTGCGGCTGCCGTGGTAGTCGCTGGATCCGGTGGTCAGCAGCCCCAGTTCACCGGCGAGTCCGCGCAGCCGCGCCCTGGTGGGCGCGTCGTGGTCCATGTGGTCGACCTCGATGCCGTCGAGGCCGGCGGCGGCGAGCAGCGCGATCGATGCCTCGGGCACCACCTCGCCGCGCTTCACGGCGAGCGGGTGGGCGAACACGGTGACCCCGCCCGCGGCCTTGACCAGCCGGATCGCGTCGAAGGGGTCGAGCTCGTGCTTCTCCGCGTAGGCACGTCCGCCGTTCGCGAGCCAGTCGGGCGTGAAGGCGTCGGAGACACTCGCCACGACGCCGAGGTCGACGAGCGCGGTGGCGATGTGCGGGCGGCCGACCGAGCCGTCCCCGGCGATCGCCGCGACCTGCTCCCAGGTGACCGGGACGCCCAGCTCCTGGAGCTTGCGCACCATGGCCTGCGCGCGCGGCACCCGGTCGTCGCGCACCAGCTCGCGCTCGCGGGCCAGTTCGGGCTCGTGGGGGTCGAAGAGATACGCCAGCATGTGCAGGCTCACTCCGTCGATGCGGCAGGAGAGCTCGGCTCCGGTGACGAGGGTGAGGCCCTCGGGCAGGGCCGCGACCGCTTCCGCGTGCCCCGCGACGGTGTCGTGGTCGGTGAGGGCGACGACGTCGAGACCCGCGGCGGCGGCGTTGGCCACCAGCTCGGCGGGGGTGTCCGTGCCGTCCGACGCGGTGGAGTGGGTGTGCAGGTCGATGCGCACGACGCGTACTCCAGTGCTCGGGCCGGACAGGGGGACGCTCAAGGATAACCGCCGCGCACGCACGCCCCGGTCGGCCGCCCGGCCCGTCAGGGGGGAGTGAGCAGCCGCGGTGTGAGGGCGCCGCACGGCACGAGGTCGACTTCCGCCCCGGCGTCGCGCAGGTCCGTCAGGACCAGCTCGTCGTACATCAGGAGTCCGGACTGCTCGGGCCAGACGATCGCCCAGAGCCAGAGCCCGCACGCCTCGCCCGCGAAGACGGCCCGGTCGTCCGGGGCCCCCTTGACGTGCCAGAGCGGCGTCGGGCGTCCGGCGGCGTGCACCTTGACGTCGGGCGCCCGGTCGACGCGCAGGTGCGGGCCGGGATCGGGGCCGTCCATGCCGGCGTACCGGGCACCGAGTCCGACACCGAGCTCCTCGGCGACGAGCAGCAGTTCACCGAAGCCGCCCAGCGGACCGGGGCCCGAGCAGGCGACGGCCGTGGCCCGTCCGCCGCTGCGGTCGTCCCCCGCGCAGGCCACCCCCGTGAACAACCAGCCCACCGGGAGCGGCCAGGGCATCCACACCGGCACCTGCGTGCGGTGCACCACGACGCCGAGCGACTCGACACTGGGTGGGACCACCGGCTGCATCGGGTGCACCTGGCCGTGCGCCGGGCACTGCCAGGAATCGGCAAAGAGACCGGGCGCCCTGACCCGGCCACCGCACTTCGGGCAACTGGGTTCGCCCCTCATAGCGACCAACGGTCCTCCCCGCTTGTCGTCGCGTCAAGGACGATCACCCGTCCGCAGCGTGGCTCCCACCGGGGAAAATAGATGTAACTTGCATTTATTAGAACGCCTAACTTATTCTGTGCATAACACAGCTACCTAGTGGAGAGCGAGAGAGCCATGCGGGGAGAGGATCCCTTCGACGAAGGGGCGTCAAGCATCCTGCGCCAGCCGAAGGCCGTCTGGGCCACGGCGGGCGCCTCCGTGGTCGCGTTCATGGGAATCGGTCTGGTGGACCCGATCCTGCCGTCCATCGCCAAGGGCCTGGAGGCGACACCCAGCCAGGTGTCGCTGCTCTTCACCTCGTACTTCCTGATCACCGCCGTCGCGATGCTCGTCACCGGGTTCGTCTCCAGCCGTATCGGCGGCCGTAAGACGCTCCTGGCGGGCCTCGCGCTCGTCGTCGTCTTCGCCGCGCTCTCCGGCACCTCCTCGTCCGTCGCCGAACTGGTCGGCTTCCGGGCCGGCTGGGGACTCGGCAACGCCCTCTTCGTCTCGACGGCGCTGGCCGTGATCGTCGGAGCGGCGGCCGGTGGCAGCGCCGCGGCGATCCTTCTGTACGAGTCGGCGCTCGGCCTCGGCATGGCCTGCGGCCCGCTGCTCGGCGCCCTGCTCGGCGACGCGAACTGGCGCTACCCGTTCTTCGGCACCGCCGCGCTGATGGCCATCGGCTTCGTCTGCATCACGGCCTTCCTCAAGGAACAGCCACGACCCGCCCGGAAGACCTCGCTGCTCGACCCGGTCAGGGCACTCGGCCACGGCGGTCTCGCCTCCGTCGCCGCCTCCGCGTTCTTCTACAACTACGCGTTCTTCACGATCCTGGCGTTCACGCCGTTCGTGCTGAACATGTCCCCGTACAAGTCGGGCGCCGTCTTCTTCGCCTGGGGACTGCTGCTCGCGGTGTTCTCCGTGCTCGTCGCCCCGCGTCTGCAGAAGCGCTTCGGCTCGCTCAAGGTCGTCGGCGGCTCACTGGTCCTGCTCGCCGTCGACCTGGTGGTCCTCGGCTACGGCGGTCACACCACCGCCGTCGTCTGCACGATCGTCTCCGGCGCTTTCATCGGCATGAACAACACCGTGTACACCGAGCTGGCCCTCGGTGTGTCGGACGCGCCGCGTCCGGTGGCGAGCGCCGGGTACAACTTCGTCCGCTGGTTCGCCGCGGCGGCGGCCCCGTACCTCGCCCCGAAGATCGAGGAGTGGAGCGACATCCACATCCCGTTCGTGGTCGCCGCGGTCGCCGCGCTGGCCGGCGCGGCCGTCGTCTGGATCCGGCGCACCGCCCTGACCCAGGAGGCGAGGGAGCTGGAGCCGAAGCACGCCACCGAGGACGGCGTCACGGCCTTCGCCAAATGACGCCCGCACCAACCCCGTTGCTCCCCGTCCGCGGCTCTCCCTCCTGGCCGCGGGCGGGGTGTGTGCCGTTCGTCTCAGTCGAGCGCCACGGAGGCGCGCAGCGGATCGCGCAGATCCGTACCCTGCGACAGCCACCGCTCCTGAAGCTCCTGCGCGCCCCTGACCCGCTTCCAGGCGGCCTCGCTGTGCGTCATCGGAAGCAGCGGCAGGAAGTGCACGGGATCCATCGGGGCGTCCAGCTCCAGGTCTTCGACGAGCCCGCCGGGCTCGGCCACCAGCACGGAGCTGAACGGCGCCCCCGGCCACAGCGGCCGGCCCAGGTCGAGGGAGGCGCCGGGTGCCACGATCAGCCCCTCGACCTGCGGGGACGCGGCCAGCACGGCCAGCGGGCGCAGCACCTGGTCGGTGTCGGCGAGCCCCACACGTACCGACAGGACCAGCTCGGCGCGCGGCCCCTTGACCGGGTCGGCGAGCGGTGAGGTGGGGTCGGCCATCGGCTGCCCGGACATGCCGAGCGTGGCGTAGCGCACCACGTCGCCGTCGATGAAGCGGAGCACCTCGATACGGTCCGTACCGAGGAAGGTCACGTCGGCGCGTGCGTCCGGTTCGCCCAGGGCCGTACGGAGCCGGGCCTCGACCAACGCCAGAATTTCTTCCATGACGTGAGCATAGGACGCGTCAGGAACGGGCAAAGAAAGGGATTGACCCCGAGTCGGCTGGTAGCCTGGCCGCCAGCCGGGACAGCACGCAGAAGCGTTGCTCTCAGTCCCGGCACACGTCGTCCCTCACGGGGGACCGGCCGGAGGAGGTGGGGACTGCCATGGATCCAAGTCGACCGTGCAGTACCAACCGCTCTTCCGCCCGACGCCTTCCCTCCGTCTCCTGAAGCCTTCCCGGCCAAGGCCCACGGCAGTTCGCGCGACGGAAGAGCCCCTCGTTTTTGCCTGTCTGTAGCGAACGCCGTCATCGCGCTGCCGCGGTGCCGCCCGCTTTGCGGACGTAGTGACACGTCCCCATTCCGGGCTGTTCCACGTGCCCGCCGACGGCCCTCCGTGAAGGAGCCAGCCATGTCGATGATCCGTGACCTGCGCGCCGCCGTGCGCCCGTCCCTCCGCAAGAGCAACGCCCCGTACAACAGCTACGACACGACCCGTGACCCGTCCGCGTCGAGCGCGGTCGTCGACTGCGCGGTCTACCGCGACGGGCGGCGCCTGGAGGCGGCCGGCTGCCAGACCCCGCACGAGGCGATGCTCCGGGTGCGGGAGGCCGGCGGCTTCGCCTGGATCGGTCTGCACGAGCCGACCGAGGAGGAATTCGCCGGTATCGCCCGGGAGTTCGGCCTCCACCCGCTGGCCGTCGAGGACGCGGTCCACGCACACCAGCGGCCCAAGCTGGAGCGGTACGACGACACCCTGTTCACCGTGTTCAAGACCATCCACTACGTGGAACACACCGAGTTGACCGCGACCAGCGAGGTCGTCGAGACCGGCGAGGTCATGTGCTTCACCGGCCGGGACTTCGTCATCACCGTCCGGCACGGCGGAAAGGGTTCGCTGCGCGCGCTGCGCCACCGCCTCCAGGACGACCCCGAGCTGCTGGCCAAGGGTCCGTCCGCCGTGCTGCACTCCATCGCCGACCACGTCGTGGACGGGTACATCGCGGTGGCGGCAGCGGTGCAGGACGACATCGACGAGGTGGAGATCGGCGTCTTCTCCACCCCGGCGAAGGGCAGTCAGCGTGGTTCGGACGCGGGCCGGATTTACCAGCTCAAGCGTGAGGTGCTGGAGTTCAAGCGGGCCGTGTCCCCGCTCCTGCGTCCGATGCAGCTGCTGAGCGAGCGGCCCATGCGGCTGATCGACCCCGACATCCAGAAGTACTTCCGCGACGTGGCCGACCACCTGGCCCGGGTGCAGGAAGAGGTCATCGGCTTCGACGAGCTGCTGAACTCGATCCTTCAGGCCAACCTCGCGCAGGCGACCGTCACGCAGAACGAGGACATGCGCAAGATCACCTCCTGGGCGGCCATCATCGCCGTACCGACGATGATCTGCGGGGTGTACGGCATGAATTTCGATCACATGCCGGAGCTGCAGTGGACCTACGGCTACCCGATGGTCATGGGCGTCATCGGCGTCGTCTGCTTCTCCATCCACCGCACCCTCAAGCGCAACGGGTGGCTCTAATAGAGTTCGCGCCATGACTGCTGCTGCTGACGTGCTGCTGGGCCGGGCCCTCGTCGAGGAGGCCACCAAGAAGTCCGGTCTGATCTGGGTCCGGGGCACCGGCCACGCCCGCGCGCTGTGGCACGTCTGGCACGAGGGCGCCGTCCATCTCGTCGGGGACGGCCCCGGCGAGCAGCCGCTTCCCGACGGGCTCACCGACGGGGCGGCGGCCGAGGTCACCGTGCGCAGCAAGGACAAGGGCGGCCGGCTCGTCGCCTGGACCGCCTCGGTGAGCGTGCTCGTGCCGCGTTCCGTGGAGTGGGCGGCGGCGGTCGCCGAGCTCAAGGGCAAGCGGCTGAACGCGCCGGACGCCGAGCAGATGACCGAGCGCTGGGCGCGCGAATGCCGCGTGCTGCGGCTGGCGCCCGGCGAGTCCCGGACGGACCTGCCCGACTCCTCACTGGCGGCGGTTCCGCTCCCCACCGGGGCGACGACCCGCCGGCCCGTACCCGCCGCGCTCCCCCGCCTGCTGCTGAAGCGCCGCAGGAAGAGCTGACGTTCCGGGCGGCCCTCCCTCAGCCCGAGGACTTGGGGAGCTGGCCTCCGTAGTCGACCGTCTCGTCCTCGGACGGCGGCTTCAGGGTGAAGGCCCGGCCCCAGTCGGCGAGCGTCACCGTGCCACCGCCTCCGCCGCGCGCGACCCTTACCGGGTACGGCGTGCCCTTCAGCGAGACGTCGAGCGCGCCACCCTCACCCTTTCCGCCCATGATCTGCACGGTGGGCACCCCGGCGACCGAGTCCCGGTCGCCCTTGTTGACCGTGCCGTGCAGGCCGAGCAGGCCGTCGAGCAGGATCTTCTTGTCCGTGAAGCCGCGCAGCTGCTTGTACGTCGGATCGCCCTCGGGGACCTTCACGTACTTGCCCTGGAGCTTGTCGGCAGCCGCCCGGTCGCTCTCCTCGCCCTTGCCGCTCGCCTCGCCCTGGTTCCAGAAACCGGCGTCGGCCTTGAGGAACAGCTCGTCGCCGATGCGCAGCAGCGCGAACGTGCTCTTCTTCGAGGTGACGGAACCCGTGCCGCCCTCCGTGTTGAGCTGCATGTTGAGCCTGTACGTGCCGCCCTTGCTGACCAGGGTGCCCGCGAGCCGTACCGCGTCCGCGGAGTCCGCCGCCGCTCTGGCCTTCTTGTCGATCTCCGCGGCACCGAGTTTGCCGACCCCGTTGGTTCCCTTGTCCGGGTCCTCTCCGGCGCACGCGGTGAGGGCTGCGGTCAGACCCGCACAGAGCACTACGGCGAGGGCGGTCCGGTGATGGGCCCGGACGGCCGGGGCGAAAGAGGTCACAGGCGCACTGCCTCTCATCTGCGTGTCGGGGGGTGGCAGACGGCAGCGTACCCGTGCGGCCTACGCCCCTTTGCAGAGAGCCGTACGGACGGGCCGCCGGGGCGCCGCGGAGCGGTACGGGCTAGCCTGATCCCGGCATACCGGTGCAATTGCGTCACAGTCGGAGGAGGTGCACGGGATGGTGGCAGGCGCTCCCAGGATCTTCGTCTCACATCTGTCCGGTGTGCCCGTCTTCGACCCCAATGGTGACCAGGTCGGCCGGGTCCGCGACCTGGTGGCGATGCTACGGGTGGGCGGGCGCCCCCCTCGGTTGCTCGGCATGGTCGTCGAGTTGACGAGCCGGCGGCGGATCTTCCTGCCGATGACCCGGGTGACGGGTGTCGAGTCCGGTCAGGTCATCACCACCGGTGTGGTCAACATGCGGCGCTTCGAGCAGCGCCCGACCGAGCGACTGGTCCTCGGCGAGTTCCTCGACCGGCGGGTCCGGCTGGTGGAGACCGACGAGGAGGTGACCATCCTCGACGTATCGATCCAGCAGCTCCCGGCCCGCCGCGACTGGGAGATCGACAAGTACTTCGTGCGCAAGGGACGCGGCGGCGCGCTGCGGCGCAAGGGCGAGACCCTGACCGTCGAGTGGTCGGCGGTCAGCGGCTTCTCGCTGGACGAGCACGGGCAGGGCGCGGAGAGCCTGGTGGCCACCTTCGAACGGCTGCGGCCCACCGATGTGGCCAACGCCCTGCACCACCTGTCGCCGAAGCGCCGCGCCGAGGTCGCCGCGGCGCTCGACGACGACCGGCTCGCGGACGTCCTGGAGGAGCTGCCCGAGGACGACCAGGTGGAGATCCTCGGGAAGCTCAAGGAGGAGCGGGCCGCCGACGTCCTGGAGGCCATGGACCCCGACGACGCGGCCGACCTGCTCTCCGAGCTGCCCGAGGAGGACAAGGAACGGCTGCTGGCCCTGATGCGTCCGGACGACGCGGCGGACGTGCGGCGCCTCATGGCGTACGAGGAGCGGACCGCGGGCGGACTGATGACGACCGAGCCGATCGTGCTGCGGCCGGACGCCACCGTCGCCGACGCGCTCGCCCGGGTGAGGCAGTCGGACCTGTCCCCCGCGCTGGCCGCCCAGGTGTACGTCTGCCGCCCGCCGGACGAGACCCCGACCGGCAAGTACCTCGGCACGGTGCACTTCCAGCGGCTGCTGCGCGATCCGCCGTTCACGCTCGTCAGCTCGATCGTCGACAGCGACCTCGTACCGCTGTCACCGGACACCCCGCTGTCCTCGGTGACCAGCTACCTGGCCGCCTACAACCTGGTCTCCGCGCCGGTGGTGGACGCGAGCGGGTCGCTCCTCGGAGCGGTGACCGTCGACGACGTACTGGACCACCTGCTGCCGGAGGACTGGCGCGAGACCGACTTCCACGGCGAGGAGGGGGACGCCCGTGGCCGGTGAGGAACGCCCGCGGGCCGCGTCGACGGGGTCCTCCGGGCTCGTACGTCCGCCGCGGCCCCGGCTCGACCAGCCGAAGGCGCCGCGGCGCAGGCTGCTGCCGGAGTACGACCCCGAGGCGTTCGGCCGGTTCTCCGAGCGGATCGCCCGCTTCCTGGGCACCGGGCGGTTCATCGTCTGGATGACGCTGATCATCATCCTCTGGGTGGTGTGGAACATCTTCGCGCCCGGAGCGCTGCGGTTCGACGAGTACCCGTTCATCTTCCTGACCCTGATGCTCTCGCTCCAGGCCTCGTACGCGGCCCCGCTGATCCTGCTCGCGCAGAACCGGCAGGACGACCGCGACCGGGTCACCCACGAGCAGGACCGCACCCAGAACGAGCGCTCCATCGCCGACACCGAGTACCTCACCCGGGAGATCGCCGCCCTCCGGATGGGCCTCGGCGAGGTCGCCACCCGGGACTGGATCAGGTCCGAGCTGCAGGACATGGTGAAGGACATGGAGGAGCGTCAGGTCCTTTCTCAGGTGGAGAGTGACGAAGGCGACCGTTGACGGGTTACCCGGGCGTAGGGGCAGGCGCCGTAACATCGTCGGTATGGCTACGGAAGACGCGGTGCGCGAAGCACTGGCGACAGTGAACGACCCGGAGATCCACCGTCCGATCACCGAACTCGGCATGGTGAAATCGGTCGAGATCGACGCTGACGGTGTAGTCGCTGTCACGGTGTATCTCACGGTCTCCGGCTGTCCGATGCGCGAGACCATCACCAACAACGTGACCGAAGCGGTGGCGCGCGTCGAGGGCGTGTCCCGTGTGGAGGTCACGCTCGACGTCATGAGCGACGAACAGCGCAAGGAGCTCGCGAGCTCGCTGCGCGGCGGTACGGCGGAGCGCGAGGTGCCGTTCGCCCAGCCCGGTTCCCTGACCCGGGTCTACGCGGTGGCGTCCGGCAAGGGCGGCGTCGGCAAGTCCTCGGTGACGGTGAACCTGGCGGCGGCGATGGCCGCGGACGGTCTCAAGGTCGGCGTCGTGGACGCGGACATCTACGGGCACAGCGTGCCGCGCATGCTCGGCGCGGACGGGAAGCCCACCCAGGTCGAGAACATGATCATGCCGCCGTCGGCGCACGGCGTGAAGGTCATCTCCATCGGCATGTTCACGCCGGGCAACGCCCCGGTCGTGTGGCGCGGACCGATGCTCCACCGCGCGCTCCAGCAGTTCCTCGCCGATGTGTACTGGGGCGACCTGGACGTCCTGCTGCTCGACCTGCCGCCGGGCACCGGCGACATCGCGATCTCCGTGGCGCAGCTCGTGCCGAACGCCGAGATCCTCGTCGTCACGACGCCGCAGCAGGCCGCGGCCGAGGTCGCCGAGCGGGCCGGCTCCATCGCCGTGCAGACCCACCAGAAGATCGTCGGTGTCGTGGAGAACATGTCGGGCATGCCGTGCCCGCACTGCGACGAGATGGTCGACGTGTTCGGTTCGGGCGGCGGTCAGCGGGTCGCCGAGGGGCTGACGAAGACCGTCGGCGCCACGGTGCCGGTGCTGGGCTCCATCCCGATCGACGTACGGCTGCGCGAGGGCGGCGACGAGGGCAAGCCCGTCGTCCTGTCCGACCCGGACTCGCCCGCCGGAGCCGCGCTGCGCTCCATCGCGGAGAAGCTGGGCGGCCGTCAGCGCGGTCTGTCCGGCATGTCGTTGGGGATCACCCCGCGCAACAAGTTCTGAGCAGGCACCAGGGGCGGTCTCCTCGGAGGCCGCCCCTTGGCGCGTCGTGCCCGTGAGGGAACCGGGTCAGGCGTACGCGGCGATGTCCGCGACCACCGAGAAGCCCAGCCCGTAGGCGCTCATCCCCCGCCCGTACGCCCCGATGTGGACGCCGTTGTGCGCCGAACCGGCCAGCACCCAGCCGAACTCGGACTCGCGGTAGTGGAACTCCACCGGCACACCGTCCACCGGGAGCGACAGCGTCGACCAGGGCGCGCTGTCCAGGTCGTCGGCGAGCTCGAAGGCGGTCTCGGTCTGCTGGTCCAGCCAGTCGTCGCGCAGCGTGTGGTCCAGCTGCGGGGGCCAGGTGTACGAGAGCAGGCCCGACCCGGCGAGCCAGGCCGCCGAGGAGACCGTGGTGGCGTCCAGGACGCCCGTACCGTCACCGCTGCGCCGCACCGGACTGGCGGCCACGGTCACGACGACCGCGAAGCGCTCCTTCTCGGAGCCCGCGTCGGTCCGTACCGAGGGTTCGTCGCCATGGCCGGTGGACCCGTGCTGCACCGTGCCGTCCGCGGCGGTCCCGACCTGCATCAGCCAGCGCGGGCCCGCGAAGGCCTCGTCCAGTCCGTACCAGGGAAAGGGCGCCTGCAGATAGCCGTCGACCGTACGCCGGGCCGCCGGCACCCCCTCTGCGGTGACTGTGCTGGGCGCACCTTCCGCCCCTACCCGACTCGTCGTCTCCATCTGCCCGGCCGCCTCCTCGATCTGTCAAAGATCCGGAGCGGCCCGCCCCTTCACGGCGTGGGCATCCTCGCAACCGGACAGATGGAGAATAGCCATACCGTCCGGACGAGTCGGGATTGGCGGGTATCAGGTGGCGTCGGCGTCGAACGGCGGACGCTCGTCCTTGGCCGGCTGAGCAGGCTTCTTGAGCAGGTCGGGAGCGGTCGCGGAGTCGGCGGCGACCTTCGCCGCGCCGGCGGCCGAAGCGGTCGACACGCTCTCGCGGCCGTTCACCGCGTCGGTGACCTCGGCCATCTCCTTGCGGAGGTCGAAGCTCTCGCGGATCTCCTTCAGCCCCAGCTCGTCGTCGCCGTCCATGAGCTGCTTGCGGACGAACGTCTTGGGGTTGAGGTCCTCGAACTCGAAGTCCTTGAACTGCGGACCGAGCTCCGAGCGGATGTCTTCCTTCGCGCTGTCCGAGAACTCACGGATCTTGCGAATGGTGCGGGTGACGTCCTGGATGACCTTTGGCAGCTTGTCCGGACCGAAGACCAGTACGGCGAGGACCACGAGCGTCAGCAGCTCGAGTGCGCCTATGTCATTGAACACCTTGATGCTCCTCGTGTTCTCCGCGTGGTCTCCGCCACCAGGTCGAATGAGGCCCGGACTTCTCCAAGGTACCCGTCGAAGCTGTCCGGGCGGTACCTTCCGGTGGCCGTTACGTGCCGCTTGCCGAGCCGAGTGTCACCGTCATGGACAGGTCTTTACCACCGCGGGTCAGCTTGAGGCCGAGCCGGTCCCCGGGGCGGTGGGCACGGATCTTGACGATCAGTTCCTCGCCGCTGTGCACCCGGGCGCCGTCGACCTCGGTGATGACGTCGCCCGGCTTGATGCCCGCCTTGGCCCCGGGACCGCCCGCGGTGACGGCGGAACCGCCGTCGGAGCCCTTCGTACCGACCTTGGCGCCGTCTCCGGCGTACTTCATGTCCAGCGTCACGCCGATCACCGGATGAGTCGCCCGGCCGCTGTTGATCAGCTCCTCGGCGACGCGCTTGCCCTGGTTGATCGGTATGGCGAAGCCGAGACCGATGGACCCGGACTGGCCGCCCTCCAGGCCGGTGCCGCTGTCCGCGGCCCGGATGGCGCTGTTGATGCCGATGACGTGCGCCTGGGCGTCGACGAGCGGGCCGCCGGAGTTGCCCGGGTTGATCGGGGCATCGGTCTGGATCGCGTCGACGTAACTGACGTCGGTGCCGTCGCCCTTCTCGCCGCCCGCGGTGATGGGCCGCTCCTTGGCGCTGATGATGCCGGAGGTGACGGTGTTGGACAGGTCGAAGGGGGCGCCGATGGCCACCACCGGGTCACCGACCTGCACGTTGTCGGAGTTGCCGAGAGGCAGCGGCTTGAGCCCGGAGACCCCCTTGACCCTGACGACGGCCAGGTCGTAGCCGCTGTCCTTGCCGACGATCTCGGCGCTCGCGGTCTCGCCGCCGCTGAACGTCACCGTGATGTCGCCGTTGGAGCCCGCGGGGGCGACCACGTGGTTGTTGGTGAGGATGTGCCCGTCGTCGTCGAGGACGAAGCCCGTGCCCGTGCCCGACTCCCCCGCGCCGCTGACGTGGAGGGTGACCACGCTGGGCAGGGCGCTGGCGGCGATTCCGGCGACGCTGTCGGGGGCCCGGCCACCGCTGTCGCGTCCGGCCTGCGGAAGCTCGACGGTGGTCAGACCGCCGTTGCGCTCGGCGTAGGCGCCGATCCCGCCGCCGATCCCGCCCGCGACCAGGGCGATCAGCATGATCCCGATGAGGCCGGAACCCCGGGCGCGCTTCCGGCGCGCGGCGTCGGGCCCGAGGGGCAGAGCGGGGGCGCTCAACGGCTGACGGGGCGCACCCCACGGGTCGTACTGGAGCCACTGCGAGGGCGTGGGCGGCTGGGGGTGCGGGTGCTGCTGCACCTGGGCCTGCGGCTGCTGCGGAGGCTGGTGCTGCGGGGACTGCTGCTGCGGAGGCACGAAGGCGGGGCCGGGGTCGGTGGCGATCCCGTGGCCGTTCGTCCCGGCGTAGGGCGGCGGTACGGGGGTGCCGTGGGCCGGGGTCGGGACAGGGCGCTGCACGGGCGGCGCGGGTGCCCACGGACCGGGCCCGCCGTAGGGCGGGGTGCTGTATTCGTCGGGCGCGTGCAGCGGCTGCGCGCGGGGAGCCGGCGCAAGCGGCTCCGCGGCGGGCACGGCGGGTGCGAGCGGATCTCCGGCGGCCGGCGCCGCGGGGGCGAACGGCTCCCCCGTGGGCGGCTCGGCCGGCACGGCAGGTATCCGACCGGTCGCTTCCTCGTCCGCTCCGGGCAGGAGGGGCGCGGCGTGCGGAGTGACTCCGTCGGCGGGCGACGCCTCGACGGGGCCGGTCGCTCCCGCCGTCTCCCCGACGGGAACCGCGTCCTGCGGCTCACTGCCGCCGGCGCGCCCCGTCGTGGGACGGCTCCACCACTTCGCCTTCGGCCCGGTGGGCTTCCCGTCGTCCATGATCTCCCCGCAACTGGCCTCTGCACGTCCCCACAGGGGCGTCCCTCCCGGAATTCAACCAGGTTTGCGAATCCCCGCGCAGGGTCCCCGTCAGCGCCGGGGATGAAGCGGCAGTGCGTGATCGGTCGGCGGAGGGAACGCGGAGGCCGTGGCCGTGGGTTCGGCGGGTTCCGGAACGGCCTTGCCGCCGATCGAAGCGGTGAGCAGCGGGCTGCTTCCCGTCGGGCGTATCAGCGGCGGCACGGACACGTTCAGCACGGGGAGCGCGAGCGCGTTGCCGGTGAAGTGCGAGACGTTGAGCAGGGACGGAGCCGTGGCGAGCGCCGGGGCCGCGACGGCGGGCGCCACGGAGGCGGAGGCCGACGGACTCGCGGGACTCGTCGGGGCCGGGCGGTCACCGCTCACGGAGAGCGCGCCTCCACCGCCACGGCGGTCGGCCGTGGCATTGCCGCCCTCGGCCCGTGCTTCGGCGTCGAGCGGGGTGACGTTGCTGCCGGTGCCCTCCGCGCGGAAGGGGGACTCGGACGTGGAGTCGAGCGGAAGCGTGCCGCCCAGGGCGATCGCCGCCAGCGAGACGGCACTGGCCGCCGCGAACGCGAACCTGCGTCCCAGCCACGGCGAACGGTCGGCCTCGCGGCCCACCTCGTGTATCCGGAAGGAGGAGCCGGACGCGCCGCCGGGGAGGACGGCGGTGGAGCCGTGCACGGCGGGGAGGTAGCCGAAGCCGTCGAGCGGCCCGGGTCCGGCCTCCGGGCCGGTCCGCCTGCCGGAAGGCTGCATCACGGGGAAGAGTCCGTCGCCGAAGCGTCCGCCGCCGCCGCCGCCGAACGGCCCACCGGGTCCGGCGTCGCCGCCAGGGCCTCCGGGAAGGCCCTGCAGGCGGGCAAGGAAGCCCTCGGAGGGCGAAGGAGGGGCCGACTGCGCGAAGACACTCTTGAGCCGCCGCTGGGCGTCGGCCTCGGCCTTGCACTTGGGACAGGTCGCCAAGTGGGCCAGGACCCGCTCACGGGCGTCGTGTTTGAGCTCGCCGTCGACAAGCGCGGCGAGCCGGTCCCCCAGATGTTGTTCCGCGGGGGTCGGACCTGTGCCACTCACGCCGGCCCTACCTCCCCTGCCAGGACCGCGTCCGCGAGGGAACGCTGCTCGGCGCGGGCCTCGGGCGAACGGTGCTTCAGTGCCTTGCGCAGGTGCGAGCGACCGCGGTGGATCCGGCTGCGCACGGTGCCGAGCTTCACGCCGAGTGTCGCGGCGATCTCCTCGTACGAGAGTCCTTCGATGTCGCAGAGCACGACCGCGGCACGGAATTCGGGCGCAAGGGTGTCCAGCGCCTGCTGGACGTCCGCGTCGAAGTGGGTGTCGTTGAAGACCTGCTGCGGAGACGGCTCACGGCTCGGCAGCCGCTCGGCCGCGTCGTCGCCGAGGGAGTCGAAACGGATCCGCTGCTTGCGGCGGACCATGTCCAGGAAGAGATTGGTCGTGATGCGGTGCAGCCAGCCCTCGAAGGTGCCGGGCGTGTACGTCGAGAGCGACCGGAAGACACGGACGAAGACCTCCTGCGTGAGGTCCTCGGCATCGTGCTGGTTGCCCGTCAGCCGGTAGGCAAGGCGGTACACGCGACCGCTGTGCGTGCTGACGATCTCTTCCCATGAGGGCGGGGTCCACGCCTGGGATTCCGCATCCGAGGCGAAGGTCGCGGTGGGTGCGGAAGCGTTGGAAGAACGGTCAGCAATGTTGGTCACGGATTTCGGCTCACCCGCCGACCTGAGCAAGCGCCTCAGCACTCCGCCCCGGTCCACAGGCGCAGCCGCACCTCCCCTGTCGGCTCTGGTGGTGTCCAGTGGAGCCCCTACCATAGCCACCTCGCCCGTTAGCTCCGGATAAGCCTTTTTCCTGCTGGGGCGGGGCCGCACCGGCCCCGCGGCGCGTGATTCCGGGCCCGATTCGCGGGCCCGGTCCAGGCGCTTTCCCCCGTCCTTGCATAACGCCCGGTCCCATCTGCGGGTTCCCGGGTTCAGCGGATACAGTCACCGTTGCGCCAACTACGGGGACAGGAGAGGGTCATTACCGCCAACCGGCAGACGAGCTGGGCGTTCGCCGACGCCTTTGTCGCCGAGGACGAAGCCCTGCGCTGGGCCCGGGAACGGGCCCGCGAGACAGGGCTCCGCTCGGTGTCCCCGGGCACCGGCGCCGCGCTGCGCCTGCTCGCTGCCACCGCGGACGCCAAAGCGGTGGCCGAGATCGGCACCGGCACCGGCGTGTCCGGCATCTATCTGCTGCACGGAATGCGGCCGGACGGCGTACTGACCACGGTCGACCCGGAACCGGAGCGTCAGCAGTTCGCCCGCCAGGCGTTCCGCGCGGCCGGCTTCGCCACGAACCGGGCCCGCTTCATCCCGGGGCGCGCCCTGGACGTACTGCCGCGTCTCGCGGACGGCGGCTACGACCTCGTTTTCTGCGACGGCGACCGGCTGGAGAGCCTCGACTGCCTCGCTGAATCGTTGCGCCTGCTGCGACCGGGCGGTCTGGTCTGCTTCGAGGGCATGTTCGCGGACGGCCGCACGGTCGACTCCGCGGCCCAGCCCGCCGAGGTCCTGCGGCTGCGTGAGCTGCTGCGCGCCGTGCGGGAGAGCCAGGAACTGATGGCGACGCTGCTGCCCGTCGGCGACGGCCTGCTCTGCGCGGTCCGGCGGGGCTGAGCGGTCCCGCGGGGCCGTACGGCCCGCTGACGGCCCCGATTCCGTACGGCTGCTCAACACGACTGCCCCGGCACGGAGTCCGTGCCGGGGCAGTCGCGAAGTGATAGGCGTCTCTGCGTCAGCCGACGACCTTCTTGAGGGCATCGCCGAGTGCATCGGCTTCGTCCGGCGTCAGCTCGACGACAAGCCGACCGCCGCCTTCGAGCGGAACGCGCATGACGATGCCCCGCCCCTCCTTTGTCACCTCGAGCGGGCCGTCGCCCGTCCGCGGCTTCATGGCCGCCATGCTCGTTCCCCTTCCTGAAACCAGCTCATCGCAACCGGCGGCCCCATGACAGGCGCTGCCTCACCGGCATCGAACACATTGCTTCTTCGCCATTATCCCGCATCAAAGACCCCGATGACCAACATCGGTCGGCATCGCTTGCGCAACGCGCTCTCTCAAAACCGCCCAATTCGGCGATCCGGCTGCGATACTGCGCCGTCTTCGGGCCCCAGGTGAGAGCCAATTGTTAGACGCAGGTCACATGCCCGCGCTGCCCGAAGTCGGCCATGCTTGCCTGGACAGGCACAATCCCGGAGCCGTAAGGGGACATCAGAATGGCCGACACCATGGCGGACACCGTGCTCATGGACGTGAGCGACGGACTCGCGACGATCACCATCAACCGTCCCGACGCGATGAACGCCATGAACACCGAGGCCAAGGTCGCGCTGCGGGACGCGCTGCGGGACGCCGCGGCCGACAGCGCGGTACGCGCGGTTCTGCTCACCGCGACCGGGCGCGCCTTCTGCGTCGGTCAGGACCTCAAGGAGCACGTCTCCAAGCTCGCGGAGGCCGGCGAGGGCGGCGGCAACGCGCTGAGCACCGTGCAGGAGCACTACAACCCCATCGTCCGGGCGCTCACCGAGATGGAGAAGCCCGTGGTCGCCGGGGTCAACGGTGTCGCCGCCGGGGCGGGCTTCGGGTTCGCGCTCGCCGCCGACTACCGCGTGGTGGCGGACACCGCGGCGTTCAACACGTCCTTCGCGGGGGTGGCCCTCACCGCGGACTCCGGCGTCTCCTGGACGCTGCCCCGGCTGATCGGCCAGAGCCGCGCCGCCGACCTGCTCTTCTTCCCGCGTTCGATCTCCGCGCAGGAGGCGTACGACCTGGGCATCGCGAACAAGGTCGTACCCGCCGCCGACCTGGCGAAGGAGGCCGCGGCGGTGGCCCGTGCCCTGGCGGACGGTCCGACCGTGGCGTACGCCTCGCTCAAGGCGTCCATGGCCTACGGCGCGGCCCACACGCTCGCGGAGGCGCTGGAGAAGGAGGACGAGCTCCAGACCCGCGCGGGCGCGTCGGAGGACCACACGATCGCCGTACGGGCCTTCCTGGCCAAGGAGCGTCCGAAGTACCTGGGCCGCTAACGAACGACGGGAGCCGACCGGGAGACGCAGTCGGCGAGGTGGTCGTCGACCAGGCCGCACGCCTGCATCAGGGCGTAGGCCGTCGTCGGGCCGACGAAGCGGATGGAGCGCCTCTTGAGCTCCTTGGCGAGCGCCGTCGACTCCGGGGTCACCGCCGGCACGTCCCCCAGCACACGGGGGGCGGGGCGGGTCGCCGGGTCGGGGGCGTACGACCAGATCAGGGCGTCCAGCTCGCCCTCTCCCCAGCCCGCGAGCTCCCGGGCGTTGGCGAGGGTGGCGTCGATCTTGGCCCGGTTGCGGATGATGCCGGCGTCGGCGAGGAGCCGTTCCTTGTCGGCGTCGGTGAACTCCGCCACCGCGTCGATCCTGAATCCCGCGAAGGCGCTGCGGAAGCCCTCGCGGCGGCGCAGGATCGTCAGCCAGGAGAGACCCGACTGGAACGCCTCCAGGCACAGCCGCTCGAACAGGGCGTCGTCGCCATGGACCGGCCGGCCCCATTCGGTGTCGTGGTAGGCGAGGTAGTCGTCCGTGGACAGGCCCCAGGGACAGCGCAGGCCGCCGTCCGCGGCCGGTTCGGCTCCGCCGCTCATCGCTCGTCCTCCTCGCCGGGGTGCTCCCCGGGCTCCTGGTCCGGCCGCTTCAACAGATCGGGGCCGTTGACCGCGGTCGCCTGGGCTCCCGCGAGCGCCGACTCCAGCTCGGCGATCCGGGCGTCCCGCTCGGCGAGCTCGGCGCCGAGACGGTCCAGCGCCTCGTCGACGTCCACCATGCGATAGCCCCGGACGGCCATCGGCAGCCGTAGCGCCTCGACATCGGCGCGGCCGACCGGGCGCGTCGCGGGCAGCGGGTCGGTGAGCCGCTCCGGCGGCACGTCCTGCAGGACGGCGCTGCCGCCTCCGCCGACCACCGCGAGCGTGACCGCGGCCACCACGACGACCATCGTGAGCAGCAAGAACCAGAACACGCGCATCTCCCAGGGGGCGGAAACCTGTCCGGGTCCGATCGTGCCATGCGCCACCGACAGTTAGGGTCGCAGGCGACCTACTGAGGAGGAAACACGGGATGCGAAGCGGTGCGCTCAGGCTCGGGCGGCGGGAATTCGGTCCGCACGATCCGGTGATCATGGCGATCGTGAACCGGACCCCCGACTCCTTCTACGACCAGGGCGCGACCTTCCGCGACGAGCCGGCGCTCACCCGGGTCGAGCAGGCGGTCTCGGAGGGTGCCGCGATCATCGACATCGGCGGGGTGAAGGCGGGTCCCGGTGAGGAAGTGACCGCCGCGGAGGAGGCCCGCCGCACGGTCGGCTTCGTCGCCGAGGTGCGGCGCCGTCACCCGGACGTGGTGATCAGCGTGGACACCTGGCGGCACGACGTCGGCGAGGCGGTCTGCGAGGCCGGCGCGGATCTGCTGAACGACGCGTGGGGCGGCGTCGACCCGAAGCTCGCGGAGGTCGCCGCACGGTACGGAGCGGGGCTGGTGTGCACCCACGCGGGCGGCGCCGAGCCGCGGACCCGGCCGCACCGGGTCGAGTACGAGGACGTGATGGCGGACATCCTGCGGGTGACCGTGGGGCTGGCGGAGCGGGCCGTGGAGCTCGGGGTGAGGCCGGACGGGATCATGATCGACCCCGGTCACGACTTCGGGAAGAACACCCGGCACTCGCTGGAGGCGACGCGCCGCCTGGGCGAGATGGCGGAGACCGGCTGGCCGGTGCTCGTCTCGCTGTCCAACAAGGACTTCGTCGGCGAGACGCTCGACCGGCCGGTCAAGGAGCGGGTGATCGGCACGCTGGCGACGACGGCCGTGTCGGCGTGGCTGGGCGCGCGGGTGTACCGGGTGCACGAGGTGGCGGAGACCCGGCAGGTGCTGGACATGGTGGCGTCGGTCGCGGGGCACCGGCCGCCGGCGGTGGCGCGGCGGGGTCTGGCGTAGGGGCGGTTCCGCGGCGGGCGGAGGGGCCGGGAGGAAGTCCGGCGACCGCCGGAGGGCCCGGTGCCGCCCGCGCGGCGCCCGAAGGCGGCCGGCGGGCGGACACGACCTAGGGTCTTTCGTTTGGATCGGGCCGGATCAGGGAGCGGGGTCCGGTGCGGGCAGCTGCAAGGCGGAGGAGGGAGTCGACGCGGAGCGTCGGCGACCGACGACAACGCCGCAGATGCGCGCGCCAGGGCACGCGAGCCCGGCATGATCCAAACGAGAGGCCCTAGCGGCCGACCTCCTTGGTCACCAGCATGACCGCCTCCTCCACGTCGTCCGTCACGTGGAAGAGCAGCAGGTCCCTCTCCGACGCCTTGCCCTGCGCCACCACCGTGTCCCTGAGCCAGTCGACGAGCCCGCTCCAGTACGCCGAGCCGAAGAGCACGATCGGGAAGCGGGTCACCTTGCCGGTCTGGACGAGGGTCAGCGCCTCGAAGAGCTCGTCCAGGGTGCCGAGGCCGCCGGGCAGGACCACGAAGCCCTGCGCGTACTTCACGAACATCGTCTTGCGGACGAAGAAGTAGCGGAAGTTCACGCCGATGTCGACGTGCGGGTTGAGACCGGACTCGAACGGCAGCTCGATGCCGAGACCGACCGAGACGCCGCTCGCCTCCCGCGCCCCCTTGTTCGCGGCCTCCATCGCTCCGGGGCCGCCGCCCGTGATCACCGCGAAGCCCGCTTCGACCAGCGCCTTGCCCAGCCGTACGCCCGCCTCGTACTCCGGGCCGTCGGCCGGTGTCCGGGCCGAGCCGAAGACGCTGATGGCGCTCGGCAGTTCGGCGAGCGCGCCGAATCCCTCCACGAACTCCGACTGGATGCGCATGACCCGCCAGGGGTCGGTGTGCACCCACTCGGAGTCGCCTTCGGAGTCGAGCAGCCGCTGATCGGTCGTGCCCGGCTGTACCTGGTCCCTGCGCCGCAGCACCGGTCCGAGCCGCTGTTCCTCGGGCAAGACCGCACCTTCGGGGACCTGCGCGCCCTCGGGGATCCGTGCGTCCTCCGGGTTGCCCATGACCTGCTCCCTCCGCCGACCTGCAATGTGGCTGTGTCGGATCAGCGTAGATCGGCGGAGGTTACGTGCAGGGGAATGCCATGGGTCAGCTGGTGAGCCAGGAGCGGAGGCGCTCCTCGCAGTGGGTGATCAGCTCGGTCACCACGTGCTCGTCGCGCTTGTGCGCGAAGAGCGGATTGCCGGGGCCGTAGTTCACCGCGGGCACACCGAGCGCCCCGAATCGGGAGACGTCCGTCCAGCCGAACTTGGGCTGGGCGGTGCCGCCCACCGCCTCCATGAACGCCGCCGCGGCCGGGTGCGAGAGGCCCGGCATCGCCGCGCCGGAGTGGTCGTCGATGACGATGTCGGTGATGCCGCAGTCCGCGAAGACCTCGTGGACGTGTGCGACGGCCTCCTCGGCACTGCGGTCGGGGGCGTACCGGTAGTTGACGACGACCGTGCAGGCGTCCGGGATGACGTTGGTGGCGACCCCGCCCTCGATCCCCACGGCGTTCAGACCTTCGCGGTACTCCAGGCCGTCGATGACCGGCCTGCGCGGCTCGTACGCGGCGAGCCGGGCCAGGATCGGGGCGGCGGCGTGGATCGCGTTGGACCCCATCCAACTGCGCGCCGAGTGCGCCCGCTCCCCCTCCGTACGCAGGAGGACCCGCAGCGTGCCCTGGCAGCCGCCCTCGACCTGGCCCTCGGAGGGCTCCAGCAGGACGGCGAAGTCTCCGTCCAGCCAGTCGGGGTGCGCCTCGGCCACGTGCCCGAGGCCGTTGAGGTCGGCTGCGACCTCTTCGTTGTCGTAGAAGAGGAACGTCAGGTCGCGGTTGGGTTCGGGGACGGTGGCGGCGATCCGCAGCTGGACGGCGACGCCCGACTTCATGTCGGAGGTTCCGCACCCCCACAGCACGCCGTTCTCGTCCAGCCTGGACGGGACGTTGTCGGCGATCGGCACGGTGTCGATGTGTCCGGCCAGCACGATGCGCTCGGCGCGGCCGAGGTTCGTCCTGGCCACGAGGTTGTTGCCGTACCGCTCCACGGTCAGGTGCGGGAGGACGCGCAGCGCCTCCTCGATCGCGTCGGCCAGGGCTTTCTCGTTGCCGCTGACCGACGGGAAGTCGACGAGCCTCGCGGTGAGCTCCGGGCCGTCCAGGGTGAGGTCGAGCTTGCTATCAGCCATGGCCACGACCCTATGACAGGCCCTGGGGGACGTCCGCGACACGGGGCTTCTGCCCTCCAGTACCGTGGGCCCGTGCCCCGGACCGCCACTTCCGCCAGCCGCCGCCCAGGCCGCAGCCGCTTCCTGCGCCTCTCGGCCGCCTTCGCCGTGCTCATGGCCCTGGCCGGCTATCTGGCCGTGCAGTACGTCTCCGGGCACAAGGGAGCGCCGCGCTGCGTCGTCCGGGCCGCCGACGGGCCGGAGGGCGAGGGGCACACGTACGAGATGAGTCCCGAGCAGGCCGCCAACGCCGCGACGATCTCCGCCGTCGGCACCACGCGCGGGATGCCGGAGCGAGCGGTGACCATCGCGCTGGCGACCGCCCTCCAGGAGTCCGCGCTGCGCAACATCCAGCACGGCGACCGGGACTCCCTGGGGCTCTTCCAGCAGCGCCCCTCGCAGGGCTGGGGAAGCCCGGCGCAGATCATGGACCCGGTGTACGCGTCCGGGAAGTTCTACGACCACCTCGCGGAGGTCCCCGGCTATTCGCGGCTCCCGCTGACCGTCGCCGCGCAGCGCGTGCAGCGCAGTGGTTTCCCGCAGGCGTACGCGAAGCACGAGCCGGATGCCGCGCTGCTGGCGGCGGCCCTGACGGGGCGCACGCCCGCCACGCTGAACTGTTCGCCCGGCGCGTCGGCGAAGGCCGGTCCCGGTGACACCGGGAAGGTGAAGGCCGAGCTGGTGCGGTCGTTCGGCAAGGGCGTGCTGCCGAAAGCGGTCGCGGCGGGGCCGGGGTCCGCGGGGACCGTGACGGTGCCCGTGCAGCAGGCGGTGAAGTCCGACGAGGGCTCGGCGCCGCAGCGCGGCTGGGAGCTGGCGCACTGGGCGGTCGCCCAGGCCGGGGTGCTGCGGATCGACCAGGTCTCCTACGCGGGCCGGGTCTGGAACGCCGACGACGGCTGGCGCACGGAACGCGCGGAGCAGGACGAACCGGACAGCACCAAGGTCGGAATCCGGCTCGCGCAGTAGTACGACCCGTCACCCGTACGGATCTTCCGGCCGTTCACCCGTCCGCCACTTCCGCCTCTCCCTTCACGACGCGCCCGTCCGCTCCGATTCCCTTGCGCGCGCAGGGAAGTGACGGTTCATCCAGTGGCTGCACAATGCAATGTTTGCCCGGGTTCTTCCCCTGCGGATTATCGGACGCATTGCTCAGTCTTTACCTCGGCGCACCGCAACCTTCCCCGCCCCCGGACCGGTTGTCAGTGCGTCCGATCACTGCTTGAACACCGCCGAAGGAGCATCATGTCCCTCCCCCTGACCCGTCGGATCGCCCGCGCCGCGCTGCTGATCGCCGCAGGTGCGGCACCCGTGGTCGGTGCGGCCGGCGCAGCAGGTGCCGCGGGGCTCCCGCAGACCCCGAACCTGGGCGGCCTGACCGCCCTGGACGGCGCCGGCCTCGGCAACACCATCGACGGCGCCTCCCAGCAGGGCACCCAGGCCGCCGGTGACACCGGTGGCAAGATCGTCGGTACGGCCGTCCCCGCCGCCGGCAAGACCGTCGGCAAGGCGGGCGCCGTCGCCGCCCCGGCCGCCCAGGAGACCGCGGGCCAGACCTCCGGCCACGCCGGAGAGATCCTCGGCTCGGCCGCCGGTTCCGCCACCGAGGGCGGCCTGCCCACCGAGGGTGTGGGCGGCGGCCTGCCGACCGACAGCCTGGGCGGGCTGCCGGTCCAGGGCCTGCCGCTCAACTGACCCCCGGACACGCGGCGCAGAGCACCGCATCACGGCGAAGGGCCTCGGGAGTGCGCACTCCCGAGGCCCTTCGCCGTGAGGTGCCGGGCGTCAGGACAGCCGCTTGACCGCAGCCGCGACCCGCTCGTCCGTCGCCGTGAACGCCACCCGTACGAAGCGGTCACCGGCGGGCCCGTAGAAGTCGCCGGGCGCCACCAGGATGCCGAGCTCCGCCAGGTACGCCACGGTCTGCCAGCACGGCTCGTCGCGCGTCGCCCACAGGTACAGGCTGGCCTCGCTGTGCTCGATCCGGAACCCGTGCGCCTCCAGCGCCGCACGCAGCGCCGCACGCCGCCCCGCGTACCTGACGCGCTGCTCGGCGACATGCGCGTCGTCGCCGAGCGCGGCGACCGTGGCCGCCTGCACCGGGGCCGGGGACATCATCCCGCCGTGCTTGCGGATCAGCAGCAGCTCACCGAGGACGGCCGCGTCACCGGCGACGAACGCCGCGCGGTATCCGGCGAGGTTGGAGCGCTTGGAGAGCGAGTGGACGGCGACGATGCCCTCGTACGTACCACCGCAGACGTCCGGGTGGAGCACGGAGACGGGCTCGGCCTCCCAGCCCAGTTCGAGGTAGCACTCGTCGCTGAAGACCAGCACGCCGTGCTCGCGGGCCCAGGCGACGATCCGGATCAGCTCGTCCTTGGACAGCACGCGGCCGGTCGGGTTGGACGGCGAGTTGAGCCAGAGCAGCTTGAGCCCGGCCGGGTCGAGCTCGGTCGGGTCGTCGTACGCGACGGGCTCGGCGCCGCAGAGCCGGGCACCCACCTCGTACGTCGGGTAGGCCAGCCGAGGGTACGCCACCTTGTCGCCCGCGCCGAGACCGAGCTGGGTCGGCAGCCAGGCCACCAGTTCCTTGGAGCCCACCACGGGCAGGACGTTCTCGTGCGCCACGGAGACCGCGCCGAGGCGCCGCTCCACCCAGCCCGTGAGGGCGTCGCGCAGAGCCTCGGTGCCCCACACCGTCGGATAGCCGGGGCTGTCCGCCGCGGCGACGAGCGCCCGCTGGATCAGCTCGGGCACCGGGTCGACGGGCGTGCCGACGGACAGGTCCACGATGCCGTCCGGGTGGGCGGCAGCGGTCGACTTGTAGGGCGTGAGCTTGTCCCAGGGGAAGACCGGGAGGCGGGAGGAGACTGCGGCAGACACTGATCTCTGCTTTCTCGTACGTGGGTCACGAGCTTCTCGTACGCGGGTCACGAGCGGGTACGGGTCCGCGGCGGTGGAGCGGACGGGGGCCTGGGAAAACGGGGCCTGGAAACACCGCGGTCCCGCACGGTGACGAGCCGTACGGGACCGGGCGGCGCCTGTGCAGCCGCTGTCAGCCGTTCTGCGGCGGCAGCGCGGCGATGAACGCGTGGTCGCGCTCGATGAGACCCAGCTTGGAGGCACCACCGGGCGAACCGAGGTCGTCGAAGAACTCCACGTTGGCCTTGTAGTAGTCCTTCCACTCCTCCGGGGTGTCGTCCTCGTAGAAGATGGCCTCGACCGGACAGACCGGCTCACACGCTCCGCAGTCGACGCATTCGTCCGGGTGGATGTACAAGGACCGCTGGCCCTCGTAGATACAGTCGACGGGGCACTCTTCGATGCAGGCCTTGTCCTTTACGTCGACACAAGGCTGCGCGATGACGTAGGTCACGCTGTCGTTCCTCCTCGGTAGGGCGTTGGCTCTCGCGCGGGAGCGCGGCGTCGTCGATGCCCGCACCTAGTATCTCCGTTCCCGGGCACGATCCGAACAGGAGGGGCGGACACAGCTGTGGAATTCACCATCGGCGGACGGCTGGAGGTCCGCATTACCCCCGCTGACGTGGGAAAACGTGTATCCGTACGGCGACGATCGGCCAACGCCGACGCTGGCTTGAAGTTCACTGACACGGTCGGCGTTCTCACATCATGGGACGATAATGTGCTGTCGATCACACCGAAGAGTGGGGAAACCGTCCACATCGCGGAATCGTCTCTGGTAGCCGGCAAGGTCGTCCCGTCCGCCCCGGCCCGCCGCCGGGGCCCGGCGGCCTCGTTCGACGAGCTGGCCCGGATCACCGCCCGCGCCTGGCAGCCGGTGGAGAGCGAACCGCTGGGCGACTGGCGGCTGCGCGCCGCGAACGGATTCACCCGGCGAGCCAACTCCGTGCTCCCGCTGGGCGACCCCGGCCTTCCGCTCGACGAGGCGCTCGACCGCGTCCGCCAGTGGTACGCCGCCCGCGGGCTGCCCGCCTACGTGCAGACCGCGACCGGCGCGGAGGGCACCCAGGAGCAGTTGTGCGCGGAACTGGAGCGGCGCGGCTGGCAGCGCGAGGTGTCCGCCGAGGTGCGGGTCGCCGCGCTGGCGCCGATCGGCGACCGGGACGCGGACACCGGACAGGTCCGGCTGAGCCGCGCGCCCGAGGCGGGGTGGCTGTCCCGGTACCAGCGCGTCGACACCCCAGGCCCGGAGGTGCTCGCGGTCCTGAACAGCGGGCCGTCCGTGTGGTTCGCGTCCGTGCCGGACGCCGCCGGGAGCGAGGTCCCGGCGGCGATCGGCCGGTGCGTGGTGGACGGGCGCTGGGCCGGTTTCATGGCGGTCGAGGTGGGCCCCGAGCACCGGCGCAGGGGCCTCGCCACGGCCGTGATGACCGCGCTGGCCCGCCGGGCGCTGGACGAGGGCGCGTCGGCTGCATGGCTCCAGGTGGAGACGGACAACGGCGCGGCCGGTGCGCTGTACGAGGGCATGGACTTCGCCACTCACCACCGGTACCACCACTTCCGGTCGGCGTAGCAGGGGTACGGGTCGAACATGAGCGCTCAGGAATCGGACGAGGGCGGACGGCGGCGGCAGTTCGCCGACGAGGTGCGCGCCGAGCGGCCGGACCTCGCACTGCTCTGCCTGCTGGTGGGCGCGGAGGAGGTCCCCCCGATGTCGGCGGACGCCTCGGCACCCGACCCCGACCCGTACGGCATCGACGCGGCGCAGATCGAGCTGGACCGGCTGGCCGGACTGCTGCCCTACGGGGCGCGGGACGCCCGCTCCTGGGCCTCGGTGCTCGCCGAGCTGCTCGGCGAGCGCTGCGGCTTCGGCGGCTCCGCACGGGACTACCAGCGGCTGGAGTCCTCGCTGCTCCAACAGGTGCTGCGCCGGCGCCGCGGGCTGCCGATCCTGCTCTCCGTGGTCTGGATCGAGGTCGCCAGGCGGGCGGGCACACCGGTGTACGGGGTGGCGCTGCCCGGCCATTTCGTGGTGGGTTTCGGTGAGCCGGAGGAACGGGTGCTGGCCGATCCGTTCGCGGGCGGTGCGCTGCTGAGCGGGCAGGACGCGGAGCTGCTGGTGGCCGGGGCCACCGGAGCGCCACTGGAGCCGTCGATGCTGGTGCCCGCCGGCACGACGGAGATCGTGCTGCGGATCCTGAACAACATCCGGGCCTGGGCGGCGGCCCGCCCCGAGCGCACGGACGTGGCGCTGTGGGCACTCGAACTGTCGCTGCTGCTGCCGTCCCATCCGGCGAGGCTGCGCTACGAGCGGGCCCAGCTCCTCGTACAGCGCGGGGAGTTCCTGCGCGGTGCGGCGGAGATGGAGGAGTACGCGAAGGTCGTCGAGGCGGTCGAACCGGCGACGGCGGACGCGGTCAGGCGCCGTGCCCACGCGGCCAGGGCGCTGCTGAACTAGGTTCTGTCACACGATGTTTCACCGGCCGTGCGGATGTCCCACGAGGCCGGCGACCGGGAGGACCACGTATGTCGCGCTACAGCGAGCTCAGGTTCCGGGCCGTCACGACGCTCCAGAGGCGCGTCGTGAACCCGCTCTCCGTCCGGCTGCCCCTCCAGTGCCTCCTGGAGACCACGGGGCGCACGTCCGGACTGCCCCGGCGCACGCCGATCGGTGGGCGCCGCACGGGAGACGCCTTCTGGATCGTCTCGGAGTTCGGCGAGAAGGCCCAGTACGTGCGGAACATCCAGGCGGACCCGCGGGTCCGGGTCCGGATCGGCAGACGGTGGCACACCGGCACGGCCCGTCTCCTTCCGCAGGACGATCCCCGGGCCCGGCTCCGGACGCTGCCGCGGCTCAACAGCGTCGCCGTCCGGGTGGTCGGCACCAACCTGCTGACCGTACGGATCGATCTCGACGACTGACCGGGCCGCGACCGGCTTCCACCCGGGCGCCGGCCGAGGGCTCCGGGCCGTACGCGCTACCCCGTCACCACCCGGCGCAGGGCGAACGAGCTTCCCGGAGCGGCGTGTTCGACCGGTCCGCCGTAGGAGGTCCCGGCACGTGACACGGCCTCCTGGGGTGTCATGCCGGGGCCCACATGGGTCACCACGAGCCGGTGGGCGGCGGCTCGGCGCGCGGTCTCGCCGGCCTCCTCGGGGGTGTGGTGGACCCGTGGTTCGCCGGCCGTCACGGTGCTGCTGTCCGCCTCGCACAGCAGCACGTCGCAGCCGGCCGCCAGTGCGACCAGGGACGCGCAGGGCGCCGTGTCTCCCGAGTAGACGAGCACTCCGCCGCCGTCCGCGCCCTTGTCCTCGATACGCACGGCGAAAGCGGGCATGCCATGCGCGACCTCGGCGCTGGTGAGTTCGAGAGGGCCGATCCGCGCCTGGTGTCCGTCGTGCAGTTCGTGCACCTCGAAGGCCGCTTCGACGGGGCTGCGCCGGGCGGAGTTGGTGAGGAAGTGGGCCAGCCGTTCGGCGATGCCGGGCGGACCGTACAGCGGGATCGGCGCGGGGAGCCGGATGCCGGAGTAGAGCGCGGCGTAGAAGGCGGTGAGCAGGTCCGCCGTGTGGTCAGCGTGCAGATGGGATATCCAGATGGCGTCCACCTGCTCGAAGGCGATGTGACGTTGGAGTGCGGCGAGCGTTCCCGTGCCCGCGTCCATCCACACATGGGTGTCCCCGGCGGACAGCAGATAGCCGGAACAGGCGTTGTCGGCGCTCGGGAAGGGCGTCGCGCTGCCCAGGACGGTGAGGCGTGGTGCGTTGTCTGCCATCGGCGGATTCTACGTACGCCGATGAACCGAACTCCGCGCGTCCGCTCCGGACCCGACGCCGCCGTGGAGTGCCCATATGACTAAAGTCATGTGCTTGTTCGATTCTGGGTACTGCGGAGGGGGAGGGCGTGGATACGCAACTCAGGGAGACGGCCACGGAGTTGGCCAATGTCCTGTGGCGGGAGCACACCGTGTACCGGGAGCGGGGCGGAGGCTTCGTCATCCGCGGGGAGCACATCCAGCGCTGGATCAGCCTCACCCCGACCGGGCGCCGGAACGAGGCCCTGGTCCGGGTCGGCCGCATCCTCGAAGGCGGCACCACCGCACCGGCGCGCTCGGAGCAGATCGTGAGCCTCTCGGCCGGAACGAGCGAACTGGCGGCGGCCTGCCGCCGGTTGCTGGCAGACGCCGCCGCCGGGCCGAGCGGACCCGTGCGGGCCCAGTCCGCAGGGCAGGGCCGGAGAGGGAGCAAGGGCAGCGGGCCGAGGAAGGTGAAGGGGAGACACACGAGCTTCACCTCCTGGGTCGTCATCGTCTGCGTGGTCGGCGTCGTCGGGCTCCTCGCCTACGCCTCCACGACGCGGTAGCCGACGCCGCACCACACCCGCCCTACGCGACGGCCATGTCGGAAATCCGCCGGACGGAACCGCTCCCGGCTGGTGAAGTTGCCTCATGAACGAACTGCGCGACAAGGCTCTGGCCTTCCACGCCCTGCACCACGGAACCGCTCCGCTCGCCCTCGCCAACGCGTGGGACGCCGCCAGTGCCCGCATCGCCGAGGACGCCGGTGCGCTCGCGGTCGCCACCACCAGCGCGGGGGCGTCCTGGAGCCTGGGGGTGGCGGACGGCGGCCGGCTGTCGAGGCGCCGGGCCCTCGAACACATCGCCCGGGTGACCGCCGCGGTCCGCGTCCCGGTCACCGCCGACATCGAGAGCGGTTACGCCGACGGCCCGGACGCGGTCGCGGAGACGGTCAGAGGTGTCCTGGACGCCGGCGCGGTGGGCGTCAACATCGAGGACGCCGCACATGACAGGCCCGGCACGCTGCGCCCCGTGAAGGAGCAGGCCGCGTACCTCGCCGCGGCCCGGGCCGCAGCGGACGCGGCGGGGATCGCGCTGTTCGTCAACGCGCGGATCGACACCTGCCTCCGTCCGGACGGCGACCCCGCCGGCCGGCTCGGGCGGACGCTGGAGCGCGCGGCTGCCTACGCCGACGCCGGGGCCGACGGGATCTTCGTCCCCGGCCTCCTGGACCCCGCCGAGGTGGCCGTGCTGGCGGAGCGGGTCTCCGTCCCGCTCAACGTGCTGGCCGGCCCGGGAGCGCCCTCCGTGGCCGAGCTCGGCAGGCTCGGTGCGGCCCGGGTGAGTCTCGGCTCGGCCGTGGCCGAGGCCGCCTACGCGGTGGCCCGCCGGGCGGCCCGGGAGCTGTTCGCCACCGGCACGTACGCCGCGCTCGGCGAGCCGCTCGCCTATCAGGAGCTGAACGCGCTCCTGGCCGGCCGGGACGGGGCGCTGAGGGACACGGATCAGACCACGCAGAACTCGTGACCCTCCGGGTCCGCCATCTCCACGTGGTCGGGCCTGCCCTGCATCTCGTGCTCGCGGATCACCGTCGCCCCGGCGGCCGTCAGCCGCTCGACCGTCGCGAGCACCCGCGGCCACCGCACCTCCCACGGCGTCTCGCGGCCCCCTCCGGCCTGCACGTCCAGGTGCATGCGGTTCTTCACCACCTTCGCTTCCGGCACCTTCAGGAAGGAGATGCCGGGCCCGACGCCGTCCGGGTCGGACAGGTAGGCACCGTCGTCCCACTCCTCCTCCGGAATGCCGTGGTGGGCGAGCCACGCGTTCCAGTCGGCGAAACCGGCCGGCGGGGGCTTCTCTACGTAGCCCAGGGCGAGCGCCCAGAACTTCGCCAGCTCGCCCGGGCGGGCGCAGTCGACCGTCAGGCTCCACTTGGTCGGCACGGGTCCTCCTCCTCGGGGTACGGGACCAGGAAGGGTGTCACATCCGTGGCATGACGACGCCCCCGGCCGGAAGTCCGGCCGGGGGCGTCGTCGCGGGCGCGACAGGGCGGGTCAGCCGCTGCCGGTCAGGTCGATCCTGACGGTCCGCTCCGCTGCTGTCTTGCCGACCAGGGCGGTCTTCATGGCCTGCGCCACGTCGTCCGCGCTGACCTGGTGCTTCTTTCCGTCGCCCTTGACCGCCATGACGCCGTCGAACACGCCGTCGAGCAGGGTGTCGATCGCCTTCTTGTCGTAGTAGTCGACGAGCCGGCCGTCGATCGCCTTCATCGACAGGATCTGCGGCAGGGACCGCGCCGGGCCGAAGTCGATCTCCTTCGGTCCGGCCTGGATGGTGATGAGGCCGGACATCGCGGGCTTGGCGAACTCGTTCATCGCCCGGTCCAGTTCGGCCTGGGTGATGCTCGGTTCGCGGCTCGTGACGGGCAGCTCGACGACGCTCGACGTGCCGGTCTGCACCTGCGCGCGGTAGGCGTCGCGTACCGAGATCAGCGACTGGTTGACGTCCAGCGCCTTGCCCGTGCGGCCCGGGACCGCGATGGCCTTGTTCGGCTCGAACTTGATCGTGCCGTCGTGCGCCGTACCCGAGATGCCCGCCAGGTCGGTCAGCGCGACTCCGAGTTTCTCCTCGTCGACGGGGATCACCGGGTCGGCCGGGCGCTCTCCGCCGAAGAGGGAACCGATCACCGAGACCGGGTTGTAGTCGCTGCCCGCCGCCTCTCGGACTGTCTCCTGGCTGTCCAGGGTGAGTCCGGCCTTCTGCGGGACGAGCTTCTCCGTCTTGCCGTCCACGGACAGCTGGAGGGGGGCCGTGGCCCGCTCGCCCAGCGCCGCTTCCAGTTTGCCGACCGCTTCCTCCTTCGTCCCGCCGCCGATGTCGACGCCGAGGACGGTGGTGCCCTTGGGCACCTCGGAGTGGTTCAGCAGCAGACCGGCGCCGTAGGCGACACCGGCCAGGACGACGACGCCCGCGCCGAGCAGGACCAGCTTGGAGCGGCCCTTCTTCGCGGGTGCGGCGGCCTTCGGCACGGGACGGGGCGCGGGGGCGGGCGACGGAACGCCGGGCCCGCTGCCCATCGCCGCGTCGGTCCGTGCGCCTCCCGGCCCACCGGGGCCGGGCGCGAACGGGGAGCGGGCGTCCGTCGGAACGACGGGGATGCCGCTGGTCAGCGTGTCACCGGAGACGTGGCCACCGGGCCCCGGCTCGGGGGCCGGTGCCTGCGGCGTCAGGATCGCCGTGTCGTCGGACATCCGCGGCGGTACGCCACCGGGGCCGGGCGGGAACGCCGAGCGGGCGCCCGCCGGACCGCCGGGGCCCAGGCCGTGGACTCCGTCGAGGTTCGGTGTGAGGGACGAGCCGCCGGTGACGGGACCGGTCGTGGGCCCTGCCGGACCCGGCGTACGCACACCGAGGTTCGGCGTGTCCCTCGGACCGCCCGGCGCCTCGGCGCCGAGCCCGTCGAGAGCGCTGCCGCCGGGGCGGGGCGCGCCCTGGTCGCCGGGGCGCTGCGGGGCGTCCGAGAAGTACGGCAGGTCGGCGCGGGGCGGCGTCGGGGCCGGTGCGGGCGTCCGGCCTGGGCCGTCCGCGGGTGCGCCGGAGGAGCCGGCGACCGAGGTGGTCGTCGGCGCCTTGCGCGGGGCGAACCAGTCGCTTCCGCTCTTCTCCTTGGCCGGCTTGTCCGCGGGCGGTTCGTCGGCGGGGCCGCCGTCCCGTCCGTCGGGGCCGGGTCCGCTCCCGGCGCCGTTCGCGGAGGCGGACGGGGTGGCCGCGCCGGGGCGCGGCGTGCTGCCCGTGCGCTCGGCGTCCGGACGTCCGCCGGACGTGTCTCCGTCAGCCATCGGCGTACGCATCACGACCGGCGGGATGGGGCGCGACCCGGGGATGTTGATCCGGATGCGCGTCGTCAGCGTCGTCTCGGTTCTGGGTTCCTCGGGCCGGGGCGGCTCCGCAGGCTCCGGAGTCGCCTCCGGACCGTCCTGCGACGGGTGGAGCGACGGATACTGGCGGGATCCGTACGGCGGCGTGCCCGACGGATACGCGGCTCCACCGCGCCCCTGGGGCCCGGAGGACGAACTGTCAGTTTCACGACTCAAAGCAGGTTCTCCCGATTGGCTCCGCCGCCCGTACTTCCCCCATGCCGCAGGCCAGGGGACGGCTCGGCGCGCGCACCACCATACTGGCCGCCGCCGAGAGACACTCCGCCACCGGGTGAAACCTCCACTCCGGCATCACACCTGCGGGGGGGCATTCCGGGAGCGGACGTGGCACATCAGGTGCCAGGTCGGCCGCTGTTGGTGGCCGATTGTGGCAGCCGGGACGTGGTGGCGCACATCACAGCGAGAGCCATCCCGCCGAGCATGAAAAGGGCCAGGCCGAGTTCGTCGCCGAAGACGTAGTCGCCTTCGGGGCGGCCACTGAGCAGGAGCACCACCGCGACGAGCCAGCCCGCGGCCGGGGCCAGCGCGCCGAGCTGGGTGCCCACCAGCACCCGGCCGCCGTAGAAGAGTCCGGCGCAGGAGGCGAGCGCGATGAGCAAGCCGCCCGGGAACCAGGCGGCTTGGACGAGTGTGCCCGCGAGGGCGACGAGTGCGCCGAGGACCGCGAGGCCGACGTAGACGCCGATCCGGGCGGGGTTCAGCGGGGCCGCCAGGCCGGTGGGTTCGGGGCTCCTGGGCGGTGCGTTGGTGCGCGGGGCCTTCGAGGAGGCCCGTGGGCGCCTGCTGTTCATTCCGGTGCTCCCGGTGTGCCTGTCGGGTCCGGCACTCCGGCGAAGAGGTCGCTCTCGCGAACGCCCTCGCCGCGCTCCGGGGTGCCGTGGACCAACTGGTAGTACTCGGTGGTGAAGACGGGCTGCCCGAGGTCGTTCGACAGGGCGAAGAAGGGGCCGTCCACGGCGACCTGGGTGGCGTGCGCCCGCATCGCGGCGGTCTTCGCTCCGGCGAATTCCGCACCCTCGATCTCGGTGGTGACCAGCGCCTCGTCGACCACGCCCGGCACGTCGTCGACCGCGGCGATTCCAGGGAAGATGCCCGGTGCGTCGGCCCGCAGCCGGGCGAATCCCTCTTCCACGACGGGGCGCGGCACGCGGTTCCAGTAGATCTTCGCGATCGCGTGCGGGGCTCCGGAGGACGGGCGGTACGCGGGGTCGGCGGCCAGCTCGGCGGCGCGCGTCGCCACGCGGTGGGCCTGGATGTGATCGGGGTGCCCGTAGCCGCCGTCGGGGTCGTACGTGACGAGGACCTGGGGGCGCACCGAGCGGATCACCTCGACGAGATGCCCGGCGGCCTCGTCCACGGGCGCGGCCCAGAACGCGCCCGGGCGGCGGTTCTGTTCGGTGCCCATCATCCCGGAGTCGCGGTACCGGCCGGGGCCGCCCAGGAAGCGGTGGTCGGTGACCCCGAGCTCCCGCATCGCGGCGGTGAGTTCACCGATGCGGTGGGTGCCCAGGGTGTCGTCCCGGTCGGCGGCGAGGTGAGCGAGCTCCGGCGGGATGACCTCGCCCTCCTCGCCGAGTGTGCACGTCACCAGGGTGACGTGGGCGCCCTCGGCCGCGTACCTGGCCATGGTGGCGCCGTTGTTGATCGACTCGTCGTCGGGGTGCGCGTGCACCAGGAGCAGACGGCGGGCGGGAAGGTCCTTCATGGGGACCACCCTACGAGCCGCCGGGGCTCCGGGGACCGACCGCCCCACACGTCAGAACTTGATGCCCCCGATCATGCCTGCCACGTTCGAGGTCACCTCCGAGATGGTGGGGGCGATCGACGAGCTGGCGAGATAGAACCCGAGCAACATGCAGACCACCGCATGTCCGCCCTTCAGTCCGGATTTCCGGATCAGCAGGAAGACGACGATCGCCAGCAGCACCACCGCCGAAATCGAGAGTGCCACGGCGGTTCACCTCCATCAGTACGGTCGGGACGGGCAGCACACATGGAGCCAGCGGGTTCTTACCCACCGAGCGCTACGGATCATAACTATCCGTGCCAACGCATTGTTCGGGGCACAGCAGCACGAGGGGCGCACGGGACCCGCGCCGAGAGGGGTCCGACCCTCTAAGTTCGTGGCCATGACCTCGCAGAAGCTGTCCTTTCCCCGCCAGTACGCACGGACTCAGCGCTTCACTCTTGGCGCCCCCCGCGCATTCACCGTCTCACCGGACGGGACGCGGGTGATCTTCCTGCGCTCGGCCTCCGGCACCGACCGGACGAACCGGCTCTGGGTGCTGGACCCCTCGACCGGCGAGGAGCGGATCGCCGCCGATCCCGGGGCCCTGCTGGGCGGTTCGGCGGAGCGGCTCTCACCGCAGGAGCGGGCCCGCCGCGAGCGCAGCCGGGAGGGCTCGGCGGGCATCGTCGGCTACGCGGTGGACGGGGCGGCCGAGTTGGCGGCGTTCGCGCTCTCCGGGAAGGTGTACGTGGCCGAGCTGCGGGCCGGGACGGCGCGGGCGCTGCCGGTGCCCGGTCCGGTGATCGACCCCCGCCCCTCCCCCGACGGCCGGCACATCGCCTATGTCACGCGGGGTTCGCTGCGGGTCGTGGGGGCGGAGGGCGACGGGGACCGGGCGGTCGCCGAGCCGGAGGACGCGCACACCTCGTACGGTCTCGCGGAGTTCGTCGCGGCCGAGGAGATGCAGCGCTCGCGGGGCTTCTGGTGGTCGCCGGACTCGGACCGGCTGCTGGTCGCCCGGGTCGACGACAGCGCCGTACAGCGCTGGTGGATCGCCGATCCCGCGCATCCCGAGCGCAAGCCCACCGAGGCGGCGTACCCGGCGGCGGGCTCGCCCAACGCGGAGGTGCGGCTCTTCGTCATGGATCTGGACGGGGCCCGCACCGAGGTGGTGTGGGACCGCGCGCGCTTTCCGTATCTGGCCGAGGTGCACTGGTCGTCCGCGGGAGCTCCGCTGCTCCTCGTACAAGCCCGCGACCAGCGCAGTCAGCTCCATCTGGCCGTCGACACGGAGAGCGGCACGACGCGCACGGTCCATGTCGACGAGGACCCGGTGTGGCTGGATCTGTTTCCCGGGGTGCCCGCGTGGGCGCCCGACGGGCGGCTCGTGCGGATCGCCGACGAGGGCGGTGCGCGCGTGCTCGCGGTCGGCGACCGGCCGCTGACCGGGGCGCAGTTGCACATCCAGGCGGTGCTGCACATCGGGGAGTCGGATGTGCTGGTCGCGGCGACGGCGGGCGAGGAGGCGACCGATCCGGAGACCGGTCAGAGCCATGTGTACCGGGTGAACGAGCTCGGTATCGAACGGATTTCCGAGGGGGTGGGTGTGCACACGGCGGTCCGTTCGGGCGCGGTGACCGTGCTGGTCTCGGCCTGCCCGGACCGGCCCGGACTGTCCGCGCAGGTGCTGCGGAACGGCAAGCCGGCCGCCACGGTGACGACGTACGCGGAGACGCCGGTCCTCTCCGCGGACGTGCGGCTCACCGAGGGGGGCGCACGGCGGATTCCGTGCGCTGTGCTGCTCCCAACGGGATATAAGGAGTCGGACGGTCCGCTTCCGGTACTGATGGATCCGTACGGCGGGCCGCACGGCCGCCGGGTGGTCGCCGCGCACAACGCCCACCTCACCTCCCAGTGGTTCGCGGACCAGGGCTTCGCCGTGGTCGTCGCGGACGGCCGGGGCGCACCGGGACGCTCGCCCGGCTGGGAGAAGGCGATCAAGGACGACTTCCCCCTCACCCTCGACGACCAGATCGAGGCCCTGCACGCGCTCGCCGAACGCTTCCCGCTGGACCTCTCCAAGGTCGCGATCCGCGGCTGGTCGTACGGCGGCTACCTCGCGGCGCTCGCGGTGCTGCGCCGCCCGGACGTCTTCCACGCGGCCGTCGCCGGCGCCCCGGTGACCGACTGGCGGCTCTACGACACCCACTACACCGAGCGCTATCTCGGCGACCCCGCCCAGCATCCCGAGGTGTACGCCCACAACGCCCTGACGACCGACGACGGGCTGTCCGAGCCCGCCGGGCAGGTACGGCCGCTGATGATCGTCCACGGCCTCGCGGACGACAACGTGGTGGTCGCCCACGCCCTGCGGCTGTCCTCGGCGCTGCTCGCGGCGGGGCGGCCCCACGAGGTGCTCCCGCTGAGCGGGGTGACGCACATGACCCCGCAGGAGCAGGTCGCGGAGAATCTGCTGCTGCTCCAGGTCGACTTCCTCAGGCGCTCCCTGGGCCTGACCGGCGCGTAGGGCCGCCTTTCACCAGCCGGGCGGCCGGGACGAGGGCGGCGGCGGTCCGAAGCCGCCGCCCTGCGGATAGCCGTAACCGGGGCCCTGTCCGGGGGCACCGCCCTGCGGATAGCCGTAGCCGGGCCCCTGCCCGGGGACGTCGTCCGGCGGGTACCCGTAGCCGGGGCCCGGGCCGCCCGACGGGTAGCCGTACCCCGTGCCCCGGCCCCGGTCCGGGCCGGCGGGGACGTCCTCGAAGCCCCTGCGGGCCAGGGCGATCAGCGCGGTGGCCCCGGCGGCGGCCAGGAAGCACCAGGAGAGCAGGGTGAGCTGGAGCTCGGTCCCCAGCTCACCGAAGTGCTCCAGGAGCCGGTGGTGCAGGGCGCGGGCGATGCCGAGCGCCCCGGCCGTCAGCACGAATCCGGACACGATCACGCCGAGGGTCCGGGAGTGGACCGCGTGGACCAGCGCGCTGACCGCCACGACCAGGCAGAGCAGGGCGATCGTCGCGTTGGTCCAGCCGGGCGGGGCGTCGGTCAGCTCCATGCGTGTGTTCGGCCCTCCGACGAACCAGTCCGGGTAGACGGAGGAGGGGAACGTGAGCAGCTGACGCACCTCCCAGGCGATCATCACCGCACCGGCCGCGCCCAGCGCCAGGAAGGCGACGGCCGAGGCGCCCGTACCGGGCCTGGTGGGCCGCGGCTCGTAGAAGTCCTCCGGCGGCCTGCGGCCCGCCGCTCCGGTGACGACGAGGGCGAGGGCCGCCGCCAGGGCCACGAACGTCCCGATCAGCGCCCTGGCGCGGAGCTCGTCCGCGTACCGCCCGTCCGTCCAGGACGCCCCGATGTTCCAGACCGCGGGCAGCCGGAGCAGGAGCGTGACCAGGCCGGTGGTGACGAGCGCCGAGGCGGCCACCGACGAGCGCACGGCCGCGAAGGCGGCGAAGACGTAGACGACGAACAGGACGAGGTCGCTCTGCGAGGTCGCGGGCAGCGTGTCCGGGCGCGCGTCGGCGTACCCCGCCCAGTAGCGCAGCAGATCGAGTGGCCGACCGGCCGTCCCGACGTCCCTCACGACCCAGCCCGCGACCATCACGGCGAGCACGGAACAGAGGACGGCGCCGGTGATTCTCGCTCCCCGTGTGAGTGTCACCCCAGCGATACTCCACCGCGGCCCGCCATTGAACAAGAGGGCCAAAAGGGAAGAGGGGGAACGGGTAACCGGCCGGGGCGACATGACGACACCCCGGCCGGTTCACGGCACCCGCACGGCCGTACGCTGTTCATCATGGAGCGTTCGTATATCGGTGCCGCGACAGCCAAGTTGCCTCTGTGTAAACGAATTTCATGGACTTTTATGACGGAATGTCACCCTGCTCCCCCGGCTCCTGCCCGGGTTCCTTCCTGACCTCCGTACCCGGCTCCTGCTCCTCCGCCACGGGCCCCTGCGCCGGCGGTGCGGCCAGTCGCCCCTCCTCCGGTACGACCCGCTTCTCCTCCGCGAAGTGGCACGCGGAGTCGTGGCTCGCCGCGGTCTCCGACAGCCGGAAGGCCGCCGGCACCGCCAGCAGCGGGACTTCGAGCTCGCACCGCTCCTGCGCCTTCCAGCAGCGGGTGCGGAAGCGGCAGCCCGACGGCGGGTTGGCCGGCGAGGGCACGTCGCCGTGCAGGATGATCCGCTCACGGAACTCACGGGCCATCGGGTCGGGCACCGGCACGGCGGAGAGCAGCGCCTGGGTGTACGGATGGGTGGGGTGCTCGTAGATCTCCTCGTCGGTGCCGATCTCCACGATCCGGCCCAGGTACATCACGCCGACCCGGTCGGAGATGTGCCGGACGATCGACAGGTCGTGCGCGATGAACACGAAGCTCAGGTTGAACTCGCTCTGGAGGCTGTCCAGCAGGTTCACGACCTGGGCCTGCACCGACACGTCGAGGGCGGAGACCGGCTCGTCGGCGACGATGATCTCCGGGTTGAGCGCGAGGCCGCGGGCGATGCCGATGCGCTGGCGCTGACCGCCGGAGAACTGGTGCGGATAGCGGTTGATGTACTCCGGGTTGAGGCCGACCACGTCCAGGAGGTCCTGCACCTTCCGGCGCCGGCTGCCCTTGGGGGCCACCTCGGGGTGGATCTCGTACGGCTCCCCGATGATGTCGCCGACCGTCATACGCGGGTTCAGCGAGGTGTACGGGTCCTGGAACACCATCTGGATGTTGCGGCGCACGGCCTTCAGCGCACGCCCCGACAGCTTGGTGACGTCCTCGCCCTTGTACCGGATCGCGCCCGCGGTCGGCTGCTCAAGGTGCACCAGCATCTTCGCGACGGTCGACTTGCCGCAGCCCGACTCCCCCACGATGCCGAGCGTCTCGCCCGCCGCCAGGTCGAAGGAGACCCCGTCGACCGCCTTGACGGCGCCGACCTGCTTCTTGATCAGGATGCCCTGGGTCAGCGGGTAGTGCTTGACGAGGTCGCGGACCTCCAGGATCGGGTCACCGTCCGCGTACGCCGTCCCGGCCCGTTCCTTGGACAGCAGGGTGGAGGCCACCTCGCCCTCCTCGCGGTCTTCCTTCCGTCCGCCGGACTGATCAGCGTTCATCGAGCGTCTCCTTCCAGAAGTGGCAGGCGCTCTGGCGGTCCTCGGACACCCGGTACAGCGGCGGCACGTCCGTACGGCACACGTCCTGGGCCATCGGGCAGCGGGGGTTGAAGGCACAGCCGGGCGGGATGTGCAGCAGGTTGGGCGGCAGGCCCTTGATCGCGTACAGCTCCCCGCCCTTCTGGTCCAGGCGCGGGATCGACCGCAGCAGGCCCTTGGTGTACGGGTGGGCCGGGGCCTTGTAGATGTCGTGGACGGGCGAGGTCTCGACGATCCGGCCCGCGTACATCACGGCGATCTTGTCGGCGACGTCCGCGACGACTCCCAGGTCGTGCGTGATCAGGATCAGCCCCATGTTCAGCTCGCGCTGGAGCTCCGCCAGCAGGTCCATGACCTGCGCCTGCACCGTCACGTCGAGCGCCGTGGTCGGCTCGTCCGCGATGATCAGGGAGGGTTCCAGCGCCAGCGCCATGGCGATCATGATGCGCTGGCGCATACCGCCGGAGAACTGGTGCGGATAGTTCCCCACCCGCTCCTTGGCGGCCGGGATGCGGACCCGGTCCATCAGCTCGACCGACTTCGCCCTGGCGTCCTTGCGGGACATGCCGCGGTGCACGACGAACATCTCGCCGAGCTGCTCGCCCACGGTCAGCACCGGGTTCAGGGAGGACAGCGCGTCCTGGAAGATCATGGCCATCTCCTCGCCACGGATCTTCCGGCGCTCCTCCTTCTTGAGCTTCAGCAGATCGCGGCCCTTGAAGAGGATCTCGCCACCGCTGATCTTCCCCGGCGGCATGTCGAGGATGCCCATGACGGCCTGTGCGGTGACCGACTTGCCGGAGCCGGACTCGCCGAGGACGGCGAGCGTCTCGCCCTCGGCCACCGAGTAGTTGACCCCGTTGACGGCTTTGGCCACCCCCTCGCGGGTGTGGAACTCCACGTGCAGATCGCGCACTTCGAGCAACATGGCAACGGGCTCCTCAGCGCAGCTTGGGGTCGAGGGCGTCGCGCACCGCGTCGCCGAGCATGATGAACGCGAGCACGGTGATCGCCAGCGCTCCGGCGGGCCAGAGCAGCATGTGCGGGGCGTTGCGGATGTACGGGGCCGCGGCGGAGATGTCGATGCCCCACGAGACGGCCGGCGGTTTCAGACCTACGCCGAGGAACGAGAGGGTCGCTTCCAGGGAGATGTACGTACCCAGCGCGATCGTGGCCACGACGATGACCGGGGCGACGGCGTTGGGCGCGATGTGGCGCAGCATCATCCGGGAGTTGGACGCGCCGAGTGCGCGGGCCGCCTGGACGTAGTCGTTGTGCTTGGCCGTGATGACCGATCCACGGGCGATACGGGCGAGCTGCGGCCAGCCCAGCAGGACGATGAAGCCGATCACCGGCCAGACGGTCGAGCTGGTCACCACGGAGAGGAAGACCAGGCCGCCGAGGACCACCGGGATGCCGAAGAAGACGTCGGTGAGGCGGGAGAGGATCGAGTCCCACCAGCCGCCGTAGAAACCGGCGAGGCCGCCCAGGAAACTGCCGATCAGGGTGACTCCGATGGTGGAGCAGACGCCGACGGTCACCGAGTTCCTGGCTCCGTACACGACGCGGGTGTAGACGTCGCAGCCCTGCCCGTCGAAGCCGAACGGATAGCCGGGCTGGGAGCCCTCCTGGGCCTTGGCCAGGTCGCAGTCGAGGGGGTCCCCCGAGGCGATCAGCTGCGGCCAGATCGAGATGATCACCAGGAAGATGATGATCAGCGCGGAGATGATGAAGACCGGGTTGCGGCGCAGGTCGCGCCAGGCGTCGGACCACAGACTCTGCGGCTTGCCCGAGGGGCCCGTCCCCTGGGGGCCGCCGGGGGTCTTCTCGAGGGTGGTGCCCTCGTCCAGTGCGAGGTCCATCGTCCCGCCGGCTCCGGCCGCCGAGATCGCCTCGTCCGGTGTCTGCTCAGGCATAGCGGATCCTCGGGTCGAGAACGGCGTACAGCAGGTCGACGATCAGGTTCGCGGCCAGGAAGACCAGGACCAGGACGGTGACGAAGCCGACGACGGTCTGGGAGTTCTGGCGCAGGATGCCCTGGTAGAGCTGGTAGCCCACGCCGTGGATGTTGAAGATCCGCTCCGTGACGATCGCTCCGCCCATCAGTGCGCCGACATCCGTACCGATGAAGGTGACGACGGGGATCAGGGAGTTGCGCAGCAGGTGCCGGATCACCACGCGGCGCCTCGGCAGGCCCTTGGCCGTAGCGGTACGGACGTAGTCGGCGCGGGCGTTCTCGGCGATCGAGGTCCGTGTGAGCCGGGTGACGTACGCCAGGGAGACGGAGGCGACGACGAGCCCCGGGATGATGAGTTCGTTGAACGGCGCTTCCGAGGAGACGGACGGTTTGATGATGCCCCACTCCACTCCGAGGAGGAGCTGGAGCAGCAGACCGGTGACGAAGGTCGGGATGGAGATGACGACCAGGGTCAGGATCAGCACGGAGGTGTCGATGGGGCGGCCCCGCCGCAGACCGGTGACGACACCGAGGCTGATACCGATGACGATCTCGAAGAAGAGCGCCACGATCGTGAGCCGGATCGTGATCGGGAAGGCGGTGGCCATCAGTTCGGTGACCTCCTGCCCGTTGAACGCGGTGCCGAAGTCGCCGGTGAAGACGTTGCCCATGTAGGTCAGGTATTGCTGCCAGAGGGGCTTGTCGAGGCCGAACTCCGCGCGCAGCTGGGCGGCGGTCGCCGGGTCGCACTGGCGGTCGCCGCAGAGGCCCGCGATGGGGTCACCCATCACGTTCACCATGAGGAAGATCAACAGCGTGGTGCCGAAGAAGACGGGGATCATCTGCAGCAGCCGCCGGATCACATAACGTCCCATGAAGGGCTCCGGGGGTCGGGGCGAACAGGCGAACAGTGGGACGTACGAAGCCGGGAGGCCGGTGCCGGGTCGGCACCGGCCGGCCCGGCCCCGTTACGTCACTTGACCTTGATCTCTTCGTACACCGGGACGCTGAACGGGTTCAGCGCGACGTTCTCGACGCGGTCCGAGTAGCCGGCGCTGCCGTTCTGGTACCAGAGCGGGATGACCGGCATCTGATCGACCATCACCTTCTCCGCGTCCTGGAACGTGGAGACGGCCTGGGCCCTGTCGCTCTCGGCGTTGGCCTTGTTGACCAGGTCGTCGAACTTCTTGTCGCTCCACTTGCCGTCGTTGGACGGGGCGTTGGTGTAGTAGACCGGCTGGAGGAAGTTCTGGATCAGCGGGTAGTCCATCTGCCAGCCCGCGCGCCAGGCGCCCGTCAGCTTCTGCTGGGAGACCTGGCTGCGGAAGTCGGCGAAGGTGCCGACGGGGGCGCCGACGCACGCCTTGTTGTTGCCCAGGGCGTTGTTGATGCTGTTGCAGACGGCGTCGACCCATTCCTTGTGGGAGCCGGTGTCCGCGTTGTACGAGATCTTGAGCTGGCCGCCGGGGATGCCGCCGTTGTCCTCGATCAGCTTCTTGGCCTCCGCCGCGTTGTACTCGCACGGGGAGCCGCACAGACCCTTCTTGAAGCCGCCGTCCTCGCCGAGGACCGGGGAGGTCCAGTCGGAGGCGGGGGTCCGGGTCTTCTGGAAGATCTGGTCGGTGATCTGCTGGCGGTTGATCGCCATCGACAGCCCCTGGCGGACCTTGGCGGCGGCCGGGGTGTCCCACTCCTTCTCGTAGAACGGGAAGGCGAGGGTCTGGATGATGCCGGCCGGGGTGTTGATGTACCGGTCGCCGAGGTCGGCTTCCACGTTCTTCAGCTGCGAGGCGGGCACGTCGTCGACGAGGTCGAGGTTGCCGGCCGTCAGGTCGGTGTAGGCGGTGTTGTTGTCGGTGTAGACCTTGAGGTCGATGCCACCGTTCTGCGCCTTGTCGTCACCGGGGTAGTCGTCCCACTTGCGCAGGTCCATGGAGGAGCCCTTGGCGTAGTCCTCGATGGTGTACGGCCCGTTGCCGATGGGCTTGGCGAGCCAGGCGTCGTGGTCCGTGAAGAACGCCTTGGGCAGGGGCGCGAAGGCCGGGTAGCCGAGGGTGTCCGGCCAGAGCGAGAACTTCTGGGTGAGCTTGACGGTGAACGTCTTGTCGTCGACGACCTTGAGCCCGGAGAGCTTGTCGGTCGAGGCACTGCCGGTCTCGGGGTGCGCCTTGTCGTAGCCGTCGATGTACCCGAAGAAGTAGGAGTTCTTCTGGTTGTTCTTCAGCGCGGCGCCGTAGTTCCAGGCATCCACGAACGACGAGGACGTGATCTTCTCGCCGTTGCTGAAGGTCCAGCCGTCCTTCACCGTGATCGTGAAGGTCTGGTTGTCCGTCGTCTCGATGCTCTCGGCGAGCATGTTCTGGGCCTCGCCGGTCTTCGGGTCGTACCGCTTGAGGCCGCGGACGATCATGTCGAGGACCTTGCCGCCCTGCACCTCGTTGGTGTTCGCCGGCTCCAGCGGGTTCTGCGGATCGCCCCAGGAGGAGCTCACGATCCCGTCGGCGCCACCGCCGCCGCCGCTGTCGTCCCCGCCGCCACAGGCCGTCGCTGCCAGGGCGACGGCCACCGCACATGCGGCCCACTTGGCTTGTGTGGCTCCGCGCATGAAGTGCCTCCTAGAGATCCATTGAGTAGCTCAATGCCCCATATCACCCCATTTGACTTCTGATCGCATGTTAAACAGGCCATCAGTGGAGGCCGGACAGCACAAAACCGCCGGGCGGGCTCGAATGATCGAGCCCGCCCGGCGGTGGAGACGAAGGGGACGCCCCTCGTGAACCGTCCTAGGTCGTGTCCCCAAAGTCTCGTCTGGCCGGCGGCGTCTGGCACGCACTCTCGCGGCGTTGCCGAAATGCCCGAGTAGCTCCGCTACAAGGGCACTCCGGCGCCTTGCGAGAGCACGCACCAGACACCGCCGGCCCCACCCTTCGGGTGGACGACGATACTTTGCGGACACTCCCTAGCCGACCAGGACGGCCTTCTCCTCGGCGAAGTGACACGCCGACTCGTGCGCGGCCGGAGAGTCCACGGACTTGAAGCGCTCGGGGACCGCCAGGAGCGGCACCTCCGTCGCGCACTTGTCCTCGGCCTTCCAGCACCGGGTGCGGAAGCGGCAGCCCGACGGCGGGTTCGCCGGCGACGGGACGTCACCGGAGAGGATGATCCGCTCGCGGCCCTCACGGGCCTCCGGGTCCGGAACCGGAACCGCCGACAGCAGCGCCTGGGTGTAGGGGTGCGTCGGGTGCTCGTAGATCTGCTCGTCGGTACCGATCTCGGCCATCTTGCCGAGGTACATGACGCCGACCCGGTCCGAGATGTGCCGGACGATCGACAGGTCGTGCGCGATGAAGAGGTAGGAGAGGTTGAACTCGTCCTGCAGCTTCCCCATCAGGTTGATGACCTGTGCCTGCACCGACACGTCGAGCGCGGAGACCGGCTCGTCGCAGATGATGATCTCCGGGTTGAGCGCGAGGCCGCGGGCGATACCGATGCGCTGGCGCTGACCGCCGGAGAACTGGTGCGGATACCGGTTGATGTACTCCGGGTTGAGACCCACGACGTCCAGGAGGTCCTGCACCTTGCGGCGACGCTCGCCCTTGGGCGCGACCTCGGGGTGGATGTCGTACGGCTCCCCGATGATGTCGCCGACCGTCATACGCGGGTTCAGCGAGGTGTACGGGTCCTGGAACACCATCTGGATGTTGCGGCGCACGGCCTTCAGCGCGCGGCCGGACAGCTTGGTGATGTCCTGGCCCTTGTAGAAGACCTCGCCGGCGGTGGCCCGCTCCAGCGTCATCAGGAGCTTGGCGACCGTGGACTTGCCACAGCCGGACTCGCCCACGATGCCGAGCGTCTCGCCCGCGAAGAGATCGAAGGAGATCCCGTCCACGGCCTTGACCGCGCCGACCTGCTTCTTGAACAGGATGCCCTGGGTCAGCGGGAAGTGCTTGACCAGGTTGCGCACCTGAAGGATCGGTTCGCCCTGCGAGACCGGCGCATCGATGGCGGCTACGGCCTCCGCCTCGGTGGCCGCGTCCACAGTCGCCACTTCGGTGACGTTCGGGGTGGCGTCCACGGACTCTTTCTTGATGTCAGCCATGGATCGTCTCCTTCCAGAAGTGGCAGGCGCTGCCGCGGCCGACCAGATCGGTACCGTCCTGCTCGGTCACCGGGCGCAGGGCCGGGATGTCCGTACGGCAGATGTCCTGCGCCATCGTGCAGCGCGGGTTGAACGCACAGCCCGAGGGCACGTGGAGCAGGTTGGGCGGCAGGCCCTTGATCGCGAAGAGCTCCTGGCCCTTCTGGTCCAGGCGCGGGATCGACTCCAGCAGACCCTTGGTGTACGGGTGCGCCGGGCGCTTGTAGATCTCGTGCACCGGAGAGGTCTCGACGATCCGGCCCGCGTACATCACGGCGATCTTGTCGGCGACGTCCGCGACGACACCGAGGTCGTGCGTGATCAGGATCAGGCCCATGTTGTACTCGCGCTGGAGCTCCGCGAGCAGGTCCATGACCTGTGCCTGCACCGTCACGTCGAGGGCCGTGGTCGGCTCGTCCGCGATGATCAGGTCCGGCTCCAGGGCCAGCGCCATGGCGATCATGATGCGCTGGCGCATACCGCCGGAGAACTGGTGCGGGTAGTCCGAGACACGGGCCGCGGCGGCCGGAATCTTGACCTGGTCCATCAGCTCGATGGCCTTGGCCTTCGCGTCCTTCTTGGACATGCCCTGGTGGACCCGGAACATCTCGCCGAGCTGGTAGCCGACGGTGAGGACCGGGTTCAGCGAGGACAGCGCGTCCTGGAAGATCATCGCGATCTTCTGGCCACGGATCTTGCGCCGCTCCTCGTAGGACATCTTGAGCATGTCCTGGCCGCGGAAGAAGATCTCGCCCTGCGGGATCTTGCCGGGCGGCATGTCGAGGATGCCCATGATGGCCTGCGCCGTCACGGACTTGCCGGAACCCGACTCGCCGAGGACGGCGAGCGTCTCACCGGCGTCGACGCTGTAGTTGACGCCGTTGACGGCCTTCGCCACACCGTCGCGGGTGTGGAACTCCACGTGCAGGTCGCGGACTTCGAGCAGCGGGCCGACGTGGTCGTCTCCCGAGCGCGGGGACGGGACTTCTGCGGTCTTGTCGATGGTGGTCACGTGCACCCCTCCTTATCGCGTCTTCGGGTCGAGGGCGTTACGGACGGCTTCGCCGAGCATGATGAACGCCAGAACGGTGATGCTGAGCATGATCGACGGGTAGATCAGGATGTGCTGGGCCACCCGGATCTGGGCCGAACCACCGGAGATGTCCATACCCCACGAAACGGTCGGCGAGGCCAGGCCGAGACCCAGGTAGGACAGGGTCGCCTCCGCCGAGATGTACACACCCAGCGAGATGGTCGCGACCACGATGACCGGAGCCATGACGTTCGGGAGGATGTGCCGGAACAGGATGCGAGGCGTGCTCGCACCGAGTGCTCTGGCCGCCTGGACGAAGTCCGACTGCTTGATGGTGATCACCGCACCGCGCATGACGCGCGCGATCTGGGTCCAGCCGAGGAACGCCAGGGCGAAGACGACCACCCAGATCGACCGGTCCGTGAACGCCTGGAGGACGACCATCGCGCCGAGCAGGAAGGGCAGGCCGAGGAAGATGTTGGTGAATCCGGAGAGCACCGCGTCGATCCAGCCGCCGAAGTAGCCGGACAGCATGCCGATCAGACCACCGAACAGGGTCACCGCGAGGGTCACCGCGACGCCGACGATCACCGAGGCACGGGTGCCGTAGATGACACGGGCGTAGACGCTGCGGCCCTGGCCGTCGTAACCGAACCACTCGGGCGAACCGATCTTGCTCAGCTCGGGCTTGCCCAGGAAGTGGTGCACCAGGTCGCCCGCGGTGGGCGAGGCGCTGGTGAACAGGCTCGGGAACGCCGTGATCAGAAGGAGGACCACGATGAGGGCCGCGGAGATGATGAAGTACCAGTTGCGGCGCAGGTCCTGCCACGCGTCGCCCCAGAGGCTGCGTGCCTTGTCCGCCTTGACGACGGCCGACGGGTCCGCGATGGGAGCCTTGGCCTCGTCGGGCGCGGGAGCGGTCTTGGTCATGTCAGGCATACCGGATCCTCGGGTCCAGGACCGCGTACAGCAGGTCGACGAGCAGGCTCATGAAGAGGTAGACGAGCACCAGCACGGTGACCAGTCCGACCAGGGTGGTGCCCTCGCGCCGGACGATCGACTCGAAGATGGTGCCGCCGATGCCCTTCACGTTGAAGAGGCCCTCGGTGACGACCGCGCCGCCCATCAGGGCACCCAGGTCGGTGCCGAGGAAGGTGACGACCGGGATCAGCGAGTTGCGCATCAGGTGGACACCCACGATGCGTCGCTTGGGAAGACCCTTGGCGACGGCCGTGCGCATGTAGTCCGAGCGCAGGTTCTCCGCCATCGTCGTACGGGTCAGTCGTGCCACGTACGCCAGGGAGAGCGAGCCCAGGACGATCGCCGGGGTGAACAACTCGCCCCACGTCGCCTCGTTCGAGACGTTCGGTGCGATCCAGCCGAGCTCGAACGCGAACACCGACTTGACGATGAAGCCGAGCACGAAGACCGGGATCGAGATGATCAGCAGCGTCAGTACCAGGACGACGTTGTCGGTCAGACGGCCGGCGCGGAGGCCGGCGGCCATGCCCAGGCCGAGACCGAGGACGATCTCGATGAGGAACGCCATCGCGGCGAGCCGCAGCGTGACCGGGAACGCGTCACCGAGTACATCGGTGACCGGCCGGCCGCTGGCTATCTGGGTGCCGAAGTCGAAGTGAAGGACGATCCCCTTCATGTATTCCCAGTACTGCACCAGAATCGGCTGGTCGAGGCCGAGTTGGTGCCGCATGGCAGCAAGAGTCGCGGGGTCCGCACCCTTGTCCCCGAAGAGTCCCCGCACGGGGTCGCCGGGCAGCGTGTAGACCATCAGGAAGATCAGCAGAGTTGTCCCGATGAAGACCGGGATCATCTGGAGCAGTCGTCGTGCGACATAGCGCCCCATGGTGCCTCCATGTAAGTGGCACGCCGCAGCCGACGGGCCCTCCCTCGTCACCGACTCCCTCGTAGGGTCGTCGGTGTCGCGGAAGGGCCCCCCGGCCACTGCGTGCAGGCTGGTGTCGCAGAACCGATGTCAGTTTCGGTCCATCACCGGCCTGCGGACTACGTCGGTGGTTACTTCTTGACCTCGACCTGCGTCAGGATCGGGTCGCCGTCCTGCGCGTAGTCGACGTTCTGGACCTTCTCCGAGTAGCCGGCGTTGACCTTGTAGTACCAGAGCGGGATGGTCGGCATGTAGTTGACCAGCTCCTTCTCCACCTCCTGGTACGCCTTGACCGACTCGTCGAGCGAGGGCGCGGTGTCCGCGGCCTTGATCTTCGCGTCGAGCTCCTTGTTCGAGAAGAAGCCGTTGTTGCCGGCCGCACCCGTACGGAACAGGTCAGAGATGAAGTTGGCGTTCACCGGGTAGTCGAGCACCCAGCCACCGCGGTAGAAGGACTTGACCTGCTTGGCGTCACGGGCGTCAAGGTCGGCCTGGAAGTCGGCCTTGGAGTCGCCGGCGCACGCGACGCCGGTCGCCTGGGTGATGCTGTTGCAGACAGCCTCGACCCATTCCTTGTGGCCGCCGTCGGCGTTGAACTGGATGAAGACCTTGTTACCCGGAACACCGCCACCCTCCTTGATGAGGGCCTTGGCCTTCGCCGGGTCGTACTTGGTGACGTCACCGGCGACGTTCGGCTGGTAGCCGAGGACGCCCTTGGCGACCCAGCCGGTGGCCGGCTCGCGGGTGCCCTGGAGCACCGTCTTGGTGATCGTGTCCCGGTCGATGGCCATCGACAGGCCCTGGAGGACCTTGGGGTCGGTGTCCTTCCACTGCTTCTGGTACATCGCGACACCGAGCGTCTGGATGGCGGAGTACGCCTTGTCCACAGCGCGGTCACCGAGGTCGGCACGGTAGACCGGGAGGTCCTTCGGGCCGATCTGGCGGAGGACGTCGACGTTGCCCGACTTCAGGTCCTCGTAGGCGGTCTCGATGGTGGTGTAGTTCTTGAAGATCACACCACCGTTCTTCGCCTTGTCGAGACCCTTGTAGTCGTCGTTGCGGACGACCTTGATCTGCTTCTTGTGGTCCCAGCTCTCGAACTTGTACGCGCCGTTGCCGACCGGCTTCTCGCCGGCGGCCTTCGGGTCCGCGTAGAAGGACTCGGGGAGCGGGGAGTAGACCGTGTAGCCGAGCTTGTACGCGAAGTACGGCAGCGGGGCGTCGAGCTCGATGGTGAACGTGTAGTCGTCCACGATCTTCAGGCCGGACATGGCGTCGGCCTTCGGCTTGGCGCCTTCACCCTCGGGGTGCACGTCGGCGTAGCCCTTGATGCCCTGGAACCAGGACGCGTTGGTCTGCGCGTTGGTGATGTTGGCGGCCCAGTTCCACGCCTTGACGTAGGACTCGGCGGTGACCGGGGTCCCGTCGTGGAACTTCCAGTCCTTCTTGAGCTTGACCGTCCACAGCTTGGAGTCCGTGGTGTCGACCGACTCGGCGTTGATCATCTCAAGCTTGCCGGCCGGGTCGTAGTCGACCAGCTGCGAGAAGATCGCATCGGTGACGATGCTGCCGTTCGACTCCATCGTGTTCGCCGGCTGCAGCGGGTTCTGCGGCTCACCGACCTCGATGGAGAAGATGCCGTTGGGGTCAACTGCACCCTTGGCACTCTCGTTGCCCTTGTTGCCGTCTTCGCCGCCGCCACAGGCAGTCGCGGCCAGGGCGATGATTGCCGCTCCCGCGACCCACTTGGCGCTCTTGGCACCGCGCATGGGTTTCCTCCTCATGAGTCCACTTTTGACTACAAGAGGGGCACTGGAGAGATCTACCGACACCCCTGACGGCGATCGATTCAGTGCCCCGAGTGTGCTCGTGAGTCGGCACTCCCCACAGTGCGTGACCCATTGACCCGAGCTCAATGGAGCCAACTATTGGGTACGCCCAGGCTGTAAACCACACTTAAAGGGTCTCGGTTTGACAACATCAGCATGGTCCGTGTGACCGAAATCCGGACAAACTGATCCTAGACAGACACCCCCGAAACGGACCGTTAACACATGTTCCGGAGAGCGACGCCCGATATCCGGACACCTCGGTCAGGAAAAGTGATTGACGAAAGGTCCGGCCCCCCACAGTTTCCGTGGGGGGCCGGACCTCTTGTCAATGCCTCGTGCTGACGGATCGTCGACTGAATCCGACGCTCCGGATGTGGACCGACCACGTCACACGGTGAGTGTGCTCACAGCCGGCCGACGCCGCGTCAGCCGTTCTTGGCGCGCGAGGCCGTGCGGCCACGCTGCTTGGCGTCCAGGACGACCTTGCGGATACGCACGGTCTCCGGGGTCACCTCGATGCACTCGTCGTCGCGGCAGAACTCCAGGGACTGCTCCAGGGAGAGCTTGCGCGCGGGCACCACGTTCTCGGTGGTGTCCGCGGAAGCCGCACGCATGTTGGTGAGCTTCTTCTCCTTGGTGATGTTCACGTCCATGTCGTCGGCGCGGGAGTTCTCGCCGATGATCATGCCCTCGTAGACCTCGGTGCCGGCCTCCGTGAAGATGACACCGCGCTCCTGGAGGTTGACCATCGCGAACGGCGTCACCGTGCCCGAACGGTCCGCGACCAGCGAGCCGTTGTGACGGGTGCGCAGCTCGCCGAACCACGGCTCGTGGCCCTCGAAGATCGAGTGCGCGATGCCCGTACCGCGGGTCTGCGTCAGGAACTCCGTACGGAAGCCGATGAGGCCGCGGGACGGCACGATCCACTCCATGCGGACCCAGCCCGAACCGTGGTTCGTCATCGTCTCCATGCGGCCCTTACGGGTCGCCATCAGCTGCGTGATGGCGCCGAGGTGCTCCTCGGGCGAGTCGATCGTCATGCGCTCGATCGGCTCGTGCGTCTTGCCGTCGACCTGCTTGGTGACGACCTCGGGCTTGCCGACGGTCAGCTCGAAGCCCTCACGGCGCATCTGCTCGACCAGGATGGCCAGCGCGAGCTCACCACGGCCCTGGACCTCCCAGGCGTCGGGACGCTCGGTGTCCAGGACGCGCAGCGAGACGTTACCGACCAGCTCGCGGTCGAGACGGTCCTTGATCTGACGCGCGGTGACCTTGTGGCCCTTGCCGCCCTTGCCGACCAGCGGCGAGGTGTTGGCACCGATGGTCATCGAGATGGCCGGCTCGTCGACCGTGATGAGCGGCAGCGCGATCGGGTTCTCGGTGTCGGCCAGGGTCTCGCCGATCATGATGTCCGGGATACCGGCGATGGCACAGATGTCACCGGGGCCCGCCATCTCGGCCGGCTTGCGGGTGAGCGCCTCGGTCATCAGCAGCTCGGTGATGCGGACGTTGGACATCGAACCGTCGCGCTTGATCCACGTGACGGTCTGGCCCTTGCGGAGCTCACCCTGCTCGACGCGGCAGAGCGCGATACGGCCGAGGAAGTTGTCGGCGTCCAGGTTGGTGACGTGGGCCTGGAGAGGCGCGTCCGCGTCGTACTCCGGAGCCGGAACCGTGGAGAGGATCGTGTTGAAGAACGGCTCCAGGTTGGTGCTGTCCGCCGGAACCGTGCCGTCCTCGGGCTTGGTCAGCGAGGCGACGCCGTCACGGGCACAGGCGTAGACGATCGGGAACTCGATCTGGTCCTCGTCGGCGTCCAGGTCCAGGAAGAGGTCGTACGTCTCGTCGATGACCTCGGAGATCCGGGAGTCCGGCCGGTCGGTCTTGTTGATGCAGAGGATGACCGGCAGCTTGGCCGTGAGCGCCTTGCGGAGCACGAAGCGGGTCTGCGGGAGCGGGCCCTCGGAGGCATCGACGAGCAGCACGACCGCGTCCACCATCGAGAGACCGCGCTCGACCTCACCGCCGAAGTCGGCGTGGCCCGGGGTGTCGATGATGTTGATGGTGATGACGTCGCCGCCATCCTTCGGGTGGTACTTGACGGCCGTGTTCTTGGCCAGGATCGTGATGCCCTTCTCACGCTCCAGGTCGTTCGAGTCCATCATGCGATCGTCGAGGTGCTCCGCGGCGTGCGCGGCGAAGGCGCCGGCCTGCTTGAGCATGGCGTCGACCAGCGTGGTCTTGCCGTGGTCGACGTGGGCGACGATGGCTACGTTACGGATGTCGTGGCGCGTGGGCATGGGTGGCTTGCGCTTCTCTCGGATCGTGGGATCAGGCGTCTCAGTCGGTCTCGAGTCCTCGTACGCCCGCCGGGCGGACACGCCACGGCTAGTCCAATGGTACGGGCCCGGCGCGTCCGGGGCTTCCCGGGCCGATCCGTGAGAGCGGTCTTCAGCCGATATTCAGCCGGTATTAAGTCATTACTCGGCTGGTGCACGCCCCGAACGGGGCGCGAAAAACCCAGGAAAAAATGCCCGGGAAAGGCGAGAAAACGCGAGCGGGCACGGGAGGAGATCGCGCCCGCTTGTGGGGGGTGTGGGGAGGCGAACAGCCCGGGTCAGGGCATGAACCACCTTGCCCGCCGGGGGTCCGACGGGCAAGGGAATTGAGCTGCTTCTGAGCTTCGGGCAGTCCTTAATACCGCCTTGACCTGCTACTTCTTACGGTTCGCGGGGGAACCTGCCGCTTGCGGCTTCTTGAAGCCGATGTCCTGGTAATGGGGGGCCGCGAAGCCGAACGCGCCGACGTTCACGAGCTTCTTGTCGGCCGCCACCAGCTGCGGGCGCTGGTAGAGCGGAATCGATCCTGCCGCGGCCCAGATCCGGGCGTCGGCCTGCTTCATCAGATCCCGGGCGGCATCTTCGTCGAGTTCGGCGACCGCCTGGTCGAAGAGCTGGTCGATGTGGTCGGTACCGACCCGGGTGTAGTTCTGCTCGACCAGCAGCGATCCGTCGGTGGCGGGCTCGGGCTTGGCGAAGATCGGGCGGCCGTCGGTCGCCGGGTAGGCGCTGGCGGGCCAGGAGTACAGCGCCAGGTCGTAGTCGCCGGAGGCGATGTGGTCCTTGAAGTAGCTGTCGTCGGCCACCTTCGTGATCTCCGTACGGATGCCGACCGATTCCAGCATCGCGGCGATCTTCTCGCCGACGCTCCGGAGCGCCTGGGAGCCGGGACCGGACGGGAGGACGAAGCGCAGGGACAGCGGTACGCCGTCCTTGCCCAGCGGACCGCGGACGGAGGCGGGCGCCGGGGCCGCGGTGCCCACGGGGGCGTACGCACCGGCGGCTCCGCCGGGCCGCTTGTCCTGGGCGGTGACCTTGGAGGAGCCGTCGGCCGCGGTGTCGGTGTCGCCGTTGTCGCTGTCCTTGGCCGGCTTGGCGTCCGCGACCGGTTCGGCGGCCCCGGCCGCGGAGAACCTGCCTGCCTGGCGCAGCAGCGCGGCGCTCTGGGCGCCCGCGGCCGGGGCGGGGGCGAGGATGTGGGTGGCGGGGCCCTCGTCGCGGCGCTCGCCCGGCTTGTCGTCCTGGCCGACGATGTACATCCCCTCGTCGCCGGACGGCTCGCCGGCCCGGTCAGCGGTGTCGCTCTTCCCGGCCTTCTCCTCCTTCTCCGTCTTCTTGGCCTTCTCCTCCTTCTCGGCCTTCTCCTCCGCCGTCTTCGCGGCTTCCTTCCCGCTCTCCTTCTCCGCCGTCTTCTTCTTGTCGGCCTCGCTGCCCGCCTTGGTGTCCTTGGGCTTCTGCAGCGCGCCGCCCTGCGTCCAGCCGGCATCGGCCAGCAGCGCCTGCGCCTCCTTGGTGTCCTGGTCACCGAGTGCGCCGCTGCCGTCCTTGTAACCGGGCTGCCCGGTCAGGGCGAGGTGGCTCCCGATCGGTTCCGCGGGCAGTCCGAGCGGCTTCAGGACGGTTTCGGCGAGCTCCTGGCGGTCCAGGGCGCGGGCCACGGCGCGGCGCACCCGGTCGTCGGAGAGCGGACCGGACTCGCCGTTCAGCGCGAGCTGCGTGTAGGCGGGCTCCAGCGACTTGCGTACGACGTAGTCGCGCAGCGACTTCTGCTCGGTGGCGTACGAAGCGATGGCCTTCCGGGTCTTCTTGCGGGCGGCCTGCGCGGCTTCCGCCCGGTCCTCGTCCGAGCCGTTCGCCAGCGCCCAGGAGCGCAGGGCGGCGGCGGGGGTGAGAGCGGCGGCGGGACCGTGCGTGAGCGGCTGTCCGTTGCCCCCGCCGTCGCGGGCGGCGAGGGCGATTCGGTTCGCCGCGGCGGGGTCGACGTCCGCGATGTCCACGGTGCCGTCGGCCAGTGCCTCGGTGCGGTCCTGGGGCTTGACCGCGCGGAAGACGAGCGTGTCGAGCTTGGGCTCGCTGCCCCACCAGCGCGGGTTGCGGTCGAGGGTGAGCTGTTCCTTGCTCTTGCTCACGCTGCGCAGCCGAAACGGTCCTGCAGTGACCTTGAGCGTGGACCGCGCCCCGTCGTTGAAGGAGTCCGGCGAGCCGGTCACCTCCTTCGGGAGCAGCGGGGTGAAGAGCGAGCGCCAGTCCGCGTACGGCTTGGCGAAGGTCACCCGGACCTGGAGGTCGTCGCTGCCGCGCTCGATCTTCTCGATCCGCTCGTAGCCGGCGTTGCGGGCGGTCCAGTACGCCGAGTCCTTGCCGCTCAGCGCTCGCCACTGGGCGACGAAGTCGGGGGCCCCGATCTCCCGCCCGTTGCTCCACACCGCCTGCTGGTTGAGCTTGTAGAGCACGACCTGCTTGGGTTCCCGCTCGATGATCTTCGCGGACTCCAGGTAGTCCGGGTTGAGCCGCGGCGTGCCCTTGGCGTCCATCGGGAAGAGGGCGGGCAGCAGGGCTCCGGTGACGCGGGCGGTCGAACCGTCGGCGTCCGCCTGGTAGGCGTTGAGGGTCGCGGGCATCGAGTCGATCGCCCAGTTGACCGTGCCACCGTCCCGCACCAGGTCCCGGGCGGCGGGGGCGATGTCCTGCGGGACGGCCGCGGAGGTCTCCTCGCTGCCCGAGCTGCACCCGGCCAGCACCGGGATCGTGAGCACACCCGTCGTGAGGAGCGCGACGGAGCGACGCTTTCGGGCCGTCCCGCGCGGGACGCCGACGTGGGACATGGCTGATACCTCCGGGGCCGGCCCGGTCCACCCCGTACCGGAATGGACCGGATGCTTCGTGTTTGGTGGCATTTGCAGTTGATCACACTGGTTCCGTCCATCCACTGAAAGCGCCTCCGCGCGAGAGGAGGCGCAGACACGGCGGGCCGCGCCGCGAACCTCACCCGAGCGGGCCAACGGCCCGGCCGCCGGCCCCGGCGAGACAGGGATGCGCGCTCCCTTCACAAAGCAGATGTGACGCGCGACACTCGCAACCGCATGAGCATTGCCGGCCGCCATCGCGGAAGTGAGGGCAAGTCATGTCCCTGCACGAGGAATTGACGGCAGTTCAGCACTGTCTCGACGACCTGGTCCGCACCGTCGGAAGGCTGGAGCGCAGCCTCGCGCGCCTGCGCGAGGACACGGCCGGCCTGGCCGGCTCCCCGGACCGCCCCGCCGACATGGTCACCATCACCGAGGCGCCGTACGACACCGCGCTGTGGACGGACTCGGACGACGAAGGTCTGGGAGTCCGCGGCAGACACGCGCCCTAGGGCCTTTCGTTCGGATCAGGCCGGATCAAACGAAAGGCCCTAGAGCCTCGGCCCAGCCACCCAGACCCAGACCCGAGGAGCACTCCTTGGCCACCGGTACGGAACCAGGCGCGCAACCACCGCAGCCGCGCACGGCGCGGACCGGCACCGGCGTCCGCCACGCCTCGCGCGCCGCCATCGCCGCCCGGCATCTGCGCACCGACCGTTGGTGGCTGGCGCCCGCCGCCACGGCCGGCGGGCTGCTCGCCTTCATCGTCTACTCGACCTGGCGGGCCTTCGCCAACGCCGACTACTACGCGGCCCCGTACGTCTCGCCGTTCTACTCGCCCTGTCTGGCCGAGAACTGCGCGCCGATGCGCTCCGGTCCGAACTGGGAGATCTTCGGCAGCTGGTGGGGCCTCTCCCCCGCCCTGATCGTCCTGGTCTTCCCGCTGGGCTTCCGGCTGACCTGCTACTACTACCGGAAGGCGTACTACCGCGGTTTCTGGGCCTCGCCCCCGGCCTGCGCGGTCGCCGAACCGCACACCGCGTACACCGGCGAGACCCGCTTCCCGCTGATCCTTCAGAACATGCACCGCTACTTCTTCTACGCGGCGCTGCCGGTCGCCGGCATCCTCACGTACGACACCGTGCTGTCCTTCCGGGACGAGCACTACGCCTGGGGACACATGGGTCTCGGCTCCCTGATCTTCCTGGTGAACATCACCCTGATCTGGGCGTACACCCTCTCCTGCCACTCCTGCCGCCACATCATCGGCGGCCGGCTGCGGCACTTCTCCAAGCATCCGGTGCGCTACCGGCTCTGGGGCTGGGCCGGGAAGCTCAACGGCCGGCACATGCAGCTCGCCTGGGCCTCCCTGATCAGCGTGGCGGTGGCCGACTTCTACGTCTATCTCGTCGCGTCCGGTGCTTTCGACGATCCGAGGTTTTTCTGAATGACTGAGCTCGAGCGGCAGCAGTGGGACGTCGTGGTGGTCGGCGCCGGCGGCGCCGGCCTGCGGGCCGCGATCGAGGCCCGGGAGCGCGGAGCCCGTACCGCCGTCATCTGCAAATCACTCTTCGGCAAGGCCCACACCGTCATGGCGGAGGGCGGCATCGCCGCCTCCATGGGCAATGTGAACTCCGGGGACAACTGGCAGGTGCACTTCCGCGACACCATGCGCGGCGGGAAGTTCCTGAACCAGTGGCGGATGGCCGAGTTGCACGCCAGAGAGGCTCCGGACCGGGTCTGGGAGCTGGAGACCTGGGGTGCGCTCTTCGACCGGACTCCGGACGGCAGGATCTCCCAGCGCAACTTCGGCGGCCACGAGTACCCGCGTCTCGCGCACGTCGGGGACCGTACCGGCCTGGAACTGATCCGCACGCTCCAGCAGAAGATCGTCGCGCTGCAGCAGGAGGACTTCCGGGAGACCGGCGACTACGAGGCCCGTCTGAAGGTCTTCCAGGAGTGCACGGTCACCCGCATCCTCAAGGACGGCGAGCAGGTCAGCGGCGCCTTCTGCTACGAGCGCGAGTCCGGCCGCTTCTTCGTGCTCGAAGCGCCCGCGGTCGTCCTCGCCACCGGCGGGATAGGCAAGTCGTTCAAGGTGACGTCGAACTCATGGGAGTACACCGGCGACGGCCACGCCCTCGCCCTGCTGGCCGGCGCACCCCTGCTGAACATGGAGTTCGTGCAGTTCCATCCGACCGGCATGGTCTGGCCCCCGTCGGTGAAGGGCATCCTCGTCACCGAGTCGGTGCGCGGCGACGGCGGGGTGCTGCGCAACTCCGAGGGCAAGCGGTTCATGTTCGACTACGTCCCCGACGTCTTCAAGGAGAAGTACGCGCAGTCGGAGGAGGAGGGCGACCGCTGGTACGAGGACCCGGACCACAACCGCCGCCCGCCCGAGCTGCTGCCCCGCGACGAGGTCGCCCGTGCCATCAACTCCGAGGTGAAGGCCGGCCGCGGTTCACCGCACGGCGGGGTGTTCCTGGACGTGTCGACCCGGATGCCCGCGGACAGGATCCGCCGCCGGCTGCCCTCGATGTACCACCAGTTCAAGGAGCTGGCGGACGTCGACATCACCGCGGAGGCGATGGAGGTCGGGCCGACCTGCCACTACGTGATGGGCGGGATCGCCGTCGAGTCCGACACGGCGTCCGCGCTCGCGGTTCCCGGGCTGTACGCGGCGGGCGAGGTGGCGGGCGGAATGCACGGCTCCAACCGGCTCGGCGGCAACTCCCTCTCCGATCTGCTGGTCTTCGGGAGGCGCGCGGGACTGCACGCCGCCGCGTACGCGGCGGGGCTCTCCGCACTCCCGGTCGTGGACGAGGAACAGATCGACGCGGCAGCGGCGGAAGCACTGCGTCCGTTCGCCGCGGAGGACCTCGCGGACGGCGCCGCCCCGGAGAATCCGTACACCCTGCACCAGGAACTCCAGCAGACGATGAACGACCTCGTCGGCATCATCCGCCGCGCGCCCGAGATGGCGCAGGCCCTGGAGAAACTGGCCGGGCTGCGCGTACGGGCGGGACGCGCCGCGGTGGAGGGACACCGGCAGTTCAACCCCGGCTGGCACCTCTCCCTGGACCTGCGGAACATGCTGCTGGTCAGCGAGTGCATCGCGCGGGCGGCGCTGGAGCGTACCGAGAGCCGGGGCGGTCACACCCGCGAGGACTGCCCCACGATGGAGCGCTCCTGGCGCCCGGTCAACCTGCTGTGCCGGCTGGCCGGCCCGGAGGAAGAGCCCGGCTCCGCGGACGACGGCACGCCGGACGGTGCGCCGCGCGGCCGGATCGAGCTCGTGAAGACCTCCACCGACCCCATCCGTCCGGATCTGCTCGCCCTGTTCGAGAAGGAAGAGCTGGTCAAGTACCTCGCCGAAGAGGAGCTGTACGAGTGAGCAGCTACAACGCGCGGTTCAGGGTGTGGCGCGGGGACACCGCGGGCGGCGACCTGGCCGACTACACGGTCGAGGTCAACGACGGCGAAGTCGTCCTCGACATCATCCACCGCATCCAGGCCACCCAGGCGGGCGATCTCGCGGTCCGCTGGAACTGCAAGGCCGGCAAGTGCGGTTCGTGCAGCGCCGAGATCAACGGCCGGCCGCGGCTGCTGTGCATGACCCGGATGTCGGTGTTCGACCGCCGGGAGACGATCACCGTGACACCGCTGCGGGCGTTCCCCGTCGTCCGTGACCTGGTGACGGACGTGACGTTCAACTACGCCAAGGCGCGGGAGGTGCCCGCCTTCGTCCCGCCCGAGGGCGTGAAGGCGGGCGACTACCGGATGCAGCAGGTCGACGTGGAACGCTCGCAGGAGTTCCGCAAGTGCATCGAGTGTTTCCTGTGCCAGGACACCTGCCATGTGGTGCGCGACCACGAGGAGAACAAGGCGTCGTTCGCCGGGCCCCGCTTCCTGATGCGGGTGGCCGAGCTGGACATGCACCCCCTGGACGCCGCTGCCGGGTCCGGCCTCGACCGGAAGGCGACGGCGCAGGAGGAACACGGCCTGGGCTTCTGCAACATCACGAAGTGCTGTACGGAGGTGTGCCCCGAGAACATCAAGATCACGGACAACGCTCTGATCCCGCTGAAGGAGCGGGCCGTCGACCGGAAGTACGACCCGCTGGTCTGGCTCGGCAGCAGGATCGGCCGCCGCCGGAACGGGGAATGAGGAGCGGCAGGGCGGCGAGGCCCCCGACACCGTAGAAGAGACATCGGCTCCACGACGCCGACGACCTGCTCGTCCTCCTCGCAGCCCACGCGGCGCGCGCCACACCGGATGGTCTTGCCCGTCCGCCAGCCCGCGATCTAGGGTGAATGCGCTTTCAAAACCCGAGTGCGCAGCATCCCGGGTACGGAGTCACCAGTCAGAGTCAGCAGTCAGCACACGCATCAGGCGCGTCGCTACGTAAAGAAGAAGCGGACGGTCGGTCGAGTGAGCGCCCCCACGGTGTACGACGTCGCGGAGCGGTCGGGCGTCTCCATCGCCACGGTCTCCCGGGTCTACCGCAACCCGGATTCCGTACGCGCGCAGACCCGTGAGCGGGTCCTGGAAGCGGCCCGCGAGCTCGGTTACGTACCGAGCGGGAACGCCCGGGGGCTGGCCAGCCGCACCACCGGCGTCCTCGGCCTCTGCTTCCCCGACTACTCCGATCCCGATGCCGAGAGCGCCGCGGCGGCGACCGACGCGGACGACGACGACGCCGTCATGCTCTACTCCGACCAGATCATCCGGGGGATGGAGCGGGCCGCCCGCCGGCACGGGTACGCGCTGCTGATCGCCGCGTCGCTGGACGGCGGCCCCGAGAGCCTCGTCGCCAAGGTGGCGGGCCGGGTCGACGGCTTCGCGGTACTGGCGCAGACCGTGCCGACCACGGACCTCGAAGTGATATCGCGACGGCTGCCCGTCGTGATGCTCGCCGGGCCCCGCGAGATCGACCACCTCGACCACATCGTGGTGGCCAACGCCGACGGCGAGCGCGAGCTCGCCCTCCACCTCATCCGGGACCACGGCCTGCGCAGCCTGGCCTTCATCGGCGGCGAGGCGAACTCCCCGGACGCCGAGGCACGGTTCCGCGGCTTCCGGGAGGCATGCCGGGAGGCCGGGCTGCCGGTGCCGGACGAGCCCGCGCTGCGGGCCGAGATGATGACGCAGGCCGAAGGCGCGCGGGCCGCGGAAGCGCTGCTGGACCGGGCGGCGGACGGCGCCCGGCCGGAGGCGATGCTGTTCGCCAACGACCAGATGGCCGTGGGCGCGCTGTACGCGCTGGAACGGCGCGGAGTGCGGGTACCCGAGGACATCGCGGTGACGGGCTTCGACGGGATTCCGCTGAGCCGCATCGTGCGGCCGGCGCTGACGACCGTGCGGCAGCCCATACAGCAGCTGGGCGAACAGGCCGTCGAGCTGCTGGTACGCCGCCTCGGCGACCGGGACCGCGCCCCGGTCTCCCTGGAGCTGCCGGTCTCCATGGCCCGCAGGGCGAGCTGCGGCTGCTGACCGGACCGGGGCGGACCCGCCCCCGCCTCACCTTCCCAGCCGCTCCCCGAAGAAGCGTCGCCGGTTCTCGCGCAGCTCCGCCGTCTCCGCCACGAGCGCGTCGTACGTGAAGTGCCCGGCGCTCAGCACCTGCAGCTCCCGCACGCCGGGCAGCGCGTTGTATACGGCGAACTGGCCGGGCGGCGGAACCGCGGGGTCGAACAGCGCGGCGGCGACGAGGGTCGGCGTCCGCAGCCGCGCGGCAGCGGACGCCGCGTCGAAGTACCTCAGCACCTCGGTGACTTCGGGGTGATCCCGGTGGTGGTCCCGCACCGCCTCACCGCTGCCGACGGACGGCAGCGTGAGGCGCAGCGGGTGGTTGCCGAACGTCGGCACCGTGAGCTGCGCGGCGGCGAAACGGTCGTCCCAGGGCAGCGCGAGGGCCCCCAGTCCGCCCCCGAAGCTCTCCCCCACATACCCGAGCCGCCCGAGATCCGGTACGAGCTCCGCGAGGGCCGAGGCGGCGCACCACAGGTCGGCGACACAGCCGGCGATGACATAGGTGTCGCGCGACGCGATGCCGTGCAGGACGTGCCCGGCGGCGACCTCCGGGACCCCGGCCCGCAGACCGCGGGTCCCCATGCCGCGTACGCAGGGCAGGATCGCGGCGGACCGTGGCAGGGGCAGCGGCACGTCGGGGCCCGGCCGGTCCCGGCCCCCGTAGCCGTGCCCGATGACGAAGCCGTGCGTGGCCGGTCCCCCGGTGGGCAGGGCCACCCAGCCGCCGACGCGTATCCCGCCGACGGAGCTGTATGTCACACCGTGGATCCGCACACCGTCGCGCTCGTCCTCGACCGGGCCGATCTCCGGTGCGGTGTCGACCTCCCTGGCCCTCTCGTACTGCGCACGCCAGAACTCCGCGAAGTCGTCGGGGGCCTCCGGGGCCGGGACGCGCAGCAGGTCGTCCAGCTCGTGCCCGTAGGCCGGATCGAAGGGGAAGTCATGCGCGAACGAAGCCATGACCAGGACCCTAGACCGCCTCTTCGGCCGCTCGCACCACCGTTTCGCCCCCTCGCGCAACCCTGCGGAATCGGTCACATCGTCTTCAAATCCGCATAGGGCGCACTTACGGTTCGAAGTTGAACATTCAGATGTCCAGCACGTTGCACGAGTGTGACCTAGCACCCTCTTGCGGATTCCCGAACGCCTGCCGCAGAGTGATGTATGCGCTTACAGGCAGCGCATACATTCGGATTGCTCAAGGAGGAGCCCTCCATGTCCCGCACCGCCAGAACCGTCTCCGCCGGCATCGCAGTCGCACTCGCTTTCGGCATCACCGCTTGCGGCAGCTCCGGGGGCGACGACGTCGCCGCGGACAAGAAGCAGACGCTCACTGTCTGGGCCATGGGGGCCGAGGGCGAGAAGCTCGCGGATGTGGCCAAGGTCTACGAGAAGGCCAACCCGAACATCACCGTCAAGGTGACCCCGGTCGGCTGGGACGTCGCCCACCAGAAGCTGGTCTCCGCAGCCGCCGCCGGCACCATGCCGGACGTGGCGCAGATGGGCGGCAGCTACATGGGCGAGTTCTCCGAACTCGGCGTCCTGGAGCCGGTCGACACCAAGATCTTCGACAAGGGCGACTTCTTCCCGGCCGGCTGGAACCAGGGCGAGGTGGACGGCACCGCGTACGGCGTGCCGTGGTACGTCGACACCCGCGTCCTCTACTACCGCACCGACCTGGCCGAGAAGGCCGGCATCGACAAGGCTCCGACCAACTGGAAGGAGATGCAGGACCTCGCCACCGCCTACCAGAAGAAGGCGGGAACCAAGTGGGGCCTGTCCATCCAGCCCAGCGGCCTGGACACGGTGCAGAACTTCTACTCCTTCCTGTACTCGGCCGGCGGCGAGATCGTCAATGACAAGGGCGAGGCCGTCATCGACAGCCCCGAGGCCGTCAAGGCGCTCAAGGAGTACGGCTCGTACTTCGAGAAGGGCCTCTCCAACAAGTCCGTCCAGCCCGGCTACGACGTGGTGAAGGACTTCGGCAACGACCGGGTCCCGATGTTCTTCGGCGGCCCCTGGCACGTGACCCTCCTCAACGAGGGCCAGCCGCAGCTCAAGGGCAAGTGGGCGGTGGCGAACGTCCCGGCCGACAAGTCCTCCGTCTCCATGGCGGGCGGCTCCTCCCTGGTGATCTCCAAGGACAGCGAGCACAAGGCCGCCGCCACGGAGTTCATCAAGTACCTCACCGACACCAAGGGCCAGGCCGACTGGTACGAGCGCACCAAGGACCTGCCGGCGAACACCTCGGCCTGGACCTCCGGCACGCTCGCCGACGACGCCGCCCTCCAGGTCTTCAAGAAGCAGATGGACACCGCCAAGTCCTCGCCGTCCAGCGCGAAGTGGACGGAGATCACCGACAAGGTCGACGTGGCCATCGCGAAGGTGACGCAGGGCAAGGCTTCCGCCGAGGACGCGCTGAAGACGGCGCAGTCCGAGATCGAAGGGCTCGTGAAGTAGGAGCCATGAGCACCACGACCGGAAAGGCCGCGCAGCCGGCCAAGGTGACGGCCGGGCCGGGGACATCTCAGTCCCCGGCCGCCGGGCCCGGGAACCGCCAGGGTCGCCGAGGTCGCAAGAAGGCTTCGATGGGCGTGCAGAACACAGCCGGCTGGCTGTTCTCCACTCCCTTCCTCGTCATCTTCACCGTCTTCATGGCGTTCCCGATCCTGGCCACGCTGCTGATGAGTTTCACGGACTTCGGGCTGCGTAACGTCACGCGCCCGCTGGACGCGAACTTCATCGGCTTCGAGAACTACGTCAATCTGTTCAGCGACGACAGGTTCCTCAAGTCGCTCTTCAACACGGCGTACTTCGTGGTCATCGGTGTCCCCTTGACGATTGGTCTCGGACTGGTCGTCGCCGTCCTGCTGAACAACGGCATCGACCGCGCGCGGACCTTCTTCCGCGTCGGCTTCTACGCCCCGGTGGTCACGACCATCGTCGCGGTCGCCGTGGTCTGGCGGTTCGTGCTCGACCCGAGCGACGGGCTGATCGCCGGCCTCTTCTCCGAAGTCGGTCTCACCTCGCCCGACTTCCTCGGTTCGGAGACGCTCGCCATGCCGTCGATGATCGCGATGGCGGTCTGGCGCAACGTCGGCACGGTCATGGTGCTCTTCATCGCGGGTCTGCAGGCCATTCCCACCGAGGTCCGGGAGGCCGCCAGGCTCGACGGCGCCGGTGCCTGGCAGGAGTTCCGGGGCATCACGGTGCCTCTGCTGCGGCCCACGCTGCTCTACGCCACCGTGATCACCACGATCGGCTACCTCAACGTCTTCGAGGAACCGTTCGTGATGACGCAGGGCGGACCCTCCGACTCCACCCTCACCGTCTCGCTGAACATGTACCGCGAGGGGTTCAACTTCTTCCACATGGGCTATGCGAGCGCCATGGCGTATGTCCTCTTCGTAGTGATCATGGGCATCACGGTGCTCCAGCTCCGACTGCTGAAGGACAACACCAAATGAGCGCCAGCAATGCACCCGGTGCCGTGCGGAAGGCGCCGGCGAAGACGCCCGAGGGCGGACGCCGGACCCGGAACCTGAAGCGTCCGCTCGTCTATGTCCTGCTGTCGCTCGGCCTGCTGGTCATGTCGGCGCCGTTCCTCTGGATGGCTCTCTCCGCCTTCAAGACGACGAGCGAGCTGTCGGCCAGCCCGCCGGTGTGGATTCCTACCGAGTGGACGCTGGAGAACTTCCGGCAGCTGCTCGACAAGCTGGACCTGCCGCTGTACTTCATGAACTCGGTGATCGTGGCGGTGCTGGTCACCGTCTCGAACCTGGTCTTCTGCTCGATGCTCGGCTACGCACTGGCCAAGCTGAACTTCGTCGGCCGGAACAAGATCTTCGGTCTGGTGCTCGGGGCCCTGATGGTCCCCGGCAACCTGATGCTGCTCCCGCTCTTCGTGCTGATGAGCAAGCTCCAGCTGATCGACTCGTACGCCGGTCTGGTGCTGCCCTTCGCCGCAGGCGCCTTCGGGGTCTTCCTGATGCGGCAGTTCATGCAGTCGATCCCGGACGAACTGCTGGAAGCGGCCCGGATGGACGGCGCCGGCGAGTGGTACATCTTCTGGCGGATCGTGATGCCGCTGGTGAAGCCCGCCCTGGCGACGCTGTCGATCTTCACCTTCCTCGGTTCCTGGAACAACTTCGTCTGGCCGCTCATCGCGACCAACGACCCGGACAAATACACGCTCCCGGTGGCGCTCGCGACGTTCGCCACGGACCCCAACAAGGCCGGTGGCTCCAACGGCATGCTGATGGCCGGAGCCTTCCTGGTCGTGCTGCCGGTGCTGGTCCTGTTCATCGCACTGCAGCGGCACTTCACCCAGGGCATCGCCACGGCGGGCATGAAGTAACCCGCCCCGGCGGCCCCCCGAACACGTACGAGACCGCACCCCGCACCACCGGCGGTCACACCCCTTCACGCACCAGAAAGACATTCCGCGATGACGCACACCCCGGTCCCGTTCCCCGAAGGCTTCCTGTGGGGGGCCTCCACGGCCGCCCACCAGATCGAGGGCAACAACACCAACAGCGACTGGTGGGTCAAGGAACACTCCACCGGCACCCACATCCAGGAGCCCAGCCTGGACGCCTGCGACAGCTACCACCGCTGGCGCGAGGACATGGACACGCTGGCCGGACTGGGCTTCACCGACTACCGGTTCTCCATCGAGTGGGCCCGCATCGAGCCGGCCGAGGGCCGCTTCTCCCGGGCCGAACTCGCCCACTACCGCCGCATGGTCGAGGGCGCCATCGAGCGCGGCCTGCGGCCGATGGTCACCCTGCACCACTTCACCGTGCCGCAGTGGTTCGAGGCGCGTGGCGGCTGGACCGCCGAAGGCGCCACCGAGCTGTTCGCCCGGTACGTGGCGGCCTGCGCACCGGTGATCTCCGAGGGCGTCAGCCACGTCTGCACCATCAACGAGCCCAACATGATCGCGGTCATGGCCGGTCAGGCCAAGCGCGGCGACATCGGCTTCCCCCCGGCCGGGCTTCCGACGCCGGACGACGAGACCACCGAGGCCGTCATCGCCGCCCACCACGCGGCCGTGAAGGAGGTCAGGGCGATCGACGCGGGCATCCAGGTCGGCTGGACCATCGCCAACCAGGTCTACCAGGCCCTCCCCGGCGCGGAGGACGTCACCGCGGCCTACCGTCACCCGCGCGAGGACGTCTTCATCGAGGCGGCGCGCGGCGACGACTGGATCGGTGTGCAGTCCTACACCCGGACCAAGATCGGCCCCGAGGGCCCGATCCCCGCGTCCGACGACGTCGAGCGCACCCTGACGCAGTGGGAGTACTACCCCTCCGCCGTCGGCTACGCCCTGCGCCACACCGCCGAGGTCATCGGCAGCGACATGCCGCTGATCGTCACGGAGAACGGCATCGCCACCTCCGACGACACCCGTCGCGTCGACTACTACGCCGGTGCGCTCAACGAGGTCGCCTCCGCGCTGGAGGACGGGCTCAACATCCAGGGCTACCTGGCGTGGAGCGCGCTGGACAACTACGAGTGGGGCTCCTTCAAGCCGACCTTCGGCCTGATCGCCGTCGACCTCGAAACCTTCGAGCGCACCGCCCGGCCTTCGGCCGTGTGGCTCGGCTCTCTCGGCCGCACCCGGGAACTGCCGCGCCTCGCCGGCTGACGCCGGCCACTGGACCGGGAGCCACCTGACGGCTCCCTCGCGTGCGGGAGCCGTCGGAACCTGACGACCGCCGGCTCCCGCACCGCACCGTCCGGGCCTGCGTCCGAGAGCGCACGGGATCAGCAGACGGGCCGGCCCGGACCACTGCCCCAGGGCAGAACGCGAACGTACAACGGCGCTCCGCGCCTTCAAGGCCAACGAACGAATTCTGCCCACCGCCCCTCCGCGGTGGCTCTTCTTCGAGAGGTTCTGATGGACCGTCGCACGTTTCTCACCGCCGCGGGAACCGGGGCTGCCGCCCTGTCCCTCGGAGCCGTGTCCGCGCCTTCCGCGAGCGCCGCTCATCCTGTTCATGCCCTTGATACACCGCAGCTGCTGCATTGGTTCCGCGATACGTACCGCTCGATCGAGGCGATGACGACCGAGTTCGGTCTCGCCACGGACAAGATCGATGTCAGCGGCCCGGGCGCCCCCGTCCAGTCGCGCCAGACCTCGCCCACCAACATCGGCTGCGGACTCTGGTCGACCGTCGCCGCCGCCGGGCTCGGCGTGATCAGCGAGTCGGCGATGCGCCGCAAGCTGACGCGCACCGTGTCCGCCGTCGAGAAGCTGGAGCGCCATCACGGCTTCTGGCTCAACTGGTACGACGCCCACGACGGCTCGGTCCTGACCGAGTGGCCGGGCACCGGCGACCCCGTCCGCCCGTTCCTCTCCTCCGTCGACAACGCGTGGCTCGTCACGGGCCTGCGGATCGCGGCCGACGCCGAGCCCTCGCTGCGTCCTCGGATCGAGCGCATCCTGGCCACGGCCGACTGGTCGTACTACTACACGCCCTACGACCCGGCCGATCCGGTCGCCGGCCCCGGCCAGCTGCGCGGCGGTTTCTGGACCGACACCGAAGAGCCCACCGGCCACCACTACGGCGCGCTGAACACCGAGCCGCGCATGGCCAGTTACCTCGGCATCGCGGACGGCTCGCTGCCCTCCGACCACTACTGGCACATGCTGCGCACGATGCTCCCCGAGCACGGACAGGAGCAGTCGCCGCAGGGCAGTTACGTCGCCATGGACGGCATCCGGGTCTGGCAGGGTCACTACACTCACCGCGGCAGGAAGATCGTCCCCACCTGGGGCGGTTCGATGTTCGAGGCGCTGATGGTGCCGCTGTTCGTGCCGGAACCGGAGTGGTCGCCGGGCTCCTGGGGCCGCACCCACCAGCGCTACGTGCGCAGCCAGATCGAGCACGGGACGGAGGAGGCGTGGTACGGGTACTGGGGCTTCTCCCCCGCCGACGTTCCCGAGGGCGGATACCAGGAGTACGGCGTCGACGCGCTGGGCATGCAGGTCGACGGCTACGCCTCCAACACCGACCGCACCTACACCACGGACGGGGCGCCGCTGCCGCCCCCGTCCGCTTTCACCAACGGTGTGGTCACGCCCCACGCCTCGTTCCTGGCGCTGCCGTACGCCCCGCAGGAGGCCGTGGCCAACCTGCGCGCGCTCGACCGCGACTTCGGCGCCTACCACGAGGGGCTCGGCTTCCGGGACTCCGTCAACGTCGGCACCGGCCGGGTCAGCGACTTCATGCTCGCTCTGGACCAGGGCATGATCACGGCCGCGCTGGCTCAGGCCCTCCGGCCGGGCCTGCTCCAGCGGCCGTTCCGGACCGGCGGCTTCCGCACCCGGGTGCGTCCACTGCTCGCCAAGGAGCGCTTCAGTATCTGACCGGCGTCGGCGGCGGTGGGGGGCGGGCAGGTCCCGCCCTCACCGCCGAAGGCCCACCGCGGAGGTCCGGGGATCCTGCCGGGCGTCTCCGGGTCGCGGAGGCAGAAGCCCGGACATAGCCTCCCAAATGTGATGCCGCCTGCGAGTCGTACCCGGATGTCCGGATCCGGCAGAGCCCTCCTCACCGCGCTGATCGCGGTGGGCTGGCTGCTCCTGCCCCCCGCGCCGACCGCAGGTGCCGACGACCCCGTCACCCTTTCCCGCGACAGCCAGATCACCGACAAGGTGGGGGCGGTCGGGGACCGCGACGAGGCGGTGGAGGCCGCGCTCGACGCGCTCTTCGAGGAACGCCGCGTCCAGCTCTTCGTCGTGTACGTACGCGACTTCTCCGGCCGGTCCGCGCAGACCTGGGCCGACGAGACGGCCAACCGCAACGGCCTCGGGCAGGAGGACGTGCTGCTGGCCGTGGCCACGCACGACCGGCAGTACGCCTATTCGGTCGACGCGGGTTCGCGGCTCACCGACGAACAGCTGCGGGACGTGGCGAACACCGCCATCGAACCCGCCCTCGCGGCGAACGACTGGGCGGGCGCCGCCATCGGAGCCGCCAACGGCTACTCCGCGGTGCTGGCCGGACAGCCCGTGCCCACCCCCACCATCACTCCCGGTGCCGCCGATCCCGGAACGGGCAGTTCCGACGGCAGCGGCGCCGGGGACCTGATCCTGCCGGTGGCGCTCGTCGGCGGGGCGGGGGCGGTCGCCGTGTACGCGTACACCCGCCGCAAGCGGCGCGCTTCGACCCGCACCACCCCCGGCGCGACCGGCTGGGGCCCGGCAGCGGCAGGCGGGGCCGAGCCGCCGACCCCGCTGCCGGAGCTCGACGCGCGGGCCAAGGAAGTGCTGGTGGACACCGATGACGCGGTGCTCACGAGCGAGGAGGAACTCGGCTTTGCCACGGCTCAGTTCGGGGAGGAGGCCGCCGTCCCCTTCACGGAGGCCGTCACCCACGCCAAGACGGAGCTGACGGCCGCGTTCCGCCTGCGCCAGCAGCTCGACGACGCGTTCCCCGAGGACGACGCGGCCCGTCGCCGGATGCTCGACGAGATCATCAGCCGCTGCGCGGACGCCAACGAACGCCTGGACACCGTGTCGGAGGACTTCGACCGGCTTCGGGCCCTCGAACGCACCGCACCGCAGGCCCTGGCCACCGCCGAGGCCGCCTTCCGCGAGCTCGCGGGACGGATCTCCACGGCAGAGGCCACCCTCACGGGCATGCGCAGCCGGTACGCGGAATCGGCCGCCGCACCCGTCGCGACCGGTATCGAACAGGCCAAGGACCGGCTCCTCTTCGCGACCTCCAGCCTCAACGAGGCCCGCCAGGCCGTGGACGGCGGGGACAACTCCAAGGCCGCGGTGTACGTACGGGCGGCCGAGGGCGCCGTCGGGCAGGCGGCCACGCTCGTCGACGCCGTGGACCGGCGCGCCCAGGAGCTCGCCGAGGCCGCGGGCAGACTGCCGGCCTCGCTCACCGAGACCGAAACGGATCTCGCGGACGCGGGTGGGCTCCTCGAAGGCACGTCCGAGGGGGTGTCGACCGCCGATCTGCGCGGCCGGATCGCCCGCGCCGAGGCGGTGCTCGACGACGTACGCGCGGAGGTGGCGGCCGGTCCGTACGACCCCATCGACGCGCTGCGCAGGGTCGAGGAGGCCGACACCGCGCTGGACGAGGCACTGGCGGGGGCGCGTGAACAGGAGCAGGGAACGCTCCGGGCCCGCTCGCTCCTCGATCAGGCGATGCTCACCGCACGGGCGACGATCGGCGCCGCGGCCGACTACGTCACCACGCACCGGGGGGCCGTGGGCAGCCAGGCCCGCACCCGGCTGGCCGAGGCCCAACGGCGGTGGGAGCGGGCCGGGGAACTGGCGGGGGCGGACGATCCGCAGGGAGCACTCGCCGAGGCGCAGCAGGCGGACGCGCTGGCCGGCCAGGCCCAGAGCCTCGCCGAACAGGACGTACGGAGCTTCGGGAACCAGAACGGACCGGGCGGTGTACAAGGAGGTGGCGGCGGGATGAGCGGGGCGGTGCTGGGCGGAATCATCCTCGGCGGACTCTTCGGCGGCGGGGGTGGCCGGAGCCGGGGCGGGGGCTTCGGAGGGGGGTTCGGGGGTTCCGGTGGCGGCGGGTTCGGTGGCGGTCCCGGCAGCTTCGGCGGCGGGGGCACCCGGGGCCGGAGGGGCGGCGGCGGACGCTTCTGACCGCCGCGGAGAGCCGTGCGCCGCTCGTCGTTCTTCTTGCTCCGTCTCGTTCTTCGTTCTTCATCCAAGGAGAGGTGCCATGACCAAGCAGACCATCCTGGGCCGCGTCACTCAGCTGGCGAAGGCCAACATCAACGCCCTGCTGGATCAGGCGGAGGACCCGCAGAAGATGCTGGACCAGCTGATCCGCGACTACACGAGCAACATCGCGGAGGCGGAGCAGGCGGTGGCCGCCACCATCGGCAATCTCCGGCTGATGGAGCAGGACCACCGGGAGGATGTCGACGCGGCCAGGGAGTGGGGCCAGAAGGCCCTGTCCGCCAGCAAGAAGGCCGACGAACTGCGCGTCGCTGGCTCGGCGGCCGAGGCGGACAAGTTCGACAACCTCGCGAAGGTCGCCCTGGGCCGCCAGCTCCAGTCGGAGAAGGAGGCGAAGACCGCCGAGCCGACCATCGCCTCCCAGACGGCGGTGGTCGACAAGCTCAAGTCCGGCCTCGACCAGATGAAGATCAAGCTCACGGAGCTGAAGTCCAAGCGGGACGAGCTCGTGGCACGCGCCAAGTCCGCGCAGGCGCAGAACCAGATGATGGACGCCGTGAAGAACATCGACGTCCTCGACCCGACCAGTGAACTCAGCCGCTTCGAGGACAAGGTGCGGCGGGAAGAGGCCAAGGCCGTGGGCAAGCAGGAGCTCGCCGCCTCGTCACTGGACGCCCAGTTCGAACAGCTGGACAGCCTGGGCGACAGCGCCGAGATCGAAGCCCGCCTGGCCGCCCTGAAGGTGGCCTGACCGAAGGGCTGAGGGGCCGGTTCAGCCGGCCCGGCCCCCGCCCGTCGCCCGTCGCCCGGTCAGGACGTGCTCAGTACATGCTCAGCAGTTGTTCGACCGAGAGCTCGGCGGCGGGCGCTCCGTCGGGCAGGGCCAGTTCGAACCAGACCGTCTTGCCGCGCGGTGTCCGCCTCGACCCCCACGCCGCGCTCAGCAGGCCGACCAGTTGCAGCCCGCGTCCGCCCTCGTCCGTGTCACGTGCCCGCCGTCGCCGAGGCTGGACGAGGCCCGCGTCCCATACCTCGCACACGAGCGTACGGTCGCGCAGCAGCCGGAGCCGGATCTCGCCCTCGCCGTACCGCAGTGCGTTGGTGACGAGCTCGCTGACGAGCAGTTCGGTGGTGTCCACCAGGTCGTCGAGGTCCCAGGCGAGCAGCTGGGTGCGGGCCAGTTCGCGGGCGCGGCCGACGGAGCGCAGTTCGCGCGGCAGCCGCCAGTCGCCGATCGCATCCGCCGGCAGCCCCTGGATGCGGGCCATCAGCAGCGCTATGTCGTCCTCGCCGTGGCGGGTGTCCAGTGTCGTCAGCACATGGTCACAGACGTCCTCCAGCGGACGGACCGGTGAGGCGAGGGCGCCGCGGAGGGCCTCCAGGCCCTCGTCGAGCGGGTGGTCGCGGGATTCGACGAGGCCGTCGGTGTAGAGGGCGAGGAGGGCGCCCTCCCTGAGCTCCACCTCGACCTCCTCGAAGGGTTCGCCGCCGACGCCGAGCGGCATCCCCGGCGGGACGTCGAGCAGCAGGGCCGGTTCGCCCGGTTCGACCACGACAGGAGGTAGGTGACCGGCGTTGGCGAACGTGCACCGTCGGGTGACCGGGTCGTAGACGGCGTACACACAGGTCGCCAGGTAGACCTCGGAGAGATCCGCCTCACGGGACTTGTGGGCGGCCCGCGAGGGCCACTGGGCGCCGCCACCCCCGCCGAAGCCGTCGCTCCGGTCGCCGCCGCCCGGGGTGCCGAGGCCGCGGGCGACCTCGTCGAGGGCGGACAGCACCTCCGCGGGTTCCAGATCGAGAAGAGCCAGCGTCCTTACGGCGGTGCGCAGCTCCCCCATGGCGACGGCAGCCCGCAGACCGCGGCCCATGACGTCGCCGACGACGAGGGCGGTGCGGTGGCCGGGGAGCTCGATCACGTCGAACCAGTCGCCGCCGACCTCGGTGGCCGTATTGCCCGGCAGATAGCGACAGGCGATGTCGAGGCCCGCGGCCTCGGGATCGCCCGGCGGAAGCAGGCTGCGCTGGAGGATCAGGGCGCGCTCGTGCTCGCGGCGGTAGAGGCGGGCGTTGTCGATACAGACGGCGGCCCGGGAGGCCAGCTCGGTGGCCAGGGCCCGGTCGCGCTCGCCGAAGGATTCGCTGCCCTTCGTCCTGGAGAACTGGACGAGCCCGACCACCGTGTCGTGGGCGACCATCGGAACGGCGAGTGTGGAGTGGACGAAGCTGCTGTCGTCGCCTGGCACGTCCTCCACATGCCCGGTGCGCAGGGCCACGGCACACGGCGAGTTGAACGGATAGCGGTGGACCGAGCCGAGTGCGGGCGGGCCGGTGTGCCCGTCCGGCGCGGAGCTCTCCGGCGCGCTCGCCGACAGCGCGTCGGAGACGGCGCTGGCCTGGGCGACCCGGCGCAGTTCGGCCGAGCCGCCGGAGTCCTGGCCGCGCGAGCCCCAACTGCCGGGCGGGGCCTCCTCCCCCGTGAGGAGCCCTTGGTACAGGTCGACGGAGGCGAGGTCGCAGAAGCCGGGCACGGCCACGTCGAGGAGTTCGCGGGCGGTGGTCTCCAGGTCCAGGGAGTTGCCTATGCGCGCGCCGGCCTCGTTGAGCAGGGCGAGGTTGCGGCGGGCGCTGGCCGCCTCACGGGCGGCCATGTGCCTGCGGGTGACGTCGGTGGCCAGCCCCGCGACACCGACGGGCCGCCCGGCTCCGCTGTGCACGCGGTAGAGGTTCATCGACCAGTGCCGGCCGTCCCCGGCGCCGGGTGCGCTGCCCACCAGTTGGAGGTCGGTGACGGATTCCCCGGTCTCCAGCACGCGCTTCAGGGTGCGGGAGAGCCGGTCGGCCTCCGGGCCGGCGAGATAGTCGTCGACCGTGCGTCCGCGATGGTCGTCGGCCTCGCCGCCGAAGACGGTGGCGAAGCGCTGGTTGGCCCGTACGACGGTGAAATCCGTACCGAACAGCACGAAGCCGAAGGGAGATTGGCCGAATATCGCCTGCGATGCCGCAAGGTCCGTTTCGACCAGCCGAAGTGCCCGGACATCGACGACGATGCAGAGCGCGGCCCGTTCGCCGGTCGCCGTCTCGGTCGGCATGACATAGATCTCGGCGACGCCGTGCGCACCGTCCTCACCCGGCATCCGGAACGGGACGAAGCCCGTCCACTCCTTGCCGTCGAGGATCTCGGCGACCGTCCTGCGGCCGTCCTCCCGGAGTTCGGCGGGCATGAACGCCTCGACCGGGTCCCTGCCCACCACCTCATGAGAGGCCATGCCGAACAGACCGGCGGCACGCCGGCTCCACTGCTCGATCAGCCCGTCGGGCCCGATCGAGAAGGAGGCGATCCTGACATAGTCATAGATCGAGCCAGGTGGGCTGCTCTGCCACACGATGTCGCCCGCTGTCCCAGGTATCTCGCTCACGCGACCGTCCCCTCCAGCTCACACACCGGACCGGTCCTGCCCGCAGTATTCAGCACTACGGCCCCTACCGACACGGCGTTCACGATCACAGCAAGGTCTCAGTCCCTTTCAGCCAGGTTCTGCCCGACCTCTGGTGATCGCTGTGCGTCCCACCCCACTCCTAACCAGGGAGAGCCAGCTCGAACCACACCGTCTTGCCACTCTTTCCCCGACGGGTCCCCCAGCGGCGTGCAGAACAAGCCACCAGCCGCAGTCCGCGCCCCCCTTCGTCGTCGGGTCCCGCACTGCGTTCGGTGGGTACATCCGGAAGCGGATCGGAGACTTCCACCAGCAGCGCGGGCGACGTGGACGGACTGTTCGGAGCGGAGTCGTCGTCCTCGGCGGCGCCCTCGGGACGGGGCCTCACCAGCCGTACACCGATGGGTCCGGAGGCATAGCGCAGGGAATTGGTCACCAGCTCGCTGACGAGCAGTTCGGTCACATCGGCGAGCGCACCGTCGAGCCCCCAGGAACTCAAGGCGTCGCGCACCGCATGCCGGGCGCTGCGCACGGATCCCGGTACCGCCGGAAATTCCCAGGCGGCAGTGTCTCCTTCGGTGTCGATCACGCCGATCACTTCCCAAGACCAGCAGCAGGACGCCCCGGAACAAAGGGGAACAATCACCACATACCCGTCATTCGGTACGCACTACCGCCCGAGACGGCGCATAGGGCGTACGGGTGTACGCGGGGCGTACGGTGAAAGGGGTACCTGCTCAGTGGTGAGCGGCACCCCGGAGGCGGCGCGCTGCCTCGGCCACCGCGGGCCGGTCCTGGTCCAGCCAGTCGACCGAGTCCACCTCGTCCGGCCCGAGCCAGCGCAGCTCGTCGTGGTCCTCCAGAGCGCGGGGTTCGCCGGACACCAGGCCCACCGTCCATACCCGGAGCACGTATCCGGGCTTCAGCGGCCACTCTCCGGGGATGCGCTCCAGCGCCCGCGACTCCACGCCGAGTTCCTCGCGGAGCTCCCGTACGAGCGCCTGCTCGCCGCTCTCCCCCGGCTCCACCTTGCCCCCGGGCAGCTCCCAGCGGCCCGCAAGCTCGGGCGGGGCACTACGGCGCGCGGCCAGCAGCCGCCCCTGGTCGAGGACGGCACCGGCGACCACCACGGAAGCGTTCATACGCGGGAGCGTAGCCGCCCCGGAAGGGCCCCGAAAATGCCGGGATCCGCGAGGCCGGCCGGGTGCCCGGCACCAACGCTACGGGCGGGCGCCCTGCCCCATGCGCTCCACCCAGTACAACTGTTTGTGGCCGCGACTGTCGAGGCCGTCCGCGATCTTCTGGGCCTCTTCCTGCGTGGCGTACCTGCCGACGCGGTAGCGGTTTCCGTTGTCGTCCTGCCGTATCACCAGCCAGGGGAGCACGTCGTTGTTGTCGCTCATCGTGTCCCTCCCGAGCATGTTGCCCCTCTCCCCACCGGAGTGCACGCCTCTAAGGATCCCCAGGAAACCGCAGTACGCATATGCCCGAGCGTACGCCTGACCTTTACTCAGCGGATGCGTCTTTACACAAAGAGATACGCATCAAGCCATGCGTGTGGGGGCGCACGCTCACGCATGCGCCCCCTTGGCCCCCGACACGCCCGTTTCGCGACCCACGGACACCGGCCGCCGCGCGGACAGCGACCGCCCACAGGCGCCGGCGAACCCGCCCTCCTCAGTCCGCCGTACGCACCACGGGCATCGGCAGCAGGACCGGTCCGGCCGACGGGTCCGTGCGGCAGACGTCGCCGCACTCCGCGTCCAGCGAGCAGCACAGCGAGCAGATCGGCCCCGCCTGGACCGGGCAGTCCGCGATGTCCGGCAGTTCGTACGCGGTCTCGCACACCGCGCACGTGTGGGTCGCGGTGATGTCGGCGACCTCGACGTCCGGCCCGTTCACCGGGTTCGGACGGGCCAGGTAGTACTTCCCCTTGGTGGCCCACGCGATCAACGGGCAGAGCACGAGCGACAGTCCGGCCGCGATGAAGGTCGAGAACGCTTCCGCGTATGCGCCGAACAGCCCGAAGAAGGCCAGGATCGACACGGTCGAGGCGATCACCATCGCCCCGAATCCGGCCGGGTTCACCGCGTACAGGTAGGCCCGCTTGAACTCGATGTACGGCGGGCTGAGTCCGATCCGCTTGTTGATGACCAGGTCTGCGGCGACGGCCACGATCCAGGCGATGCCCACGTTGGAGTAGAAGCCCAGCAGCTTGTTGAGGGCCGCGAACATGTTCATCTCCATCAGCGTGAGCGCGATGGCGAGGTTGAGGAAGATGTACCAGACCCGGCCCGGGTGCTTGTGGGTGATCCGGGAGAAGAAGTTCGACCAGGACAGCGAGCCGCTGTAGGCGTTGGTCACGTTGATCTTGATCTGCGAGACGATCACGAAGATCGCGGCGGCGGGGAGCGCGAAGGAGCCCAGCCACGGCTTCAGGGCCTCGATCTGCGGGGCGATCGGCTCCAGCGCGTGCGTCTTGCCGACCGCCTCCAGGGCGACGAAGGCGAGCAGTGCTCCGCCGAGCTGCTTGGCGGCCCCGATGACGACCCAGCCCGGTCCGGCCGCGAGGACGGCAAGGTTCCACCGCCGCTTGTTGGCCTCCGTCCTGGCGGGCATGAAGCGCAGGTAGTCGGCCTGCTCGCCGATCTGGGCGATGAGCGAGAGCGCGACCCCCGTGCCCAGCCCGAAGGCGAGCCAGGAGAAGCCCGAGCCGGCGCCCTCCGTGCCACCGAAGGAGGCGAAGTCGCCCCAGGCGTCGGGGGCTTCGAAGGCGAGGACTACGAACGGCAGCACCATGCCGACGATCCAGACCGGCTGCGTCCACGCCTGCACCTTCGCCAGCGCGCCCATCCCCCGGAACACGATCGGGATGACGATCAGCGTGGTGAGCAGATAGCCGATCTCCACGGGCAGTCCGACCGCCTGATGCATGGCCTGCGCCATGATCGAGCCTTCGAGCGCGAAGAAGATGAAGGTGAAGGACGCGTAGATCAGCGACGTCAGCGTGGAGCCGAAGTAGCCGAAGCCGGCGCCCCGCGTGACCAGATCCATGTCCAGCCCGTACTTCGCGCAGGCCCGTGCAATCGGTATGCCCGTGACGAAGATGATCACCGCGGCGGTGAGGATCGAGGCGAGTCCGCTGGTGAATCCGTAGGTGAAGACGATCGAGGCGCCGATGGCGAAGTCGGCGAGATAGGCGATTCCGCCGAGCGCCGTGCCCGCCACCATCGAGGGCGACCAGCGCCGGAAGGAGTGCGGGGCGTAGCGGAGCGAGTAGTCCTCACGGCTCTCGTCGGCGGCGAGCCTGGCATAGCTGCGCCGTGGCGCGCCGGGCCCTCCTGGCGTACTCGGATCCGGCGCTTCGGCCGTGGTGGTGACTGTGTCCGTCATCGGCGACTTCCCGTTCGTCAGTCCGGTGTGCGGGTAACGAACGGGAAGTTAAGAGCCGGACATGACAAATTGTTGATGCCGGTGATTGCCCGTGCGTAACGGGAGCCGAGGGGGCGTTAACTCGGCGTCACGGGTCGCGGACAAGCCGTTCAGATATCGGTCACGCGACAGGAACGCGCCGCCGCCGGGCGGCAGAGGTCACTTGACCGGCAGGTGATAGGCGATCCGGTAGCGGTCTGCGGGCACCACCACGTCCGCCGTCTCGACGGCCCGGCCCGACGCGTAGTACGTACGCTCGATCACCATGACCACGTGGCCGGGTACGCCGCCGAGCGCCAGGAGCTCCTCCGCAAGCCCCGGCCTCGCGCCGACGTCCTCGGCCACGTTGTCCACGACGACATCGATGGCCGCCATCCGGTCGACCACCCCGCAGCCGCCCAGCGGACCCTCCTCGGGCAGCATCACGGGCGTGCGCCCCGTGACCGCGAGCGGTTCCCACGAGGTGGAGAGCATCATCGGCTCGCCCGCCTCCCGGAAGACGTACCTCGTACGCATCACACGGTCGCCCGGCTCGATGCCGAGCCGTTCGGCGATCTCCGCACTGGCCCCCTCCTGCTCGCTGCGGGACTCCCAGGTGCCGCGCGTACCCTCCGCCGTCTGTTCCTGACGGAAGGGGTTGGCACCGGAACCCGTCCGGTACCCGGAGCGGGCGATCCGGCGCGGGACGGGACGCTCGCGCACATAGGTGCCGGACCCCGAGCGCCCTTCGACCAGGCCCTCGGCCATGAGCACCTTGCGCGCCTCCAGGGCGACGGTGTCCGATACTCCGTACTCCTCGCGAATACGGGCCTGCGACGGCAGGCGGGTATGGGGCGGCAGAGCGCCGTTGACGATCTTCTCTCTGAGATCGCTCGCAACGCGCAGATAGGCGGGCTGCTCACCGAAAGTCACAGGCCACTCCCAACAGGTTGACAGACTGCGACAGCGTCGCAACCGTGGGTTGTGGACCGCAAGCACTGGCCAGAGATTCACTCGAAGTGATGATTCGCCGACGGTCGACGCATACCTCGAACATCAGCACCACGGGAGTCCCGGCCAATCCCTGCCCCGCCCCGGCCGTCCATAACTGCCGGACCCTTGACCCCATTTGGTCCAGACCAATACCTTCCTGTGCAGCACGGCTCCCACCCCCCTTACGCCCCAGCCACACAGGAACGAGCCCCATGCGACGAAGAAGCCTGTCCAGACTGACCGTTGCCGCCTGCGCCTTCGCGCTGATCGCCGGTATCGCCCCCGCCGCCACGGCCGGCCCCGAGCAGGGCAGGGGGCACCACGAACCCGCGTACCGCAGCGTCGGCTACTTCACCCAATGGGGCGTCTACGGACGCGACTTCCAGGTCAAGGACCTGGACACGAGCGGTGCCGCGGCCAAGCTCACCCACATCAACTACGCCTTCGGCAACGTGAACGCCGACGGGAAGTGCTTCACCGGCAATGTGCCCGGCGAGGCCGACGCCTGGGCGGACTACGCCCGTCCGCTGGACGACGCGGGTTCCGTGGACGGTGTCGCCGACACCGGGACCCAGCCCCTCGCCGGCAACTTCAACCAGCTGCGGGAGCTCAAGGCCAAGCACCCCGGTCTGAAGGTGATGATCTCGCTCGGTGGCTGGAGCTGGTCCACCCACTTCTCGGACGCGGCCCGGACCGCCGCCTCCCGCAAGGCGCTCGTCTCCTCCTGCCTCGACCTCTACATCAAGGGCAACCTGCCGGTGGACGGGGCGCGCGGTGGCGCGGGCGCGGCGGCCGGCCTCTTCGACGGGGTCGACCTCGACTGGGAGTGGCCCGGCTCGGCCGGCGACACGGACACGGTCTTCCGCCCCGAGGACAAGCAGAACTTCACCGCTCTGGTGCACGAGTTCCGCACCCAGCTCGACGCGTACGCCAGGAGTTCCGCGCGGCACGCCAGGCCGAAGCACTACGAGCTGTCGGCGTTCGTCCCCACCGCCCCCGCGAAGATCGACGCCGGCTTCGACGTCCGCCGGATCATGCGGGACTTCGACTTCGTGAACCTTCAGGGGTACGACTTCCACGTCTCCGGCGAGAAGAACACCGCCCAGCAGTCCGCGCTGTACGCGAAGGGCGACTTCAGTGTCGACCAGACCGTCCGCGACTGGATCAGGCGCGGCGCGCCCGCGCGCAAACTGGTGATGGGCATGCCGTTCTACGGGCAGGGCTGGACCGGTGTGACGGGCGGCGGTGACGGTCTGGGACAGCCGGCCACGGCCCCCGCGCCCGCCACCTGGGCCGCCGGGTACGAGGACTACAAGGCACTCAAGAAGCTGGCCGATTCCGGGACGTACACGATCCACCGGGACCGGAGGAACGGCCACGCCTGGCTGTTCGACGGCACGACCCTGTGGACCTACGACGACCCGCAGGTCCTGCGCGCCAAGACCTCGTACATCCGTGACCGCGGTCTCGGCGGTGCGATGTTCTGGTCGCTGGACGGGGACACGGACGACGGCGAACTGATGACCGCCGTCGACAGCGGTCTCCACGGGCGCTGACGGAACACGGTGTGGGGCGGCTGCCGGTGGCAGCCGCCCCACACGCGTACATCAACGCCTCACGGGCGCTTCAGAACTCTAGAACTGCAGGGCCCACGAGTTGAGCCGGCCGGTGTCGGCCGCCGCGTTGTCGCTGACCCGGAGCTTCCAGGTGCCGTTGGCGACCTCCGACGAGGCGTTCACCGAGTAGGTGGTGACCACGTTGTCGGCGCTGCCGCCCACGCCGTACGCCTTCAGGGTGTAGACCGACCCGTCGGGGGCGACCAGGTCGATCTTCAGGTCGCCGATGTAGGTGTGCGTGATGTTGACCGGGACGCTCAGCGCGGCCGGCGCGTTACCGGCGACACCGGTGACGGTGACCGGCGCCTCGACCGTGGAGTTGTCCGCGATCGCGTAGCCGGTCGTGTTCTCGAACTTCGGTCCGGGCGGCGTGACCGTACCCGCGCCGACGTTCAGCAGGAGGTTCGGCGAGCCGGTGCCCGGGCTGGTCACCACACCGGTCGAGGCCGCCGCGACTAGTCCGGCCGAGACCTGCGCCGGCGTCTGGCCCGGGTGGTCCGCCAGGTAGAGCGCCGCGGCACCGGCCACGTGCGGGCTCGCCATCGACGTACCGGAGATGGTGTTGGTGGCGCTGTCGCTCGTGTTCCACGACGAGGTGATCGAGGAACCCGGGGCGAACAGGTCCAGGACCGTGCCGTAGTTGGAGAAGCTGGAGCGGGCGTCGGTGTTGGTCGTGGAGCCGACGGTGATGGCCTCGGTGACGCGCGCCGGGGACTTGGTGGAGGCGTTGGTCGACTCGTTGCCCGCCGCGACGGCGTAGGTGATGCCCGACGCGATCGAGTTGCGCACGGCGGTGTCGAGCGCGGAGTCCGCCCCGCCGCCGAGGCTCATGTTGGCGACGGCCGGCTTGACGGCGTTGGCCGTCACCCAGTCGATACCGGCGACGACCTGCGCGGTCGTACCGGAACCGCTGTTGTCGAGCACGCGGACGCCGACGATCTTCGCCTTCTTGGCGACACCGTACGAGGTGCCCGCGACGGTGCCCGCCACGTGGGTGCCGTGGCCGTGGCCGTCCTGCGCGGTGTTGTCGTTGTCGATGGCGTCGTAGCCGTACGAGGCCCGGCCGCCGAAGTCGCTGTGGCTGATCCGCACACCCGTGTCGATGACGTACGCGGTGACGCCCTCGCCCGCCTTGTCGGGGTAGGTGTAACTCTGGTTCAGCGGGAGGGTCTTCTGGTCGATCCGGTCCAGGCCCCACGAGGGCGGTGAGGGCTGGGTGCCCGAGATCGTGAAGGTGCGGTTCTGGACCACGGACTCGACGGCCGGGTCCGCGGCGAACTTCTTCGCCTGCGAGGCCGAGAGTTCGACGGCGTAGCCGTTGAGGGCCGCGCGGTAGGTCTTCTTGATCTCGGCGCCGTACTCCTTGGCCAGCGCCTTGCCCGACGCGGAGCCGGCGTCGGCGGCCGATTCGTCGAGGGTGACGATGTAGCTGCCGCTGATGGCGCCCGGGGCGCCCGCGTTCTCGATCCGGCCTTCCGGCGCGGCCTCCGAGGCGGTGGCCGGGAAGGCCGCCGCGGTGGTGAGCGCCATCGCGGCTCCGGCTATGACGCTCGCCGCGGCCAGTCTTCGACGGGTGTACGGGGTGTGACGCATGTGAGGGGTCCTCCTCATCGGCGGTGCCCTGGTGGGGGGTAAAACCGGCATGCGCATGACAATCCAGCCATCACAGCGCCACGTTCCGCGCGCTGTTCCGAGGGTCGGCATGCCCTGCTGCCGACGAAAGATTGACCGATCCATAGGAATCACACAAGACCGCCTTGGGGATCGCCATGCATCTGCCATTCACCTGCCATCCGCCTGACATGCTGGCCGGCATGGCCCAGTACCTCTGCCCGCAGGACGGGACCCGAGCCGACACGACCACGCTGACCTGGTGCTGCCCCGTCTGCCGGGGCCCCTGGGACCTCGACTTCGGGATCTCCGCAGGGCTCTCGCTCAACTCCCTGGCCGGGCGGGTCAATTCACTGTGGCGTTACGAAGAGGTTCTTCCGCTCGCCACCCCGGCGACCTCGCTCGGCGAGGGCCGCACCCCACTGGTCCCCCTCACCGGCACGGTCTCGGCCAAGCTCGACTTCCTCATGCCGACGCTCTCGTTCAAGGACCGCGGCGCCGTGATGCTCGCCGAGCTCGCCCGGCGCCTGGATCCGCGCCGCGTGGTGGCCGACAGCAGCGGCAACGCCGGAACCGCCGTCGCCGCCTACTGCGCCCGGGCCGGGCTGCCCTGCACCGTGTACGTCCCCGAAGGGACCTCCCCGAAGAAGACCGAGCAGATCCGGGCCCACGGCGCCCGGCTGGAAATCGTCCCCGGCGACCGCGAGGCCACCGCACGGGCCGCCCGCGCCGCCGCGGACGCACCGGGCACCTTCTACGCCTCGCACGTCTTCAACCCGTACTTCCTGCACGGCACCAAGACCTACGTGTACGAGCTGTGGGAGGACCTCGGCGGGACCCTGCCGGACACCATCGCCGTCCCGGTGGGCAACGGGACGCTACTTCTCGGCGCCGCGCTCGCCACGGCCGAACTGCACGCCCAGGGCCTGATCGAGCGGCGCCCCGCGCTGATCGCCGTGCAGGCGGAGGCCGTCTCCCCGCTGGCCGCCGCCTTCCGGGCGGGCGCCGACGAGCTGCCGCCCGCCCGCGCGGACGACGGGCCCGCCGCCGCCACGCTCGCCGAGGGCATCGCCATCCCCCGACCGCCTCGCGCCCGCCAGATCCTGGCGGCGGTGCGCGCATCGGGCGGCACCTTCCTCACCGTGTCGGAGGACCGCATCCGCAGCGCGCAGCTGGACCTGGCCGCCCGCGGCCTCTACGTCGAGACGACCGGGGTGGCCTGCTGGGCGGCCGTGGGCGACTGGACCGACCGCAGCGTGGTCGTGCCGCTGTGCGGCGCCGGGCTGAAGACGGGTACGGCCGCCCCGCGCTGAGCGGAGCCGCCGGCCTGCCGAGGACCTCCGGCGCACTCCCGCGGTGGGCACTTCGAAGCACACGGGTCCGCCACGCGTGCCGTGCACACGTCCGCGCCCTCGCGTTCCCTACCTTCGTACGGTGAGACTCTCGCGCATCGCTCTCCTGACGTCCTTGGTCGCGGGCACAATGATCGCGCCCCTCTCCCCCTCGGCGGCAGCCCCCCGCGACACACCGCGGACCGCACCCTGCACGCCGGCGCGGGACAGCGGCGGTTCCTGGTCGCAGACCTCCACCCGGTTCGGCGAGGCCGACGGATACGACCCGTACGTCGGCAACGGATATCTGGGCCACCGGGTGCCCGCGACCGGCGCCGGATACGCGGCGACGGGCGAGAAGACCGGCTGGCCGCTGTTCACCCCGCGCTACGACGGCGCGTTCGTCTCCGGGCTGTACGCCCGCGACAAGAAGACCGCCGAGGGCCGCGACGTGATCGCCGCCCTGCCGAGCTGGACGACGCTGGACGTGCGCGTCGGCAGGGAGACCTACGGCTCCGGCACCCCGGCCGGCCGGATCTCGCACTACCGCCAGACGGTCCTCCTGCGCTGCGGCGTCGTCGTCACCTCGCTGCGCTGGACCACGGCCGACGGCCGCGCCACCGACCTGACGTACGAGGTACTGGCCGACCGCTCCGACGTCCACACCGGTGCCGTACGCCTGCGGATGACCCCGCACTGGGACGGCGAGGCGACGGTGACCGGCCGCCTGGACGGGCGCGGCGCGCGCCGGCTCGCGGTGGCCGACGACGGCACCTTCCGCACCCTGGGCAGCGGGACGGCGGGGGCCGTCGTCCAGACGATGCGGCGCGGCTCCGGGGTCGTCGAGACGCTGCGGCCCCCGTCCCGGAGCACCCGGAACCCACGGGCCACGCCGGTGCGCAGCGGACGCACCTACACCTTCGAGAAGTACGTCGGGGTCGACACCGCCCTCACTTCCCGCGATCCGCTCGGCTCCGCCCGGGCCGCCGCCCACCGGGCCGCCCGGCGGGGCTGGTCCGGTGTCTACGCGGCCAACGCCGCCGCCTGGCGCGAGGCGTGGTCCGCCGACATCTCCGTACCCGGCAGTCCCGCACTGGAGGGCCACCTGCGGGCCGCGCGGTACGGGCTGCTCGCCAACACCCGTCCCGGCTCCTCGGACAGCATCGCCCCGGCCGGTCTGACCAGCGACAACTACGCCGGCATGGTGTTCTGGGACGCGGAGACGTGGATGTACCCGGGGCTGCTCGTCACCCACCCGGAGCTGGCCCGTTCCGTCGTCGAGTACCGCTACCGGACCCGGGGCGCCGCCGCCGAGAACGCCCGGAAGCTCGGCTACCGCGGTCTGTTCTATCCCTGGACGAGCGGCAGCAGGGGCCGGCTGTACTCCGAGTGCCAGAGCTGGGACCCGCCGCACTGCCTGACGCAGAACCACCTCCAGGGCGACATCGCGCTCGCGGTCTGGCAGTACTACCTGGCCACCGGGGACCGCGCCTGGCTCGCCGGGCGCGGCTGGCCGCTACTGAAGGGCATCGCCGAGTTCTGGCAGTCGCGCGCCACGGCCAACGACGACGGCAGCTACTCCGTGACGAACGTGGCGGGCCCCGACGAGTACAGCAACGGCGTCACCGACGGCGTCTTCACCAACGCCGTCGCCGCCACCGCGCTGCGCCGCGCGACCCGCGCGGCCGAGCTGCTCGGCCATCCGGCGCCGGCCGCCTGGACCCGGGTCGCGGACGGTCTGCGCATCCCGTACGACAAGAAGCGGAAGATCTTCCTCCAGTACGCGGGGTACAACGGCTCGACCATCAAGCAGGCCGACACCGCCCTGCTGATCTACCCGCTGGAGTGGCCGATGGAGCCGGGTGCCGCCGCGGCCACACTCGACCACTACGCCGCGCGCACCGACCCCGACGGCCCGGCGATGACGGACTCGGTGCACGCCGTCGACGCCGCCGCGATCGGGGAGCCGGGCTGTGCGACGTACACCTATCTCCAGCGCGCCGTGCGCCCGTTCGTCCGCGGACCGTACGCCCTCTTCTCCGAGGCGCGCGGCGAGAAGTCCGGGGCGCAGGACCCCCTTTCCGGCTTCCCCGCCGAGGATTTCCTCACCGGGAAGGGCGGCTTCCTCCAGGTCTTCACCCACGGGCTGACAGGGCTGCGGCTGCGCGAGGACGGGGTGCGGCTCGATCCGATGCTGCCGCCGCAGCTGCGCGAGGGCGTGACGCTGACGGGCCTGCGCCACCGGGGCCGTACGTACGAGGTGGCGATCGGCGCCCGGCGGACCGAGGTCCGGCTGACGTCCGGCGCCCCGTTCACGGTCCATACCCCCGCCGGTCCGCGCCGGCTCGCGGGCACGCTGACCCTGCCCACCCGGCGCCCCGACCTGACGCCGACGTCCAACGCGGCGCGGTGCCGCCCGGCGACGGCCACCTCCGAGACCCCCGGGCTGTACGCGGCAGCCGCCGTGGACGGCAGCCCGGCGACGGCCTGGTCCCCGGACGGGGCGAAGGGCGCGCTGTCGGTGGACCTGGGCCGGGTGTCCGCGGTCACCTCGTTCGTCCCGCGGTGGAGCGACGTACGACCCGAGGCGCACCGGCTGGAGACCTCGCTCGACGGCGGTCACTGGCAGCCGTACCGGTCGGGTACGGCTGCCCGGTACGTACGGGTGACGGTGACCTCGGCGGATGCGGAGAAGCCCGCGGGCATCGACGAGCTGACGGTCGGGACGGCCGGGTAGCGCGGAGTCCGCGCGCCCCTGGCACCGCCGCACGTGCAGTTCGGTGCCTCGCGTTACCGGGCGGAGGCGGTGGCTTCGGCCCGCGCCGCGGAGGCGGTGGTCCCGGCCCGTGACGCCTGGAAGCGGCGGAAGTGATCGGTGCGCTCCCCGGCTGCCAACAGGGGCGCGAACAGGGACCGTTCCAGGTCGAGCCCGTCCTGGAGCGGGCCTTCCATGCTCGCGTCGAGTGCCTCCTTGGCCGCGGCCAGCGCCCCGGCCGGACAGGCGGTGTAGCGCCGGACCCACGCGCGGGCCGTCCCGATGAGCTCCTCCTCGGGGACGACGGCGTCGACGAGTCCGATACGGGCCGCCTCGTCGGCGTGCACCATGCGGCCGGAGAAGACGATGTCCTTCGCCCGGGACAGCCCGATCAGCCGGGGCAGCCGCTGGGTTCCGCCGGCGCCGGGGATCAGCCCCAGCGGCGTCTCGGGAAGGGCGAAGCGGGCGGTGGGGGTGCAGATGCGTACGTCCGCGGCCAGGGCGAGTTCGCAGCCGCCCCCCAGGACGAAGCCCTCCGCGGCGGCGATGACGGGGACGGGCAGGGCGGCGACCTGCCGGGTCAGCCGGCTGATCCGCTCGGCGTAGTCGGCGACCTCGTCCGGCGGGAGCGTACCCATCTCCTTGACGTCGCCACCCGCCGAGAAGTGGCCGTGGGCGCCGGTGAACACCACGGCGCGCAGCCCCTCCCGGTCCTCCAGTTCGCACAGCGCCAGCTCGGCGCCGAGCTGCTGGGCCGTGTCGAAGAGGTTGAGCGGCGCCCGGTCCAGGCACACCCAGGCCACGTCGTCCTCGTAGGCGATCCGCACGCTCACAGCAGTCCGCCGTTCACTTCGAGGACCTGCCCGTTGACGTACGAGGCTGCCGGGCTGACCAGGAACACCGCCGCGCTGACCGCCTCCTGGGGCGTTCCCGCCCGTCCGGCGAGCAGTCGCGGCCAGTACGCCTCCTTCAGCCGTTCGTCCGCGCAGACCGCTTCGCCCATGCCCACGGTGAGGATGCCGGGCGACAGACAGTTCACCCGGACCCGCCGGGTGGCGAACTCCACCGCGCAGCAACGGGTGAACGCCTCGATCGCCGCCTTCGACGCCACGTACGCGCTCGCCCCGGGGGCGATCCGGCCGGTCATCGCGGAGGACAGGGTCAGGATCGTCCCGCCACCACTGCGCTCCAGGTGGGGCAACGCGGCCTGGACGGTGTGGAACACGCCGTCCACGTTGGTGCTCATCACCTCGCGCCAGTCCGCCGGACTGAGCTTGCGCACCGTGCCGTTGCGGGTGATGCCGGCGTTGGCGACGACGATGTCCACACCACCG